>JALFIX010000175.1 GCA_022775105.1 Prevotella sp. | reverse complement strand
TCCCGCACTGACAGTCTCGCCTGCCTCGTGCAGTCTCTCCTTGACATATCCCGCCACCGGGGCCACGAGTTTCGTGTCAGCCAACTGATTACGGTGATTGTCTAATTTCTGGGTTATCTGCTTCAGGCCATACCGTGCCTGGTCGTAGTTCTGCGCCGTGGTCGTTCCCTCCTTATACATTCCAATAACTCTCTCTGCATCAGCCTTTATGCGGTCATACTCCGCCTGAGTGGCAGCCAACTGCAACTGATAGTCTCTGCTGTCCATTGTGGCGATGGTCTGCCCCTTGCTCACATAGTCGCCTTCCTTGACCTTCACGCTTGTTATCGGTCCACTGATACGGAACGACACGTTCACTTCCTCCGCCGACCGTATCTGTCCGGGGAATGACAACGTCTCACCTCCGTTGGCAGCCTTTACCTCAGTTACATTCACCGGTCTCAACTGCTCACCAACCGTTTTTTTGTTGCCACAGCCTCCAAGCAGCAGCAACGTAATCAAATATAATACCTTATTTGTCATAATCACTGTATTTTTGGGTGCAAAGTTAGTCATTTCCCCCGTAAAACCCTTGTTCAAAATCACGCAATGATTATTCTGTTTTCCATATACATTCTTCATTTAATATCTCCTCGCCTGGCGATACCTTATGGTGAATACCTTGTCAAAGAGCTTGGTCCAGGGGGTGTCATCCTGGCCGTCGGTGGTAATGTGGAGGGCATAGAAGCGGGTGCCGGTTTGCCGGTATTTGCGTATGCGGTCGGGGATGATGCCGTCATCTATCGGCATAAGGAAATCGCTGATTATGAGCACATCGGCATTGACATAACTGTCGCCCTCGTTGTCGAGAGTGGCGAAAAGAGTGGCGAGGAGCTTTCGCGAACTCGTGCCGCCACCTATGAAGGGCACATGGTCGGGCGCAAAGTTATAGTCGTCGCGCTTCTTGCCAAGGCGCGCCTCACGGTTCCGTTTCCTGCGCTCACGCAGGTCAATCGTCCTTACACTCACAGAGAAATCAATGAGAAAACAAGCACGGTCAAGCTCTTCTGCCTTGATTTCTATACGTCCAAGCAACGACTGTTCTATCTGCTGCGGCAGTCCGTACATGCTCGCGGATGTGTCAATGCACACTATCATCGGTCCCTTGCGTGCGGCACGCACAAAACTCAACTTGCGCGACGGTTGCGTAATCTCCGACTTATAACGGAAGGTCTGCAGGTTCTTGGTCAGATACTTGTATGCAAACAGCGACACCATCGAGTCGTCGGCATACTGTGCCAGCTCCGACGGCAGCAGTGAGTTGAGGTCGTTTCCCACGGTGATGCCCTCGATGTCACTGCCCGAGGAATGTTCGAGCATCATCATGCTGCCCTCAGCCACTGCAAGACGGTCGGAACCGTTATTGCCTGCAGTGCGCCCCATTCGCTCTACAATCTCCTCAATCTCCGGATACTTGTCAGCGGCACGCACGATGTTGAGTTTCTTCTCAAACTCGGTCTCGCTCCATGTGCCGTTTGTCATCTCCCATAGCCTAAGCGATTCCTTCTCGGTCATGCCGTAAAGTTCGATTTTATCATCCAATGCCTTCAGTGCATTCATGATCCTCAGCACCAACACTGGACGCTGACGTTCGAGTTTTGCGGCAAGCTGCAGGCGAAACTTGGTCTTCATCGCCTCGCGCCAGTCCAACGACAGCTTCTCCCAGTTGAGTTCATCCTCCAAGCCGTCATCCGTGGAAAACAGGCGAATAAAAAACCCCGAGTCAAAACCGTATTCCGCATAGCCCGCATCTATGTCTGCGAGCAGCTTGCGCCACATCGCCCTCCTCTCGTCAGCGCTCCACGCCTGCACCTCCTCACTGCGCTTGATATCGGTGTATGCACGTTGGTGCAAAAACTTGATGTCATGTACGCACTCGTTGACAAACTGCCCCGTCTTTGTAAAGAATATCTCCGACCGAACCTTGCTCGAAAGCACCTTCGGGACAAGACACCTATCCTGCATCAATGAGACGAGGAAGTCGAAGAGCGGGTCTTGCTCCACTCCCTCCCAAGGACGCGAGAGCAGGAGTTGGCGGTCGAGCGAAGGCACACGTCCGGTGGCGACAAACAGTTCAAGAAACTTGATATACTTTGAACTGTCCATCATGTCGGCTCCCAACAGAAACAGCCTGCTACTGAAATCCCTACCCTGCCCCATCAGTCTTCAAGTTTCATTAGGTCATGTCTCAGGAAGGCAAGAGCCTTGTACATTTCTTTGAGGTAGCCCGTGATAAACTTCTTCTCCTCGGGCGACACGAAGATATTATCACTAACATTCCTCTCCATATCCGAAATACTGTCGGCAAGCTGGTCTATCTCAGTGGAATAGTCACTCGCCCCGTGGAATAGCGGGTTAGTACGGTGGCGGCGGATGTCATCCCCTATCCTGCCCTTGATGTCGGCTATCTTCGATGACTCATCGTCAAACACACAGCGCACAACGATGTCACGTATGGGGT
The DNA here is from genome assembly GCA_022775105.1 of Prevotella sp. GTDB lineage: Bacteria > Bacteroidota > Bacteroidia > Bacteroidales > Bacteroidaceae > Prevotella. The sequence goes on along the minus strand of JALFIX010000175.1, from coordinate 21,475 downwards.
TGCGCTCCTCAGGCTCCTGCCACAGGCAATGATGCAGGAAGAGCAGGTTGGTCTTCCCCACCTCCTTGCGGTCGTGCATGAAGGCACAGGTCTTGAGCAGACGTGCGATGTTCTTCCATCTGCGGTCGCTGACATACACGCTGCGGTGCTCGTCGTCGTCAATCCTCACTGCCTGCAAGGCACGGCGGATCGAGAAGATTACGTGAAAGATGCTGTCGGGAATATCCACCTCGTTGATTTCCTTTTTCCACTCTGCGTATTCCTCCTGAGATATGGGATTGCGGGCGGTAACATCCGAGGCATACTCGTCGTCATCCGTGAGCATCTTCTTGAAGTTCTGTTCAAGGCGTATACTTCGGCTTTCGAGACGTATGACAAAGCGGTCCCACAATGCCTCAAGTCCCTCGCCCTTGGTGGGCAGTTCGTTGCTTGCCGCCACGAGCAGTTTCAGCGGAAGCCGTATCTCGCGGTCACCGTTGCGGAATATCTTCTCGTTGATGACGGTCAGAAGGGTGTTCTGTATGGCAGGACCCGCCTTCCATATCTCGTCGAGGAACACCACGTCGGCTGTAGGCAGATAGCCCTCAGTAACCCTCTCATACTTATCGGATGTTTTCAGCATGGAAATACTGATGGGACCGAATATCTCGTCGGGCGTCGAAAACCTCGACATTAGATACTCAAACCCGCGTGCATCCTTGAAGCACGACTTTAGCCGTCTCGCCACCATCGACTTCGCCGTTCCCGGCAGTCCAAGCATTATGATACTCTCCCCGGCGAGTGCTGCCATCAGTGCGAGTGCCACGTCGGTTTCCTTCTCATATATCCCGCATGTCACGTCGGACAGCAGATGCTCTATTCTTTCCTTACGCATAATCATTTCAAGTTACTGTTATTTATTGAACACAGAGGCGCGGAGGCACAGAGTGATTACTATTATACTGCAAAATTAATGTTTTTATTTTATATATGCGCAAAAAAAATATTAAATCATATAAAATAGTTGTTTTTGCGTCATTTTTGGGGCGTTTGCGTCACGAACGGCTCTTGCGTCACGTAATTATATAAATATATAGTGTAGAGAGAATATATTATTTTTATATATATATTATATGTATTATAATAGTTTAGAAATAATGATGACGGCATGCGCCGTTCATGACGCAAATGCCTCAAAATTCTCACTTGACAAGTGGATAGAATATTCACCTACCAAGTGGATAGGGCATCCACTCACCAAGTGGATAGGGCATTCACTCACCAAGTGGATAGGGCATTCACTTACCAAGTGGATAGGGCATTCACTTACCAAGTGAAAAAAAGAAAAGAAATACGCCGGTCTCCTTGCGGAAACCGGCGTTGAAGTTATTTGGGCGTGAGAAATTAGTCGTTGCTATTCTCTGGACGCAACTTGCGCACTGTCTCGGCTGCACGCCACATCTCCTTGTTGCGCATAGCCTCAAGCTCCTTGTTGAGACCCTCGCGATAGTCAGGCTTAGAGTTGCTGTCGATAGAAATCTGAGCCTCGTTACCTGTCTTGACTGAGTAGTAGAGCCACTCCATAACCGGCTTGATGGCGTCGCGGAAGCGGGGAGCCCAATCCAATGCACCACGCTGAGCGGTGGTAGAGCAGTTTGCGTACATCCAGTCCATACCCTTCTGGGCGAAGAGAGGCATAAGGCTCTGTGTCAGCTCCTCAACAGTCTCGTTGAAAGCCTCAGAGGGAGAGTGACCGTTCTCGCGGAGAACATCGTACTGAGCCTCGAGCAGACCCTCGATGGCACCCATCAGTGAACCGCGCTCACCGGTGAGGTCAGATGTAGCCTCGCGCTGGAATGTGGTCTTGAACATATAACCAGCACCGATACCGATACCGAAGGCGATGGTCTTCTCCTCAGCCTTGCCGGTAGCGTCCTGATAAACTGCGTAAGAGCAGTTGAGTCCGCGTCCCTCGCAGAACATGGTGCGGAGAGATGTACCCGAACCCTTAGGTGCAACCATGATTACGTCGATGTCAGCTGGAGGCACAACACCTGTGCGGTCGCTCCAGTTGATGGCAAAGCCGTGTGAATAATAGAGAGCCTTGCCTGGGGTCAGATATTTCTTGATCTTTGGCCAAGCCTGAATCTGTCCTGCATCAGAGAGAAGCATACATACGATAGTACCCTTCTCGGCAGCCTCCTCGATAGAGAAGAGGGTCTTGCCCGGTACCCATCCGTCAGCCTTAGCCTTCTCGTAGGTCTTGCCCTCGCGCTGTCCAACGATAACGTTGAATCCGTTGTCGCGCAGGTTGCAAGCCTGACCTGGACCCTGGATACCATAGCCGATAACGGCGATTGTTTCATTCTTCAATACTTCACGTGCTTTCTCCAATGAGAATTCCTTGCTGGTGACTACAGTTTCGATAACGCCACCAAAATTCATTTCTGCCATAATTGTTTTAAAATGTTTAAATTGTTATTAATGTCCCTATGAACCATGCCCGCCTTGTCCAAAAGCAGTCGTCCTGTCAGTCCATCCATCCGCTACTCGAGCGCACGGCAAGGGGTTAACTTTTCTTTTCGAGGTGCAAAAGTATAAAATTATTGTGATATAACCAAATTTACTATCAGTTTTTTACAAATTTTACCATTGTTCTGCACACTTCAATGGTATTTGAGTCGTTTTCAGCTACTTTTGATATGCAAATGAGCTTTTCCAATTCATCCGAACCATCCTGCATACTGAACGCCAACTTATCCCCACAATGGCTTTCAGCCACGTATGCTATCTCCAACCTCTTCAGGTCGTACTCCTTATACCACTCTATGGGGAAAAGGTCGAGGACGTGCTCTATGTATTTGATGGAATTAATATGACCATTGACATCCACATCATTATAATATGTGTCTATCGTGCGCACTACGGGCAGGTCCTTGTCCATCTTCACCCTTGAGCTTTTGGCTATGGGACATTCCACATCGTCGGCAATCCAGTTGTTGATGGCTCCGTCGTGGATGGCAAGTATGTCCTGGGGCTGACGGGAGTCGGTGTCAATCATCGCCCACACACTGCGTCCGTAGCCATACACCTTGCCGTCCTCTCCCGATACGCGGAAGTTGCGGTTGGTGAAATACCTCATTGCACTCTCTATCCATGTCTCAACATAGAACTTGGTGTATTGCCGTGGCATCTCCTCCATCTCGATGGCAAGGCGCGAAAGCACCCAGGTCTTATGGATGGGATTGAGGTAGTCCATACCGAATCCGCGCTCCGTGGCGTGGAAGTCGGCGGCATTGAGCATGTGGTTGCCCAAATGACCTATGAAGAGGCGTTGGGAGAAGTCGCAGTGGAACGGCTCCGCCATAAAAGAGTATTTTCCGATTTTATCCATTTTTTATTTTTTTTAAACACAGAGACACAGAGGTACAGAGTTTTTTTATTTTTTAAACACAAAGATACGAAGATACTAAGTTCTTTTCCGCTGACTGAAGATACAGAGAGCAGCAAAGCTGCTTTTTACAAAGACCACAAAGTATTTTTAAACACAGAGACACGGAGACACAGAGAGATTATTTTTAAGTTTTAAGAAGATACAGAGATATAGACTCTGTGTCTCCGTGTCTCTGTGTTAAAAAAACTTTCAGTTCCCTTTTTCTCTTTCTTCCAGCAGCTTCGTCACCTCCTCGGTGGCACTGCGGGTGACGGCGATGCGGCCTGAGCGGGTGTACTGCAGGATGCAGCCGAAGGCATCGAGCTTGTAGTAGAGGTCCATGATTTCCTCGGTGCGTCCCGACTTCATTGCGATGACGTATGTGGGATTCACCTCGGTGATGAAAGCATCGTTGCGGCGGACAGTGCGCGAGATTTCTGGATTCTCCATCACCATGGGTGTAGATAGCTTGTATAAGCCCGTCTCACGGATATACAGCTCATCGTCGGTGTAATACGTTGCTTTCACCACGTCGATTTTCTTCTCAATCTGACGTGTAATCTTCTCTATCTGCGGTTCGTCGCTCCATGCCGTGATGGTGTATTTATGGAGTCCGGGGATGCTCGACGCCGAGACGTTGAGACTCTCGATATTTACCTGACGGCGTGTGAACACGGCTGTTATCTGATTCAATATACCGGCGATATTCTCCGAATATACCAGTAATGTATATAATTTCTTGTCTTCCATTGGGTTATTCTCAATACGCTTAACAATCAAGTTCTGTTTCGATATTAATCTCCAACATCATCTCGTCGATACTTGCACCGGGGGCTATCATCGGAGCCACGTTGTCCTCTTCCTTGACTGCACACTCAAGGATGAAGGGTCCGTCGGTGGCAAGCATTTTTTCGATTGCCGGACGGAGGTCCTTGCGGTCGATGACCACCTCATACGGGATATGATAGGCATCGGCGATTAGCTGGTACTGCGGATTGAGCATCTTGGTGAACGACTTGCGCTGACCGAAGAACATGTCCTGCCACTGGCGCACATTGCCGAGATAGTTGTTGTTCATGAGAATGACCTTCACAGGGCACTGGTTCTCCATGATGGTTCCGAGTTCCTGGATGTTCATCTGGAATCCGCCGTCACCTGTGAACATACATACCATGCGGTCGGGAGCGCCAAAGGTGGCACCCACTGCGGCTGGCAGTCCAAAGCCCATAGTGCCAAGACCGCCACTGGTGACAACCGAGCGTTTCTTGTTGTACTTGAAATAGCGGCAAGAGAACATCTGGTTCTGACCCACATCGTTCACCAACACGGCATCACCCTTGGTGGCCTCTGCCACTGCGTTCACAATCTCACCCATGAGCAGCGGGCCTTCTGTGGGATGTATGGCTGGAGTGATTACCTTTTCCACCTCCTGAGCATGATACTCGGCGAAGGAGTCGCGCCACTCGCGGTGGTTGTTCTTGTTGAGCAGACGGGTGATGGCAGGCAAGGTGATCTTGCAGTCGCCGACAACGGCCACGTCTGACTTTATGCACTTGTTAATCTCGGAATTGTCGATATCCAAGTGGATAATCTTAGCCTGCTTGGCGTATGTGGAAGGCGTGCCGGTGTCGCGGTCGCTGAAACGCATACCAACGGCAACAATGACATCCGCCTCCTGGGTCTTGATGTTCGGGGCGTAGTTGCCGTGCATACCGAGCATACCCATATTGAGGGGATGGTCGGTGGGCAAGGCTGACAGTCCGAGCAATGTGCGGGCTGCGGGCATGTCCGCCTTCTCGATAAACTCCACGAGTTCGTTCTGCGCGCCTCCCAATTCAACACCATGCCCCACGAGCACCAACGGACGCTTGGCGTTGTTGATGAGTTCGGCGGCTGCCTCGATGGCAGACTGCTCGGGCGTGGGATAAGGCACATAGCTGCGCACGAAATCCACCTTAGTGGACACCCATTCGGTCTTATCGACCTGGGCGTTCTTCGGGAAGTCGAGAACGACAGGACCTGGACGACCAGTGCGGGCGATATAGAAAGCACGGCTGACAGCCCATGCTATATCTTCGGGACGGCGAATCTGGTAGCTCCACTTGGAGATAGGCTGTGCCACACCCACGAGGTCAACCTCCTGGAAGGCATCAGTGCCAAGCACTCCCACTCCCACCTGTCCTGCAATGACCACGATGGGCGTGGAGTCCATCATGGCATCGGCAACACCGGTGAGGGTGTTGGTGGCACCCGGACCGCTGGTTACAATACAAACACCCACTTCGTCTGAAACCCTTGCATAACCCTCGGCAGCGTGGGTGGCAGCCTGCTCGTGGCGCACGAGGATATGGTCGAATGCCTTCTTCTCGCCACGGGTATAGTCATAAAGGGCATCGAACACCGGCATTATCGACCCGCCGGGATATCCGAATATTGTCTTCACGCCCTCTTCCTTGAGGGCTCGCATCAGAGCTTCAGCTCCGGTAATGAGAGCCTTACCCCCCTGCCCCTCAGGCCTCTCCCCCGGCCCCTCTCCAAAAGAGAGGGGAGATGAAATGCTTTTGCCCTGATTATCATTTATAGTTGTTTTCATTATTATTCCATATTAATTATTACTATAAAAAACTTGAGATACACAACCTCTCATTTTAGCCCCCCCGCCATCAAATCATATTACCTCCCCTCTCTCTTGGAGAGGGGCCGGGGGTGAGGCTTTTTATATCATCCTCACTCCTCCCTTATCTGCACTTGCCACGCTCTGGGCGTATGCCTTCAGGGCCTTGCTCACCTGGCGGTTGCGCTTCAGCGGCTGCTGCGGACGGGCGGCAAGCTCTTCGTCTGAGAGGCGCACGTTGATAGAGCGGTTGGGGATATCTATCTCGATGATGTCGCCATCCTTGATCTTTCCGATATTACCACCTGCGGCTGCCTCAGGTGAGATGTGTCCGATGCTCAGACCACTCGTACCGCCTGAGAAACGGCCGTCGGTGATGAGGGCGCACTCCTTGCCCAAGTGCATACTCTTAATATATGAGGTGGGATAAAGCATCTCCTGCATACCGGGACCTCCCTTCGGTCCCTCGTGGGTGATTACCACACAGTCGCCTGCATTTATCTTGCCGCCGAGTATTCCCTCGCACGCATCTTCCTGTGAGTCGAACACCTTGGCAGGACCTGCAAACTTCCACAGGCTCTCATCCACTCCGGCTGTCTTGACCACGCAACCGTCCTGGGCGATGTTACCGAAGAGCACGGCAAGACCGCCGTCCTTGGTATATGCATGCTCAAGGTCACGTATGCAACCGTTGGCACGGTCTTTGTCAAGCTCGCCCCACTGTGCATTCTGACTGCCCATCTTGGTTGAGAACTTCCTTCCGGGAGCGGTCTGGTATATACGGTTTGCCTCCGGGTCAATCTCAGCCTTGGTGATGTCATATTTCTCCATCTGCTCACCGAGAGTCTTGCCATCCACGCGGATAGCCGAACCATCGATAAGCCCGCCCTTGTTAAGCTCGCTGAGGATGCCGAGGATACCACCGGCACGACCGCACTCCTGCACACTGTATTTCTGTGTGTTAGGAGCCAACTTGCAGAGGCAGGGCACCTTGCGGCTCAGTGCGTCGATGTCGCTCATCTTGAAGTCGGCACCAGCCTCCTGTGCCACAGCAAGGAGATGGAGCACGGTATTCGTACTTCCGCCCATGGCGATATCGAGTGTCATGGCGTTGAGGAAGGCCTTGCGTGTGGCAATGCTCTTGGGCAATACGCTCTCGTCGCCGTCCTCATAATATGCCATCGCGTTCTTCACCACCTGACGTGCAGCGTCGCGGAAGAGCTGTATGCGGTTCTCGTGAGTGGCAAGGATTGTGCCGTTGCCGGGCAGCGAGAGACCGATAGCCTCGGTGAGCGAGTTCATCGAGTTGGCTGTGAACATACCCGAGCAGCTTCCGCAACCGGGACATGCGCATCCTTCAATCTCAGCCATGTCCTCGTCGCTTACAGAAGAGTCGGCACCCTTAATCATGGCTGTGATAAGGTCGGCATTCTCGCCACGCCATCTTCCAGCCTCCATCGGTCCGCCTGAGCAGAACACGGTGGGAATATTGAGACGCATGGAAGCCATCAGCATACCGGGAGTCACCTTGTCGCAGTTGGATATGCATATCATGGCATCAGCCTTGTGGGCGTTGACCATGTACTCCACCGAGTCGGCAATGATGTCACGCGATGGCAGCGAATATAGCATACCGTCGTGTCCCATGGCAATACCGTCGTCGATGGCGATGGTATTGAATTCAGCCGCATAGCAGCCCATGGCTTCAATTTCCTGTTTTACAATCTGGCCAATCTCGTGGAGATGGGTATGACCAGGCACAAACTGCGTGAATGAGTTGACGACGGCAATAATGGGCTTGCCGAACTGTTCACGCTTCATACCAGTGGCAACCCAGAGAGCTCTCGCTCCTGCCATCCTTCTACCTTCAGTGCACACGGCACTTCTTAACTGATGTTTCATATCTTTATTATAGTCTAAATTTCAAATTTGGCTGCAAAGTTACGGCATTTTCTGATAATGACCAACAAAATCGGCATATTTTTTTAATATTTATAGCAAAAACACCCATAAAACTTTGTATATGTGCAAAAATAGTTGTAACTTTGCAACCGTTTTAATAATATAATGTAATGCATGTTGTTTATATAAAACACAAAGACACAAAGGGACAAAGGTTTTATCACTTTGTTTCTTTATGCCTTTGTGTTAAATAAGCTACTTGCAGAAGTTAAATTTTCAATTACAACAACATAGACAAATATTTAAAAATGAGACAGACAAAGATTGTAGCTTCCGTGAGTGACCGCAGATGCAGTGTGGAATTTATACGTGACCTGTTTGACGCAGGTGTCAACGTTGTGAGAATCAATACGGCACACGCCTCTGCCGAAGGCATCAGGGAGATTATCAGGAACACAAGAAAGGTGTCACACCACATCGGTATTCTTATCGACACCAAGGGACCGGAGATTCGCACCACCTCATGCGAACAACCTATCCAGTACAAAACGGGAGACGTGGTGAAAATCTTCGGACGACCAGAGGTCGAGTCGGAACATGACATCGTCAACGTGTCGTACGTGAACTTCGCCCAAGACGTGGAGGTGGGCAACCACATCCTCTTCGACGACGGTGCCCTCGACATGGAGGTCATCGGCATCAACGGACCCGCGGTGATAGCACAGGTGAAGAACGACGGTGAACTCGGCTCGCGCAAGAGCGTGAACGTACCGGGAGTTCACATCGACCTGCCCGCACTCACGGGCAAGGACATCACTAACATCAACCTTGCCATCGACGAGGATATCGACTTCATAGCCCACTCGTTCGTGAGAAGCGCTGCCGACGTGAGGGCTGTGCAGAAGATTCTCAATGAGCGCGGAAGCGACATCAAGATTATATCAAAGATTGAAAATCAGGAGGGTGTTGACAACATAGACGAGATTATAGAGGAGTCTTACGGCATCATGATTGCCCGTGGCGACCTTGGCATCGAGGTGCCCATCGAGCGTATTCCGGGCATACAGCGCAACATCATCAGAAAATGCGTATGGGCAAAGAAACCGGTAATCGTGGCCACGCAGATGCTGCACACGATGATTCACAACCCCCGCCCCACCCGCGCCGAGGTGACCGACATCGCCAACGCAATATACTACCGCACCGACGCATTGATGCTCAGCGGCGAGACGGCGTCGGGCGACTACCCTATAGAGGCTGTGCGCACCATGTCGCAGATAGCCGAACAGGCAGAGAAGGACAAGATGAGGGAGAATGACATCGTCATACCCATCACGCCCAACTGCTCGGTGAGGGAGTTCCTCGCACACAGTGCCATCGAATCCACCCAGACGATGAACGTGAAGGGTATCATCACCGACAGTTCAACCGGACTCACCGCCCGCAACCTTGCAGCGTTCCGCGGACCCAATCCCGTGCTCGCGATATGCTACAAGGAGAAGCTGCAACGATGGCTCAACCTCAGCTATGGCGTCATCCCCGTATATCAGAAAGAGCACATTTCATCCCAAAACCTGTTCCTTGCGGCAGTGAGGATGCTCCGACAAAAGGAATACCTCGACCTTGACGACCAGATAGCCTACCTGAGCGGCTCGTTCGGCGAAGGCGGAGGCACCACCTTCCTTGAGATAAACAAGGTGAGGGAGGTATTCGACCGCTCCTACCGTTTCCACTTGCCGGAATAAGGAATTAGAAATTCATGTGTCGCATGTGGTTTTTTATAAAACACAAAGACACGAAGAGACAAAGGTTTTTTCTATAAATAAAGGTAACAAGCGACTTAAAAGTCGCCACTATGCCTTACGGTTAGAATACTTTGTGGACTTTGTTAAAAGCAGCTTTGCTGCCCATTGTATCTTCCTATAGCGTATAAACACTTTGTGTCTTTGTGTTAAAAAAATATTCCACAATACTTACAAACGGGATTATGTGGGGGGTACATGAATACAACCTTGACACAGCTCCTATATATATATAATAAGGTGTAGGGACACGGATTGACGGCGAAAACACGGAAAAATGCACTTTTTTCTAAAAAAAGTCTAAATATATTTCCGTTTCTCGTTGAAAATCAGTATATTTGCAAGCTGATTTAAAGTACCTGCGTAAAAAATCGCTACAAAAGGACTACAATGAAGCAATGAATCAAGACAACAATAATATTATTTATTAAAGATATGACAAAGGCAGAACTTATTGAAAAGATCTCAGAGAAGACTGGCGTAGGCAAGGTAGAAGTCAGCGCAACAGTCGAGGCGTTTATGGAAGAAGTAAGAAACAGCTTGGCAGTGAACAAGGAGGACGTGTTCCTTCGCGGATTCGGTAGCTTTATCGTTAAGCACCGCGCCCCGAAGACCGCGCGCAACATCTCTAAGAATACCACTATTCTTATTGAGGCGCACGACTTCCCCGCATTCAAGCCGGCAAAGTCTTTCATCGCTAAAATGAAATAATCAACATTAGTAATAATTTTAAAAATCTTGAACAATGCCAAACGGTAAAAAGAAAAAGGGCCACAAGATGGCTACGCACAAGCGTAAGAAGAGATTAAGAAAGAACAGACACAAGAGCAAGTAATCCTTGCCCACTGCTGTTCGCAGAAAGAAATGAAGGGAGTGTGCCTCAAGGTCCATACGGATTTTGGCACACCCTTTCTGTATGAAAAAGTACCCCTATTATCAATGTTAAAGGAATGACAAGCGAACTAATCATCGACGTACAACCAAAGGAGATCTCGATTGCACTGCTCGAGGACAAGAGCCTCGTGGAATACCAGAACGAGTCGCGCTCGGCATCTTTCTCGGTTGGCAACATCTATGTGGCAAAGGTTAAGAAACTGATGCCCGGACTGAATGCGTGTTTCGTGGACGTCGGCTACGAACGCGATGCATTCCTGCACTACCTCGATTTGGGTACACAGTATTCCTCATACGAAAAATACCTCAAGCAGGTAATGAGCGACAGGAAGAAACTCTTCCCCATCGCCAAGGCAACACGACTGCCCGACCTGAAAAAGGACGGCAGCGTGCAGAACACCCTGAAGGTGGGACAGGAAGTGCTGGTGCAGGTGGTCAAGGAACCTATCTCCACCAAAGGACCACGACTGACGTGCGAACTGAGCTTCGCGGGCAGATACATGGTGCTTATGCCCTTCCAGGACAAAGTGTCGGTTTCCACCAAAATCAAGAAAGGCGAAGAGCGCACCAGGCTCAAGCAACTGGTGCAGAGCATCAAACCGAAGAACTTCGGCGTGATTGTGAGGACATCGGCAGAAGGTAAGCGAGTGGCTGAACTCGACACCGAGATGAAGATTCTGCTGAAGAGATGGGAGGACGCCATCACAACCGTTCAGAAGACAACGGAAAGGCCAAAGATTGCCTTCGAGGAGACATCAAGGGCAGTCGCTCTTATCAGAGACCTATTCAACACCACCTACGACGGCATCTATGTCAACGACGAGACAGTACACGGACAGGTGAAGGACTACGTGGGACTTATCGCGCCGGAAAAGGCTGAGATTGTCAAACTTTATAATGGCACAGTGCCCATCTTTGACAATTTCAACGTCACCAAGCAGATAAAGTCAGCCTTCGGCAAGACCGTGAACTACAAGCGTGGAGCCTATCTCATCATCGAACATACGGAGGCGATGCACGTGGTGGATGTCAACAGCGGTAACCGCACCAAGGCGGAAAACGGACAGGAACAGAACGCACTGGAGGTGAACCTCGGCGCAGCTGACGAACTTGCGAGACAGCTGAGACTCAGGGATATGGGAGGCATTATCATTGTGGATTTCATAGACATGAACCTGGCGGAGGACAGGCAGATGCTCTATGAGCGAATGTGCAAGAACATGCAGAAAGACCGTGCACGCCACAATATCCTGCCACTCAGCAAGTTCGGACTCATGCAGATAACACGCCAGCGCGTAAGGCCTGCCATGGACGTCAACGTAGAGGAAGTATGCCCCACATGCTTCGGCAAGGGCAAAATCAAATCGAGTATTCTCTTTACGGACCAACTGGAGAGCAAAATCGACAGGTTGGTAAACAAGATTGGAATAAAGAAATTCAATCTCCACGTACACCCCTACGTGGCTGCCTATATCAATCAGGGATTCCTGTTATCCCTGAAACGTAAATGGCAGATGAAATACGGTATGGGCATAAATGTCATATCGAATCAGAAAATGGCTTTCCTTCAGTATGAGTTCTACGACAAGAAGGGAAACTTCATCGACATGAAGGAAGAAATAGAAACAAAATGACAGCAACACTATTCTGGGTGTGTTTGGCAATAGTCTTTTACACCTATTTAGGGTACGGCATAGTGCTTTATCTACTGGTCTTGGCTAAAAGACTGTTTACCAAGGCGAAACCTCAGGCAGACATCCCCGACGAATGTCTGCCTGAGGTGACGCTTATGGTTTGTGCATATAACGAGGAGGATATCATAAAGGAGAAAATGGACAACACCCGACAGCTTGACTATCCAAAGAACAGGCTAAGGCTGATGTGGGTGACTGACGGCTCAACGGATTCCACTAACGAACTGCTTGCGGAATACGAGGACGTTAAGGTGGTCTATTCGCCGGAAAGACGGGGAAAGACTGCCGCACTTAAGCACGGAATTAAAGAGGTTGACACGGAAATTGTAATAATGACCGATGCCAACACTATGATAAACGCGGGTGCCATACGCGAGATTGCACGACTGATGCAGGATCCCAAGGTGGGATGCGTGTCGGGCGAAAAGAAGGTTATGGCAAAGAACGAAGGCGACGAGGCTGCACAGGGCGAGGGTCTCTACTGGAAATACGAGAGCACACTGAAACGGCTCGACAGTGAACTCTACTCAGCCATGGGGGCTGCGGGCGAACTGTGCGTCATACGCCGTCAGCTTATGACGGATATCCCCGACGACTCACTCCTCGACGACTTTGTCATCTCAATGGAAATCGTGAAAAAAGGATATAAAATCGCATATACATCCCAGGCATACGCCATGGAATACGGCTCGGCCAACATGCACGAGGAGAGCAAACGCAAGCGCCGCATAGCGGCAGGCGGACTCCAGAGCAGCTGGCGACTGCGCTCACTGATGAACCCGTTCAGGCATCCGTTGGTGGCGTTCCAATTCGTGTCCCACCGTGTGCTCAGATGGACGATAACACCGATATGCCTGTTTGCGCTGATACCGCTGAACACCATACTTGTACTGTCCGGAGCCGGCACGGTTTACACCGTCATCTGGATTCTGCAGATACTGTTCTATGCGGCAGCCACATTCGGCATACGCATCCCCGCCTACTTCGTGTTCATGAATCTAAACGTGTTCAGAGGTATGGCATATCTGTTGAATAATTCCACTGGAATGTGGGAAAAGGCAAAAAGAGCCTAAAAAATAGTTAAAAATGAGGCATAGACGAAAAATTCTTAATTCATAATTATTAATTATTAATTTATTTTTCGTACCTTTGCAACAGAAACAAATTGATGGAGACATAAAATTATGTACCAAGAAGAAATTAATATCCTCAAGGCACAGCTTGATGAAGCAAACAAGCTTGTCAGAAAAGTCACGAGAGAACGTGACGAAGCCTTGCTGAAGCTCAATGAATACGAGGCTAAGATACGGAAGGCGGAGAAAGCCAGCCGTATGAAATCTTTGTTCCTTGCAAACATGAGCCATGAAATCAGAACTCCCCTCAATGCCATCGAAGGATTTTCGAGGGTAATTGCAGAGACTGACTCTCCCGAGGAACGCATGAAGATGCTCGAAATCGTGGAGAGCAACAATAATCGTCTGCTTAGCCTGATCAACGAGATACTCGACCTCTCAAGGGTTGAGGCGGGTGAGATACAGATGAAGAAGGCTCCAGCCAACCTCACTGAGATGTGTGCCAACATCAAGCAGATATTCAAGTTCCGCTGCCCCGAGCAAATCAACCTTGTGGCAAACGTGCCAAGCAAGACTGTCATACTCAACACCGACATCAACCGCGTGACACAGGTTTATTGCAACCTCATCAGCAATGCACTCAAGCACACAATAAGCGGTAGCATCACATTCGGATACAAAGTCTCCGAGGACGGCAAGGATATCATCATGCAGGTTGCCGACACGGGTTCGGGTATCGACCCCAAGGATATTGATTCCATCTTCCAGACCTACGTGTCCAAGGATGCCGAACAGCAGAACGGCTATGGCCTTGGTCTCCCGCTCAGCAAGATTATCGTTGAGAAACTGGGCGGAAATATATCCGTACAATCCAAACTTGGCGAAGGCTCAACCTTCACCTTCGTGTTGCCGTTTGACGGCTCATTCGCCGGCAACAACACCACCTCCAAACCTTGTTTCACCATCTCGCGAACGCTCAGGGCAAAGGGCGACGTGGATATCAGCAAGCTGAAGTTAGTGCTCGTGGCTGAGGATGAGGACTGCAACTGGGAACTCATACAGAGTGTTCTCAACAACAGATACCGCATTCTGCGCGCCAAAAACGGTATCGAGGCAGTCACAATGAACGAGGAGGAACATCCCGACCTTATTCTTATGGACATCAGAATGCCTGAGATGAATGGTCTCGACGCCACTCGTATCATCAAAGAGGTCAACCCCGTCACCCCCATTGTGGCTCTCAGTGCCTATGCCTTCGAGGACACCATCAACGAGGCTAAGGATGCCGGATGCAACGAGTTTCTTTCCAAGCCGTTCAAGATGGAACACTTGTTAGACACTATTGAGAAGCTTATTTAACTTCCCCCACAAAGAATAATATAAAATAACGATATGGGAAAATTAGCAGTTAAAAGATATGTCTCACTGATGATGCTCATCCTGCAGCTTGTCATCAGCATCTTCACCATTGTGGGATTGTTTGGCGGAGACTCCTCGCCTGTGGGCAATGCGGCGGCAGCAATGTGTGTGTATATACTGCCATTGCTTATCTTGGCAAACATACTGATGCTCCTCTATTGGCTCATTCTTCGCAACTGGTTTATTCTTCCTATACCTGTAATCACGGTTTTGTGCTGCATACCCTATATAAGCACAATCTACCAGCCGGGACTGTTCAGGTCCAACTGTTCTGAAAACGGACTTAAGGTGGCATCTTATAACGTTGCCATGTTCGGTCGTTCGGCAACGGGATTCATCGCACAGGACGTGCTTGCCGAGATGCGTCGCGAGAATGTGGATGTGTTCTGTATTCAGGAATACACCAATGTCAGCGGCGACAAAAAGGTGACGGACATATACAGGGACTATTTCCCCTATGTAGCCATAGGACGTGATGACATGGCTATATTCAGCAGATACCCAATCACAGGCAAAAAGAGCATTCTGTTTGAGAACACCAACAATAGTGCCATGTGGGCTAACATCAATGTCAACGGCAAGCAGGTGAGGATATACAACGTGCACCTTGAGACCACTGGATTTAACCGCACCCTCCATCAGGCGGCTAAACTCATGAACAAAGGCATAAAGGTGGAAGACAATGCCATCATCAATGCCATCTACGGCAACTACACCCTTGGCATGATTGTCAGGGCAGGCCAGGCGCATACAGTGGCAATGGACATGAGGGATTCCAACCTCCCGTGCATCGTCTGCGGTGACTTCAACGACGTACCTTATTCTTACGTATATAATGTGATGATGGGTGAAACCATGGTTGACGGTTTCAAGGAATGTGGCAAGGGATTTATGAGCACCTACCGCGGTGCCAAGCCCGTGCGCATCGATTACATCCTTCATGACAAGCGCATGACAGGTTTCACATATTACACCAAGGACATGTCATATTCCGACCATCTCCCGGTATTTATGGCGATAGGGCTGTAGTTTAAAGGAGTTAAGAAGTTAAGGAGTTAAGGAGTTAAGCCATTTGTTTCGAGCATAGTTTTCAGGCTCAAATACATTTGGCTTAACTCCTTTAAATCCTTAACTCCTTAACTCCTTTAACTCCTTAACTTCCCTAAAAACTACACCGTCTTAAACTTCCATATTGCCGCCCCGTTGGCAGCTACATGCAGACGGATTGTCTTCTCAGGTGAGAAGGAGGCTTTCACCTTCTCTTCTGTCAGAACGTCATAGCCTTCTGCCTCTGTAGTGTGAATCTTCAGCCACTCGAAGGCATGGGCGGGTATATGTAGCTCTATGTCATGAGCATTATCGTCGAAGTTGGCCACTACCAACAGGAGCTGACGGCCTGAACGGCGCAGGAATGCATACTGACGGTCGGGATTGAAGGTGGCTGAATGGGGATTCACATACATGAGGTCGTAGGTCTTGCCCATATATACGGTCTTGTCCGTACGGGCAAACTTTAGTATCTTTGTATATAGCTCGGCGAGACTCTTCTCCTCGTCTGTCAACTGACCCTCTTCAGCACGGCACATCGTATCAACACTCCAGTAATCGAAGATAGTCGTGCGACCGTCCCTGCCGCTGAATCCTTCCTTATCCATACCCTTCTCGCCGTATTCCTGTGCAAAATAGTGCATATACGGATTGGCACGGAACAGGGCTGACACCACGAATCCGGGAATGGCCTTGCGGGCGTCACCTGCAAAGAAGTCGGAGGCAATGCGCTGCTCGTCATGGTTTTCGAGGAAGTAGAGCATGTTGTCCGCTATGTCATCGGTGGCCTGCCATGCACCTGTAATTGCAGATGCCGGACGGCGACCGCATATCACGTCGCGCACAGTGTCGTACATTCCCACCTTGTCATACAGATAAGTGAATCCCGCTGAGATAAACTCCCTGTAGAGCGAGGGATTATACACCTCACCGATAAACAGGAAGTCTGGATATTGCGCCCTAACCTCAGGAATCACCCAACGCCAGAAATCCACGGGCACCATCTCCGCCATATCACAGCGTACGCCCTCAATATGCTTGGCTGCCCAGAAGAGCAGTATATCGCGCATCTTATACCATGTGTTGGGTATAGGATCGAAATGCCCTACCCCACCGGCATAATAGTCAACACCATAGTTGAGCTTCACTGTCTCATACCAGTCGTTGACACCGGGACTTGCATCAAAATGGTCATTACCCGTAGCCTTGGCAGGCAACTCGCAATAAGGCTCGCCAGTGCCGCCATTAAGGTCGAACTGCGGACTGAACTGGCAACCGGGACAATAGTAGAAATTGTTCTGCGGGTCAAAACCGTTGTTCACGTTGTCGTCGGCACCAAGGTCCTTCACTCCCGCGGGCTTGTTCTGCGAGGCATATTGCCTTGCCACATGGTTGGGCACAAAGTCGATAATGACACCGAGATGGGCATTGTGTGCCCTCTGCACCATTGCCTCAAACTCAATCATACGACGGTCAACCTCAACAGCAAGGTCGGGATCGACATCATAGTAGTCGGTGATGGCGTATGGCGAACCGGCATTGCCCTTAACGATGGCAGGATGGTTTACGGGAATACCGTTGGCACTGTAGTCTGTCTTTGTTGCATGACGGATGACACCCGTGAACCACACATGTGTGAATCCCTTTTGCCACAAGTCCTTAAAAGTGGCAAACGAGAGGTCCTTGAATTTGCCACAACCGTTGTCTTCTAAAAGACCAAACTCCTTTCGCGTCTTGTTGCGGTTGCTGTAAAGACGCGGAAGGAGTTGATAAATCAAAATCTTATTTTCTGGCATAACTGTCAATTATGATATTCCATTGACTGCCACAGTCTTGTCGATGCGGCCAATCATTCCCTGAAGAGCCTTGCCCGGACCACACTCAGTGAAGTCGTCGGCACCGTCGGCAATCATGTTCTGCACGCATGATGTCCAGCGTACACTGCTGGTGAGCTGTGCGATAAGGTTCTGCTTGATATCGGCAGGATCTGTATGAGGCTTACCATCAACATTCTGATATACAGGACACTGCGGAGCCGAGAACTCAGTCTTCTCGATAGCGGCCTGAAGTTCGTCCTTGGCTGGCTGCATCAGAGGAGAATGGAAAGCGCCACCTACCTTCAGTGGCAAAGCGCGCTTTGCGCCGGCAGCCTTCAGTTTCTCGCAAGCCTCGTTGATAGCCTCAACATTACCTGATATAACCAACTGACCAGGGCAGTTGTAGTTTGCGGGAACAACCACGTTACCTTCCTTGTTAACCTCAGCACATATCTCTTCAATCTTCTCGTCAGCCAGGCCTACGATGGCAGCCATCGTTGAAGGTGCAGCCTCACAAGCCTTCTGCATTGCCATGGCACGGGCATATACCAGACGGAGTCCGTCCTCGAAGTTAAGCGCACCGGCAGCAACCAAGGCAGAGAACTCGCCAAGAGAGTGTCCGGCTACCATTGAAGGCTTGAACTCATCACCGAGGCTGATGGCCTTGATAACGCTGTGGAGGAAGACGGCAGGCTGTGTAACCTTAGTCTGCTTCAGTTCCTCGTCAGTTCCTTCGAACATAATGTCTGTAATACGGTATCCGAGAATCTCGTTTGCCTTTTCAAATAGTTCCTTTGCCTTTTCATTGTTGTCGTAGAGGTCCTTACCCATACCTACAAACTGTGCTCCCTGTCCGGGAAAAACAAATGCTTTCATCTTTTTTCTATTTTTAATTATATACTATTAATTATAAACACAGAGACACGGAGGTACAGAGAATATCTATTTTAAGGATTTAGATGATACAGAGTTCTTTAATCCAAATTTCTCTGTGACTCAGTGACTCTGTGTTTTAATTTACTCTGCAACCAGCGGCACCAGCACAGAGAACGTACTTCCCTCGCCTAATACCGACTCCACCATCACGTCTCCGCCGTTCTTCACGGCGAAGTCCTTGCAGAGTTGCAGACCGAGTCCGCTACCTTCCTCGTTGTTTGTACCGTATGTGGTCTCACCCTTGTGGAATATGCTGTCGATACGGTCGGGGGCAATACCCACACCATGGTCCCTCACTCCCACCTTGGCGAAGTTATCCTTCTTTGAAACAACTATCTCAATGCTGCTGCCCTCGTTGCTGAACTTGATGGCGTTGCTGAGGAAGTTGCGCAACACGGTGTTGAGCATATCCTTGTCGGCACGCACCTTCAGTCCCTCCTCGTGGTATTCGGTTGTCAGCTTAATCTTCTTAGTCTCGGCAATGAGCGTGAAGATGTCAGCAACACCGGTCACCACGTCGCTGATTTCAAACTCCTGGAATGCCACCTTCAGACGTCCCGTCTGGCTCTTGGTCCATTTCAGCAGGTTGTCGAGCAGGTCGTGGGTTTCCTCCGTTTCCTTGTTTGCCTTGTCAATCAGATAGAACATCTCAGGCCCGATAGCCTCGGGACTGACCGTCTGAACGACGAGATTAAGCACCATGCGGATACTTGCCATAGGCGAGCGCAGGTCATGGGCAATCACCGAGTACATCTTGTCGCGGTTGCTGATGGTGCGCTTCAGCTCTATGTTCTGCTGCACAATGATACGCTTGGCAGCCACGAGCGAAATCTGGTGCATCACTCGCATGATAAGCTCTTCCTTGTTGAAAGGCTTGGAGAGGAAGTCGTTGGCTCCCACCTGGAAACCATGGACAAGGTCGGACGGAGAATTCAGGGCTGTAAGGAAGATGATAGGTATATCAGCCGTTTCCGGATCCTTCTTCAACTCTACAGCTGTATCAAAACCACTGATATCGGGCATCATCACATCAAGCAGTACAAGGTCAGGATGCTGTTCCTTGCATATCTTCAGACAAGTTGTACCGTTGTTTGCCGTGAGAACCTGGAATTTCTCATTAGTCAACAGAATCTTGAGCAACAGCACGTTACTCATTACGTCGTCAACCACCAATATGCGATAGTCACTCCTGTTGATACTCGATTCAAAAGTTTCTCCGTATTCCATATTCTACATCAATATCTATTGTTGTTATTTTGCGTAAGCGACACTTCTCGTCTCGCGGATTACCGTGATCTTCACCTGTCCGGGATATGTCATCTCGGTCTGGATCTTGTTGGCAATCTCGCCTGAAAGTGCCTCTGTCTCCTTGTCGTCCATCTTGTCGGCACCCACGATTACACGCAGTTCACGACCTGCCTGGATGGCGTATGTCTTAGTCACACCGGGATAGCTCATGGCTATGGCCTCAAGGTCGTTCAGACGCTTGATGTATGCCTCCACAATCTCGCGGCGGGCACCGGGACGGGCACCGCTAATGGCGTCGCACACCTGCACAATCGGGGCGAGCAGCGTGTTCATGTCGCACTCGTCGTGGTGTGCTCCGATGGCATTGCAGATATCGGGCTTCTCCTTGTATTTCTCGGCGATCTTGGCACCATAGAGTGCGTGCGGCAGCTCGCTCTCCTCGTCGGGCACCTTACCGATGTCATGCAACAGTCCGGCACGCTTGGCCTTCTTGGGATTCAGTCCAAGCTCTGATGCCATCACGGCACACAGGTTGGCTGTCTCACGGGCGTGCTGCAACAGGTTCTGACCGTAAGAGCTGCGGTATTTCATCTTACCCACGATGCGGATCAGTTCAGGATGCAGACCGTGGATACCAAGGTCAATGGCAGTGCGCTTACCGGTCTCGATAACCTCATTGTCAATCTGCTTCTTCACCTTCTGCACAACCTCCTCGATGCGTGCGGGATGAATACGTCCGTCAGCCACAAGCTGGTGGAGGGCAAGACGGCATATCTCGCGGCGTATCGGGTCGAAGGCACTGATGACAATTGCCTCGGGAGTGTCGTCAACCACGATTTCCACTCCTGTGGCTGCCTCCAAGGCACGTATATTACGTCCCTCGCGACCGATGATGCGTCCCTTGACCTCGTCGTTGTCGATGTGGAACACACTGACACTGTTCTCAATGGCAGTCTCGGTGGCCACGCGCTGTATGGTCTGGATGACAATCTTGCGGGCGTTGGCATTGGCGTTAAGCTTGGCCTCGTCCATAATCTCGTTGATATAGCTCTGTGCGTCAGTCTTGGCCTCGTCCTTCATCGACTCCACTAACCTCTGCTTTGCCTCCTCGGCACTCAGTCCCGAGAGTTCCTCGAGCTTCTCGCGCTCCTTGAGCTGCATCTTCTCCAGTTCCTCCTGCTTGATGGTGAGGAGTTTCTTCTCGTTGTCGATACGCACCTGCTGGTTGTCAAGCTCATTCTTGCGGCGGCCCAAGTCCTCCTGTCTCTGGTTGAGCGACATCTCGCGCTGCTTGAGCTTGTTCTCGCTCTGCTGGATGTGCTGGTTGCGCACCTGCACCTCCTTCTCCAGTTCGCTTTTCTTGTTCAGGAACTTCTCCTTCACCTCAAGGAGCTTTTTCTCTTTCATCACGTCGGCTTCCTTCTCGGCAGCCTCTACCATCTCATTGTATTTTCCCTTAAGGACATACCTGAAAATGAGATATCCGCCAACACCGCCCAGTATAAAGGCGGCTGCGGTGATTATTATATTCAATATCATATACCTTAATTTATTTAATTAAAACTGTTAATGATTCTCATTTCTTTTTGCTTATGACCTCACCGATTTCGGCAGAAA
>JALFIX010000125.1 GCA_022775105.1 Prevotella sp. | reverse complement strand
TCACCTGTGGATCCGCTGGTATGCACCTCTATAACATTCGAGGGATCATTCCACTGCTGAAGAAATTCTTCTGACGTCATGTTTTTATTTTGGGAGTTAAGGGAGTTAAGATATTTAAAGGGAGTTAAGGGAGTTAAAGGGAGTTAAAGACATATGCTTTTTCGACAGGCCGCGGGCGAGACGCCCACGCTCCCAGAGGCATCCGCATCCCCTACAGTTGTCGCGCAGCCCATTGTCGCGCAGCCCATTGTCGCGCAGCCCATTGACTTCGTCGATGGATGGCTGCACCTCAGCATAGCTCAAGCAAGCTTGGCTCTGCATTCGGTTTGCGCAGCCATTGACTTCGTCGATGCCTGGCTGCACCTCAGCATAGCTCAAGCAAGCTTGGCTCTGCATTCGGTTTGCGCAGCCATTCTTCATTCTTCATTCTTCACTCTTCATTTAAAAAAGAGCTTCTCCCCTCTCACCTCCAACGGCATGGGAATATTGTCGGTGAAGAGCTGGCCTGTGCCGAGACCTTGCGCCATCACCTTGCTGCCAGTGCCATAGATGTCGGCGGCAAGTTGGGCAACGGCATTAAGCCCCACGTTGCTCTCAAGCGCACTGGTAATCCATGAACCAATACCCTTGTCACGGGCTATCTCCACCCATTCCCTTGTGCCCTGTATTCCTCCGTGGAGCGATGGTTTAAGCACGATGTATGCCGGTTTGATGATATTTAGCACCTGTGCCTTCATCTCGGGCATATTCACTCCAATAAGTTCCTCATCAAGGGCAATGGGCAATGGAGAATCACGGCATAGCTGCGCCATATATCCCCACTGGCGGGGCTTAATGGGCTGCTCTATCGAGTGGATGGCATACTGCGAGAGCAGTTCCATCTTATACAATGCCTCCTCATACTTGAAGCCGCCATTGGCATCCACACGCAACTCCACCTCACGTCGGGAGAAGCGGTCGCGTATTCTCTTTACCATGTCAAGCTCCTGTTCAAAGTCGATGGCACCTATCTTCAGCTTTATGCAGTGGAATCCCTGTTCGAGTTTTTCCTCAATACGTGCAAGCATCTCCTCGTATGAACCCATCCACACGAGTCCGTTGATGGTGATACCCGCCTCGCCACGAGTGAAAGGAGTATCGAAAAGAACGTCTCCACGCTCGAGGTTGAGCAATGCCGTCTCCAATCCGAAGAGGATTGAGGGATAAGGGCGCAGCATCTGATAATTGATCTTGCCCTCCTGGCAGAATCTCTCGCACACGGCATTCAAGGTTTTCTCAAATTCGGGTGTGGCGTCGCAACTCAGGTCAGGCAGCGGTGCACACTCCCCCACTCCCTTGCGTCCCGGCATTTCGTCGGAAGTAAGGTGCAGGAGCCATGACTTTCTCTCAGTATATACTCCACGTGAAGTGCCTGCCGGCTGCTTGAAGTGGAATACTCTCGGTTCAATTTCTATCTTGTACATGTTTACTTTTTTTTAACACAGAGACACGGAGGTACAGAGTTTTATTTATATTAAGTAATTGAAGATACAAAGAGCAGCAAAGCTGCTTACAAAGTCCACAAAGATTTCCATGTCTTTGTGTTAAAAAAACTCTGTATCTCTGTGACTCTGTGTTTTATTAAAAAAATCACGGTAGTTTGGGATATTTCTGGAAATCGGGCTTGCGCTTCTCAAGGAATGCCTGACCTCCCTCGTGAGCCTCGTCGAGGAAATAGTAGAGCATCGTGGCATCGCCGGCAAGCTCCTGGATTCCTGCCTGTCCGTCAAGCTCGGCATTAAGTCCTGCCTTTATCATTCGCAAGGCGAGCGGACTGCGCTCCATCATGGTCTCCGCCCACTCAACACACTCATCCTCAAGACGCTCAAGAGGAACCACCTTATTGACAAGTCCCATGCGCTCTGCCTCGGCAGCAGAATACTGGCGACAGAGGAACCATATCTCACGCGCCTTCTTCTGACCTACACAACGGGCAAGATAGCTTGCGCCGAAACCAGCATCAAAAGAACCCACCTTGGGACCTGTCTGACCGAAGATGGCATTCTCTGAGGCTATGGACAAGTCGCACACGAGGTGAAGCACATGACCGCCTCCAATGGCATATCCATTAACCATGGCAATCACAGGCTTAGGCAAACGACGTATCTGCATCTGCACGTCGAGCACACTGAGTCGAGGCACTCCGTCCTCATCCACATATCCTCCGCGTCCCTTGACGTGCATGTCGCCTCCTGAACAGAAAGCCTTGTCGCCGGCACCCGTGAGGATTACGACACTGATGCGCGAAGCCTCGCGGCAATATGCAAATGCCTGACTCAACTCCAAAGTGGTTCGCGGAGTGAAAGCATTGCGATAACGCGGGCGGTTAATGGTTATCTTTGCAATACCATTATACTCTTCAAACAGGATTTCCTGAAAATCCTTTATCTTCTTCCATTCTCTTTTTTCCATATTTCAATCTTTCAATTAATATAAACACAAAGACACAAAGAAACAAAGCATTTTCCGCTTACGGAAGATACAGAGAGCAGCAAAGCTGCTTACAAAGTCCACAAAGTTTTTTATTCAACACAGAGATACAGAGTCACAGAGTTTTAATTCCTCATTCCTCAAAAGACCTCTGTATCTCCGTGCCTCTGTGTTTTAATTCTTTAATTTTTTAATCTTAAAAAACCACCTCCAGCACCATCGGTCTTTCTGTCTCAGCCGTCAGCAGGGTTACAATGCCGAGGTGCATCTCTTCCACTGTCTTGGCGGAGAGGTAGCCGATGTCGTTCTGGGTGCATATTCCTCGGGCATCGGCAGAGTGACGGCCTGCAATGAAGCGGTCGCGCTCAGCACAGTTTTCGAGTCCCTTGACATTATCAAAGATACCGCCATGATGGTCATTCAGGATGATTATGCGGAGGTTGCCACTGAGATTGCTGTTCCACAGGGCGTTCTGGTCGTAGAAGAAACTCAGGTCGCCAAGCACGCAGAACACGTTTTGCATTCCTTCACAAATTACGGCATGTCCGGCTGCAGTGGATAGGCTTCCCTCTATGCCGTTTATACCTCGGTTGCAATAAACTGCATGTCCTGAAGCATACTGACATGCAAGGCGAACGGCAGTACTGTTGCCGTAATGCACTTTGCAATCATAATCCATGTCCTCCAACTGCTCCTCGAAATATTTCACTGTAGTGGCAGCTGTCAGGACGTTCTCATCTATCGACATCAAGCGTTGGATCTCATTTGCGAAAGCCTCTTGCCATTCTTCATAAAACGTAGAATGAACAACTAACCTATTCTTTAGATAATTAGAGGCTATTTGGATAAAATCATAAGCATAACAACGCAGCACTCCGTCAAGACGACGGAATGGAGACGTAAACTCGCCTGACTTATCCACTCGCCAAACCTTAAGGTCGGGAATGGAAGCAAAACGCGAGTTTATGCTCCGGCATACGGTTGTTCCCCCGATATATAAAATGAAATCAGGAAGCATAGAATCGGGCATCGAGTCGATTATACCCGCATACGGACGGGCATATATGTCACCCAATGGTTCGCTAAGCACTACAACATACTTTTTCAGCACATCCAACTCGTCATGAAGCACCTGTGAGGCAGACTCCTGACCCAAGACTATCATCGGACGCCTTGCACTCAGCATTTCATCCACGACACACTTAATGTCATCAACAGAACAGTCAGCTTCAGGCACCGATATATAATTATAAGGTATAGGGGGCAGGTTCTCCACCTGTTCGCACTCAGCCGGACTGGGCAACGGCACATTGATATGCACAGGACGCTTGTATTCGTCAGACTTGGCCAACGCCTCGCATATCAACCGGTTATGATAATATGTATTGTCGCCCATGGCATCGGTGAGATTCACCGAGCACACCACAAAATTGTCGAGAGCACCATATTGGCGCATCGTCTGACCTACGTTCTGACCGATTTCCTCCTGTGGCCGGTCGGCGGAAATGACGATAACTGGAACTTTCTGATAATAAGCCTCAACGATGGCGGGAGCGACATTGAGCAAAGCGGAACCGGAGGTGACAACGATAGCCGAAGGATTCATTCCGATACTGAGTCCCAAGGCAAAGAACCCTGCCGAACGCTCATCGGTGACGGGAAAACAATTAAACGAGTCATCTTCCAACAAGTTATTTGCAATGATGGCGTTTCTGCTTCCGGGACACAACACCACGTTTTCCACGTTGTATTCCTTAAGCAGCCCGATCAGCATGTTCACTTTATCTTCCTTGTAAAACATCTCCTTATAGTTTGCATTTTTGATTCTGTTTCATTCCATTCCGATTCCTCCTCACTGTCGGCAATCAGTCCTCCACCGGCATGAAGTCGGTATTCGTTGCCGCATATCTCCATACATCTCAGCGAGACATAGAGATTAGCAGAGCCATCGCTTCCAATAGTTCCCATAAAACCGCTGTAATACCTACGTGCGACACTCTCGTTCGCAAGTATGAAATCCATAGCGGCAGACTTTGGCAATCCGCAAACGGCAGGTGTGGGATGGAGCTTGGCAAGGAAATCCCCCAAGAGCGATTTGTCCTTCAATGAGAAGGAGAAGTCAGTGCGCAGGTGGCACACGTCTCCTGCCGCAACGGTATATGGGCCTTTGCACGAGCACTCATCCGAGAACCCGCTTATACATTCTTCTATATATGAGGCCACATACTGCTGTTCGTTCTTGTTTTTCTCGTTCCATAATGTCCTGCCCCACAGTCCCATTGTTCCCGCAAGGGCAATGGTGCGGTATTCGCTGCCCCCGCTCTCGAGCAGAAGTTCGGGAGTGGCAGTGAGCCATGTGCCGCTGACGGGAGTGCTCACGAGGGCTACAAACATATTGGAATAGAGATGGCAAGCCCTCTCAAACAGGCGTCGGGGCGGTTCGGGATTGCCGATGACGTCAACCGACTGTCGGGCGAGCACAATCTTGGAGAAAGTGCCGTCAGAAATGCGTGAGTGAAAGGACGAGAAATCACGGGCATACTCATCACGGCGGGAAATACGCTGCACGACATTGCCCTCAGGTGCATAGTCGTATCCCTTCATAAGAGGGAAGGCACGCTTGACTATCCTGTCGGGCTGAAGCAAGAGCACGGGACAGTCGTCAGTCACGGCAAAAGGCGCGATGACAAACCCGCTCTGCCCGTTGAGAGCCTCAACAGAACCAAATCTCAACGGTTCGCCGGAGGTCTGCACCATCTCGGTATATTCAAGTTCACCAGGTTTACGGAATAATGCGTAACTCTCCATCTATTTTTTCTTGTCTATTATGTAGTTTGTTACACTTGCCGTGGATATAAGCTGGCCGGAGGTGTCGGTGATATCCACGTTCCACACATGCAGCGTGTTGCCGCTATGCACTATGCGTGCCAAAGCCGTAACGGTATCACCCTGAGGCACAGCCCTGACATGAGTGCCACTGACATTGATGCCGACGCAAATCTTGTCGGGACAAAGGGCGGAAGACCCAGCCCCTGCCAATGTCTCAGCCAATGCCAACGACGCGCCTCCACTGAGATAACCCATTGGCTGGCGGCTGTTTTCATCCACATTCATGCGTGCCATGCAAGTGTCAGGCTCCGGTGTGGAAAGAAATTCCATCCCCAACACCGTAGCCATGTTACGCTCTGCGTTAATTTTGTCCAATATAGTTCCAAAATCCATTATTTTTTTAATTTTGGGAGTTAAGGAGTTAAGGAGTTAAGGAGTTAAGCCATTAGTTTTGAGCATAGAAATCCGGCACATAAACATTTGGCTTAACTCCTTAACTCCTTAACTCCTTTAACTCCTTAACTCCTTTAACTCGATTTATTTAAAGAGCGAATACTCCTCCACTTCCCATGCCAATGCACTGGCCCCGAGAAGGTCACGCTCGCGGTCATCCAAAGTAGTGATAAGCAGTTTCACCTTGCCACGGATGTTGTGGAACACATGCTGGTCGAACGACTCCTGTGCAGGTTCAAGCAACCATTTTCCTGCATGGGGAATACCCCCGGAGAGAATGATTGCCTCTGGGTCGAGCTGTGATGCCGCCGTTGCGAGCGCCAAACCAAGCAGATAGCCGGTACGGCGATAAACCTCAATGGCAAGCTCGTCGCCCTGGTCGCAGAATTCGGTAATCATCTTGGGAGAGAGTTTCTCCACACCCCTCATGAGAGACGGCTTGTCGCTCTCGGCAAGTATCTCCTTTGCAGTGGTAACTATACCCTTGGCAGCAGCGTAAGCCTCAAGACATCCCTTGAGTCCGCATCCACACTGGCGACCGTTATCCACGACACATGTATGTCCAATCTCCCCGGCAAATCCGTTGGCACCAAGATGAGCCTTGTTGCGCGTGAAGACACAACTGCCAAGTCCGTGACCGATTCCAACCAATATAAAGTCCTTCATACCATGGGCACAACCAAAGGCATGCTCACCCAAAGCCATGACATGACAGTCATTGCCAAGGGCAACGGCAAGTCCAAGGCGGTCGCGCAGCAAGGCAGCCATCGGTATGACACCCTTCCACGGCATGTTTGGAGCATTCTCCATACATCCCGTCTTGAAGTTCGCACTCGGACAGCTAATGCCAACCGAACGGATGGTCTCATATCCGCCATTGTTCTCAGCCAGAAGCATAATGCTCTCGGCAAGCTTGCTGACAAACGAGCTGATAGTCGCATATTCCTCGGTGGGAAAGCTGTCTCTTGCAATAATCTTTCCCCTCAAATCAACTATCGCATACGTGGTTTGTTCAAAACCTATATCAACGCCTACTACGCGTTCTTTCATCTTTGTTGTGTACATAGAACATCTACTTTGGTAATTACAATCGCAAAAGTACTGTTTTTATGAATAACTACCAAATTTTATGCAGTAAAAAACGCTTTTTTGCCCGATTTTTAACATTTTTGCAGATTCCGCTACCTTTCTTAGGTATAAAAAAACAAAAAAACGTGGTTTATTCAAATATATTTAGTAATTTTGCACCCACATATAATAAAGAACGAATATATTCGACAACAAGATGAATGTTTTAGAACTTAGTGAACAGGAAATAGGCAGACGCCAGAGTCTGCAGGAATTAAGGGATATGGGCATCGACCCGTATCCAGCTGCCGAGTACCCAACCAACGCTTTCTCTACTGACATCAAGGACGAGTTCAAGGACGAGGACGAGCCACGCCAGGTGTGCATCGCCGGACGCATGATGAGCCGCCGTGTGATGGGAAAGGCAAGTTTCGTGGAGTTGCAGGACTCGAAGGGAAGAATCCAGGTTTATGTCACACGTGACGACATCTGCCCCGAAGAGGACAAGGATTTATATAATAAGGTGTTCAAGCGACTGCTCGACATCGGCGACTTCATTGGAGTGAAGGGATTCGTATTCCGCACCCAGACTGGTGAAATCTCGGTACATGCCAAGGAACTGACCCTGCTCTCGAAGAGCCTCAAGCCACTGCCTATCGTGAAATACAAGGACGGTGTGGCATACGACAAGTTTGAGGATCCCGAACTGCGCTACCGCCAGAGATATGTTGACCTTGTGGTGAACGAGGGAGTGAAGGACACATTCCTCCAGCGTGCCACTGTCATCCGCACCATTCGCCGAGTGCTCGACGAGGCAGGATATACAGAAGTGGAGACACCGACACTGCAGAGCATTGCCGGAGGAGCGAGCGCGCGCCCGTTCATCACCCACTTCAATGCCCTAAACATCGACATGTATATGCGCATCGCCACTGAGCTTTATCTGAAGAGGCTCATCGTGGGAGGTTTCGAGGGTGTATATGAAATCGGAAAGAACTTCCGCAACGAGGGTATGGACCGCAACCACAATCCCGAGTTCACCTGTATGGAGCTTTACGTACAGTATAAGGACTACAACTGGATGATGTCGTTCACCGAGAAACTGCTTGAGACCGTCTGCATCGCCGTCAACGGCAAGCCCGAGCGCGAGATCGACGGACAGATAATCAGCTTCAAGGCTCCGTTCCGCCGTCTTCCTATCCTCGATGCCATCAAGGAGAAGACCGGCTACGACCTCAATGGCATGTCGGAAGACGAAATCCGCGAGGTATGCAAGAAGCTCAACATGGAAATCGACGATACCATGGGCAAGGGCAAGCTCATCGACGAAATATTCGGCGAGTTCTGCGAGGGCACATACATCCAGCCCACATTCATCACCGACTATCCCGTGGAGATGTCACCCCTGACCAAGATGCACCGCTCAAAGCCCGGACTCACCGAGCGTTTCGAGCTGATGGTGAACGGCAAGGAGCTTGCCAACGCCTACTCGGAGCTAAACGACCCGATTGACCAGGAGCAGAGATTCATCGACCAGATGAAGCTTGCCGACAAGGGCGACGACGAGGCAATGATCATCGACCAGGACTTCCTGCGCGCACTTCAGTATGGTATGCCTCCCACAAGCGGCATCGGTATCGGTATCGACCGTCTTGTGATGCTCATGACTGGCAGGACATATATCCAGGAAGTACTCTTCTTCCCGCAGATGAAGCCTGAGAAGAAGGCTCCCCGCAGCAGCAACGAGGAATGGGCAAAGTTAGGTGTCGAGGAGAAATGGGTGGCAGTGCTCAACAAGTGCGGCTACTATCTCGTGAGCGACATCCGCGAGGTGAATCCCCAGAAACTGCAGATGGACGTATGCGGAGTAAACAAGAAATACAAGCTCGGCTACGACAATCCCAAGGTGGAGGAATTTGCCGCATGGGTTGAGGCAGCCAAACAGTAGTATTATATATATAATAAGGTGAAGAAATGTTCGATTGCGGTAAGATAGCCATCATAGGTGGCGGAAGCTGGGCAACAGCCATTGCCAAGATTGTGGTGAGACACACTCACCACATAGGCTGGTATATGCGACGCGACGACCGCATAGAGGAATTCAGGCGCATGGGCCACAACCCTGCTTATCTGACCAGCGTCCACTTCGACACTAAGGAGATATTCTTTTCGAGCGACATCAACCGCATCGTTCAGGACTATGACACTCTGGTCTTTGTGACTCCCTCGCCCTACTTGAAGAATCACCTCAAGAAGCTGAAGACAAGAATACGCAACAAGTTTGTCATTACCGCCATAAAGGGTATTGTGCCCGACGAAAACTTGGTATGCTCGGAATATTTCCATCAGGTGTATGACGTGCCTTACGACAATCTTGCCTGTATCGGCGGACCATCTCATGCTGAGGAGGTTGCACTCGAACGCCTGTCATATCTCACCGTCGGATGCTCCGACCGCGACAAGGCACAGGCTTTCTGCGAAGTGCTCAATAGCGACGTGATAAAGACCAAGACCAGCAGCGACGTGATAGGCATTGAGTATTCGTCGGTATTGAAGAACGTGTATGCCATTGCGGCGGGAATATGCAGCGGACTGAAGTTTGGCGACAACTTCCAGGCAGTGCTTATGTCGAATGCCGTTCAGGAGATGTCGCGATTCCTCACCGCTGTTCATCCTATAGAGCGCAGTGTTTATGACTCGGTGTATCTCGGCGACCTGCTCGTGACAGGCTATAGCAATTTCTCGCGCAACCGCACCTTCGGCACCATGATTGGCAAGGGCTACAGCGTGAAGAGTGCCCAGATAGAGATGGAGATGATAGCGGAAGGATTCTTCGGCACAAAGTGCATGAAGGAAATCAACCGCCGCATGCACGTCAACATGCCTATACTCGACGCCGTGTATAACATCCTCTACGAGCGCATCAGTCCGCAGATTGAAATCAAACTGCTGACGGATTCGTTTAGGTAAATGAAGAATGAAGAGTGAAGAGTGAAGAATGAAGAATGAAGAATTAATTATCATTGTAAATTATGAAGAATATAACACTTGACATCACAAAGGCTGCCCAGTTTCTGAAGGCTGGCGCAGTGGAGGCTCTTGAGCCTCAGGTGAAGGCCGCACAGGAGGCCCTCGAAAACGGCACATGTCCTGGTAATGACTTCTTAGGTTGGCTCCACCTGCCATCGTCCATCTCTGCTGATTTCATCAAGCAGATACAGGACTGTGCAAACGTACTCCGCGAAAACTGCGAGGCAATCGTCGTTGCAGGTATCGGCGGCAGCTACCTCGGTGCTCGCGCAGTCATCGAGGCTCTCAGCAACTCTTTCGCATGGCTTGTTAATGACAAGAGCAACCCCACCATCCTCTTTGCAGGAAACAATATCGGCGAGGACTATCTCTCTGAGCTTACAGACTATCTGAAGGACAAGAAGTTTGGCGTTATCAATATCTCAAAGTCAGGTACGACCACCGAGACCGCCCTCACCTTCCGTCTGCTGAAGAAGCAGTGCGAGGAGCAGCGTGGCAAGGAGGAGGCAAAGAAGGTGATCGTGGCAGTTACCGACGCCAAGAAGGGTGCCGCCCGCACTTGTGCCGACAAGGAAGGCTACACCTCATTCATCATCCCCGACAATGTAGGCGGACGCTTCTCTGTGCTCACACCTGTAGGACTCCTGCCCATTGCCTGCGCCGGTCTCGACATAGCAAAGCTTGTTGAGGGAGCCCAGTCAATGGAGACAGCCTGCGGCAAGGACGTACCCTTCGCCGAGAACATCGCAGCCCAGTATGCGGCAGTGCGCAACGCCCTGTATGCAGAGGCAGGCAAGAAGATTGAGATTATGGTGAACTACCAGCCCAAGCTCCATTTCATGAGCGAGTGGTGGAAGCAGCTCTACGGTGAGAGCGAAGGCAAGGACGGCAAGGGTATCTTCCCCGCATCCTGCGACTTCACCACCGACCTCCACTCCATGGGCCAGTGGATTCAGGAAGGCGAGCGCACTATCTACGAGACAGTCATCAGCGTTGAGAAGCCCAACCGCACAATGCTCTTCCCCAACGACGAGGAGAACCTCGACGGACTGAACTTCCTCGCCGGCAAGCGCGTTGACGACGTTAACAAGATGGCAGAGTTAGGCACACGCTTGGCTCACGTTGACGGTGGTGTCCCCAACATCCGCGTCTCTATGCCCGAACTCAACGAGTACTATCTCGGACAGGTTATCTACTTCTTCGAGATTGCCTGCGGCATCAGCGGCAACATCCTCGGAGTCAACCCGTTCAACCAGCCCGGAGTAGAGGCATACAAGAAGAACATGTTCGCCCTGCTCGACAAGCCCGGCTATGAGGCAGAGAGCAAGGCCATCA
The DNA here is from genome assembly GCA_022775105.1 of Prevotella sp. Classification (GTDB taxonomy): domain Bacteria; phylum Bacteroidota; class Bacteroidia; order Bacteroidales; family Bacteroidaceae; genus Prevotella. The sequence continues at coordinate 10,286 of JALFIX010000125.1, read as the reverse complement.
AGGAGCGCATCGCTTCCGAGAAATAATACATCATCAATTATATTTTATTGGACAAAGCCATGTCCCATAGACAGGGATATGGCTTTGTCATCCTAACTTGTTTAATGAAGAAATACCTATTTGTCATATCAGCCTTACATGCGGTCCTCTTTACTCATGCGCAGAATAATGAAGCCCACTGGAAAGTTAGTTCCCAGACATCTATCAGTTCAGGAGACAACAATCCTTTCTGGCTCAATGCCAACAAGCACGGACTTAGTTCGCTTGACACTAACAACGGCTATCTGAGAGCCTCATTGGCCAAGGAAACTGCCGTGGATTCATTGGGAAGATTTACATGGGGAGGAATGGTTGACATTGCCACTGCGTTCAACTATTCCAGTTCTTTTGTAGTCCAGCAGGCATTCCTGGAAGGCAGATGGAAAAAAGGTGTTTTGACAATTGGCAGCAAGGAATATCCCATGGAACTGAAGAACCAGACCCTTAGTACCGGTTCTCAGACATTAGGCATCAATGCCCGCCCTGTGCCGCAAGTACGTTTGGCATTGCAGGACTATTGGACTCTTCCATTCAGCCGTGGATGGGTGTCAATCAAGGGGCATATTTCATACGGACAGACAACCGACGAGGGTTGGCAGAAGGACTTCACCGACCATAAGTCAAGATATACGGAAAATGCGCTCTATCATTCCAAAGCCGGTTATCTCAGAATAGCCGACCCCAAGAGACATCGCCCCCTGTCGCTGACACTCGGTCTGGAGATGGCGGCACAGTTCGGGGGAACCTCCTATTTATTTGACGGCAACGGCGAGATGATTGTTCTTGACAACAACAAGGGATTCGACTCATTCCCTTCGGCATTCATCCCCGGAGGTGCCGACACCAGCGAGGACGTGTATCAGAATGCACGTGGCAACATCATAGGCAGTTGGGTGGCACGCCTGGACTTAGACTATCCCAAGTGGGCTTTAGGCTTCTATGCCGACCACTACTTCGAGGATCACTCATCCATGTTCCTGCTCGACTACGACGGCTATGGCACAGGCACCGAATGGAACAAGAAAAAAGACAACCGGTTTCTTCTGTACCAACTGAAAGACATCATGTTGGGTTTGGAACTAAAGCTGAAGCACTTTTGCTATATAAATAATATCGTGGCAGAATACATCTATACGAAATACCAAAGCGGTCCGATTTATCATGACCACACCCAGCAAATGCCCGACCATATCGGCGGCATCGACAACTACTACAACCACCATCTCTATACAGGCTGGCAGCACTGGGGACAGACTATGGGCAACCCGCTATATACCTCTCCAATATACAACACCGACGGAAGGATTCAGTTCCAGAACAACCGCTTCGTGGCATATCATATAGGCATATCCGGTCAACCGTCCAAAAACATTGCCTATCGCATTCTTTCCACATGGCAGAAGGGCTACGGCACTTACAAGCAGCCTTACCCCGACCCCAAACACGGTTTCTACTGCATGGGCGAGGTCTCGTATAAGATGCCCAAAGGATGGGACATCACTGCCGCCATGGCATTAGACCATGGAAATCTGACAGGAAACAATTTCGGCATACAGCTGACTGTCGCAAAATCGGGAATACTCGGAGTGAAGGGTAAATAGTAATTTTCTTAAGAAAGAAAAAAAATATACTTAAAACACAATAAATCCCTAATATCTGAGTTATATATATATAAAGATTCTCAAAATATTATGAATAATATACAAAGAATAGTAAAAAGAACTGTTGATGTCATCATATCGGCAATCACACTTGTCGTATTCTCACCTCTGTTTTTATATTGCTACATCATTATAAAAAAAGAGGACGGTGGGCCTGCAATCTTTAGCCAAGAGAGAATAGGTCTCCATGGAAAACCGTTCTATATATATAAGTTTCGCAGTATGAGAACTGACGCGGAAAAGAATGGTCCGGCTCTTTTCAGTCATGAAAGCGATAACCGTCTAACAAAGGCTGGCAAATTCCTAAGGGAGCATCATCTTGACGAACTCCCCCAGCTATGGAACGTGCTCAAAGGCGACATGTCGTTCATAGGCCCGCGCCCCGAGCGCAAGTTCTATATCGACCAGATTATGAAGCATAACCCCGACTACGTCAAACTATACCAAATAAGACCCGGAGTAACATCCTACGCCACACTTTACAACGGCTATACCGACACTATGGAGAAGATGCTTCGCCGTCTGGACCTCGACCTCTATTATCTCGACCACAACTCCCTGCTCTTCGATATGAAGATACTATGGATGACATTCACCAGCATAGTCTTCGGAAAGAAATTCTGATATATATCAGTTAAAAAACCGCAATACATTTGGTATTGTCATATATTATATTATGGAAATCTGAAAGCCAGAGAATATTCGCATCAACCCTTCACCCTACACAAATTGCATATAAAAGACTGATTATCAGGTGTTTCAACGAATGTAGGGTTGTCTCAACCCTACACTACCCAACACTTACCCTACATTTTAAGCAGCTATCCCGCCATCATAAGCTACATTGCCTACATTACCTAACGACTAAGACTACTCTGTCACCCCGATGACAGGCGACTGCCAAAGTGATGACAGACAACTGGCAATAACTTGGCAGAGCCAGTGGAGTCGTTTAAGCAGTTAAATACACTGGTATTTTTCTATTTTACAAGTATGTTGCTTCGACTCCTTGTCGTAGTTTATCTCCACGAGAAGGATGTCTCCTGCGTAGTCAGCCAACTTGGCAGGATAGTTCTTCCGCTTGATTTGGCTGATGGCAGTGTCTGTAGATTGGTTGTATTTCAGCTCGATGACGAGTGCGGGCTTTGAGACATTGCGACGGGGAATCATCACAAGGTCAGCATACCCCTTGCCCGTGGCATACTCACGGTGAATCACATACTCGTTCTTCGCCCAGATATAGGCAATGGAAAGCACACAGGCAAGCGAGTTCTCGTCGTTATAGGAGAGGATGCTCGTGTTCTCGTCATGGGCGAGGTCGATGGCTTTGGCCACGGCTTGCTCATTTCCGGAGATGGTGAAGGCGAGAAGGTTCTTCGAGTTTTGTATTGTTTTGGCCAACTCATCCCAAGAAGTAGCCTTGATTGCGTTATTCATTTCATCCCCAACCTCCTTGTTCGGGATAAAACACTCTTGTTCATCCTCATCGTATGCCAGATAGCCAAGATGAATCAACACGGTAAGGACATCATTCTTGCTGCGCACTATGTGCATGTCATTCGTAAACTCTGTTGTATCAACATACACATGTTCTCCAGCCAACATACGGATTATGTCATCCTTCAGGCCATCGAAGTTCATCTGGATATAGGTGACCACAGAGTCGTATGCTCCAGTAGTTGTCCAATAGCTTTTATAACGGTCATTCTCTATTGCCCTCATAACTGAATATGGATTGAAGATATGGGACGCCCTTCCTATGCGATATCCGTCATACCATTGTTCCATCTCTTTGATGTCCATAGTAAATGAATTGCATAACCCCATAACCTCATCATGGGTAAACCCAAGAGCATTAGCCATTCTGCCCGGACTAATCATGGAATATTCACGGAAGTTGTTTAATGCAGACTCGGTGTTGTACCTTTTTATTGGAAGAATACCTGTGAGATATGCCCCGGCAAATATTTCATCTGACTCCTGTGTCTTGAATAAACGGCGGAGTAGCATGACGTATTCGTCAAGGATTGTAGGGGCGGCACCCGACGTGTCCCCCTTCATCTTACGCCTGTCGGGAAACTCGCGACAGATAGCATCCCACTCGTCAATGATGAAAAAGAACTTCTCACCTGTGGCTTCACGTATAGCGGAGAGTATATCCATAAGGTCGGAGTTATCCCTATATCTTACATCAGGATATGCTTCCTTCAGCTCTTCTATGATTTTCTCCTGAATCACCCTAACAATCCTGTCCCCAAGCTCAGGCCTGGCTGTAAAAGATGTCACATCGAGGTAAATCACACTATACTTGTTTAGATACTTATCGAATGACTCGTCCTTTTCTACTTCCAGTCCGCAAAACAGCTCGCGCGAGTCACACGACTTGTCGTAATAAGCGCACAGCATCTTTGCCGCCATCGACTTGCCAAACCTACGGCTACGAGTCACGCAGCTATAGCGACACTCGGTGTTGAGTGTCTTATTGACAAACGGAATCAGCGATGTCTTGTCAACATAATCGCCATTCACGATGTCGCGGAATGCATTATTGCCTTTGTTGATATATATACCCATAATTATTTCAAATGTTGCGGGAGAGATAAGCCCGTTCCGATTGCAAAGATACTAACAATTTGTCTGTAATCCAAACATTCAGACCGTTGTTTCCATTCATTTACAACTATTTAACTAACCGAGGTTATTCCCTACAGCCACGAGGCATTGCAAAGAGCCGGAAGAAAAATAATTGAATCCAAAGATTATGCCGCAAGTTAGGGCGCAAAGCTGAACCTGTTAGCCCTTGTTGATTCTCCTTCTACTGATAGCCAGACTCAAAAGCGTGTATAATGCCACATCCACTACAACAATTAATGTGGTATTCCCGAAAAACCTATACAACAAGGCATTCACAATAATATAAGAAACAGCCATGGCAACAATGCACCCAAGAGCCTTGCGCTGGTCAAGTCCGGCATCCATCAGCCTGTGGTGGATGTGGTTTCTGTCAGCTCCAAACACCGGCTGTCTATTGCGAAGGCGGAACAACACCACCCTGACGACATCGAATACGGGAATAATCAATGCAGAATAGATGAGAATCACCCCAGAATAGTCAGAATCTCCGTCCTCGGCATAGAGCATCAAATACCTCACAAACAATGCCGAAATCAGATAGCCCAAAGTAAGACTGCCGGAATCACCCATGAATATCTTGGTATTCCTGTCAGGTTTCCCAAACATGTTGAAATAGAAAAACGCCACTAAGCTTCCTGCCAACCCCGCACACATGACACATATCACCCATGCGTTGAAATCCGAGAAAACATACAAATAAACACACAGGGCTATGAGCGACAGCGAAGAAGACAGGCCGTTGATGCCGTCAATGAGGTTCACCGCATTGATTATCACCAAGATGAGAAACACCGTTAATGGAACACCGACATAAGAGGGTATAGCCCCCACCCCGAACAAGCCAAACATATTATTTATATATATGCCGGCAACAGGGAGGCAACAGGCTGCAAAAAACTGTACCAGGAACTTGAATCTTGCGGTAAGCCCTAATATGTCGTCGAATATCCCGATGATATATATCATCAAGAATCCGAACAACAAATACAGATACCACAGGTGCACAGACTCATACGTGGAATATTTGATAGAGAAAATCACCAGCACCAATCCAAACGACAACAGCATACAAGGCAAGAATGCTATTCCGCCCAGTCTCGGGATGGCCTGCTTGTGCCTCTTCCTGAAATCGGGAATGTCATATAACTTTCTTTCCTTGCAGAATTTCAAGATTAACGGTATTGATATAAAACCGAACACCAAACTCAGCAAAAACGACGTAAGTATCTTAAATTCCATCATAGCATTTCAATATTATTTTTTATTATTAGAACGCTAATAAATGAAAAATATTGCACCAAATACATTTTTTTGTAATTTATGTTACTTTTTTGTTTTTGCAATATGATATATTCCCTCCGGAATTTTGTCGTAAACAGTTTTTCCGGCTATTTTGTTATACCTATCAACCTTTTTGTTGAATGCTTCTATCTTGCCTTCGCCATTTCTCTGCATCCATGGGAAGAAAAGGCAGTCAGGAAGATTAAAATGCAACCACCAAAACAGCTGTGACAGTTTTTTCTGATACCATGCCATATCATATGGTTTCATTGCTATCGGGGTCTGCCAGCTCTCACCATATTCAAACAGGCAGAAATCAGCCGCCTCTCTTGCTATTAGGAATTTGCTTCCCTGAAAATCTATCTCTTCCAAATCGGTAAGGTATTTCTCCCAAATAGCCTCACCATTAAACTCACGCACACCGTTACACAGTTTCCTGAATATGTAAACATCAATATACTCCCCTTTGCGAATTATTGAGCACAAGCTGTTTCTGCGGTCAAATCTCATTACCTCAAACCCCTCTTCACGCAAATCCCAAAGCAGGTTTTTGAATGTCTCAATGTCTTCTTGCAGAATGCACAAGTCTATATCCTCATCATGAGGTATGAAATCGTGTTCGCGTATAGCTCCCAACATAGTACCATAAGCCAATGAGAATCTCAACCCGACATTGTCTGCCAGCCTCTTGAAAATCAGCAGATTCTCCCTGCCTATCTCCTGATTCATCACCTTTACGCCTTCATAAATGACCTGAAATTTATACTGGAATACGCCCCTGCCTGTATTTATTTTTAACTTCATAATTATATCTGATTTATAATTGTCTAAATGCTTCAATCAGTTTTGCATTGTCTTGATGTCCACGAATGGCAATACGCAAATACTTGCCACCCTTCAATCCCTTTTTGGCATTACAAGCACTCAATAAAATGTTATGTTCTCTTAACATTCGCCTTACTATTTCCATTGAGGTATATGGCTCTTGCACTTCACACAGTACGAAATTTGCCTGTGTCGGCATGACATGGATAAATGGTATCTCACATAGTTTACTGACAAAATCAGCACGCTCAGCCTGAAAACAGGCACAAGCCTTACGATAGTCTTTTGAATACTTGGTAAATATCTGCATAAAGAACTCGGCGAAGGAATTGATGTTCCAAATGCTAACATATTTCTTCGCCTCACCTATCAAACCCTCGTCAGCCGATGCCATAATGCCCAAGCGCAATCCTGGCACTCCGTAACTCTTGGATATACTCTTGATTACCACTATATTAGGATATGACTCCAATATAGTGTTGTCCAGCATTGAACATATTTGATAGTCTTCACTGAAATCAACAAAACTCTCATCAACGATAAAGCGCACATGATTAAGCTTACACCATCCAGCAACCTTTAATATGTCTTCCTTGGGTATGAAGTTTCCTGAAGGATTGTCAGGATTAATCAGCAAAAGGTTTTCAATATCCTTATTTGCAAAATAATCTATTATGTCCTGGCCTGTATATCTAAAATCACGGTTTTCGGGTATAAAAGTCACCACTTCGCCTTGATACCTGTTTGGATATTCCTCGAACGAAGGTCTGATTACTCCTAATTTCCCTTGTAAGCTGTCCATCAGACACTTTATCAGTTCCGCAGCTCCATTGCCCGGTACAATATATTTCTCATTTACGCCCCAACATTTGGATGCGAGCAGAGCATTGACTTTCATACCTGAAGGATACTCAGTCAATAAAGTCTGGAAACTTGCCTTCATCTCGTCGAGCATACGTTGCGACGGGAAAAAAGGATTAACAAGGTAACAGAAATCCAACATTTTCGGGAAACGCCAGAAACCGCCATACCGGCTATAGAACTTCTGCATCAATTGTTCGTCATCAGCAAATAACGCTTCGGCTATATCCAAATCCTGCTTGTCATCTATCTCATACCACTTTTCGTCTGTAATGGGAAGAGCTTTCAGGTCCTTGCAATCAAGGAAAGAGAGTATGCGAAGAACATTCTCATAGTATTCATTATTTCCCACCGCCTTCATATATGCTTCCAAGAACGGCACATACCTGTTGGCAGAAAACTCCTTTGACAACTTATAAATATTGACAGTCTTGTAATAACTGTCAGACTGCTCGTGACGGAATGCCTCCTTTGGCACAAAATTGACAATATTGCTCTCATCGTCTATCTGCACCATTGTGCCATCCATCCAGGCCTCATATTTTGCCACAAGGGCAAGATTGGGATAAGGATTATCCACGACAAGACTGAATAGCCTGTCATCAAAAATCAAGTCACTCTCAAGCAGAAGTGTGTCGTCTTCCTGCATTTTGTCCTTTGCCAATGCCAAGGAATAAATATTGTTTGTCTTGTCGTATATCTTGTTGAAGATGTATTCTATCTTCAAGCCGTTGTACTCATTTCCGATATAGTCAATCAACTTTTGTCCCTCATATCCAACTACTATTACAACTCGACTTAGATTCAAGCCGGACAATTGTTGAAGAACCCGGTCTATCAATGGAACGCCATTTACGGGCACCATACATTTTGTGTTGTTCTTTGTGTATTCACCCAGGCGTTTTCCCATACCTGCTGCTAATATGATGGCTTGCATAATTATTGTTTATTGATTTCTTTTATAACATTGTTTATAATATTATCGAAAAGGAATGGCATCAGACAATCCTTGACGACACAAGAGTCTGCTTTTTTAATCCTGCACATCGAATTGTCAATAGCTCTTGCGATTCCTTCGATATCGTAAGGTTTTATCTGAACACCATTGTCTGGAGTAATCAGGCATGCTGAGCCTGCGTGTTCAGACACGATGGAGAAATCTCCTGCGATAAGAGCTTCGTTAGTCACGGCACCATACGCTTCCTGCTTACTCGGAAGTATAAAGACATCGGCTACATTATACCATGCCCTGACACCGTCATCAACATAGTGCCCGGCAAAGATTATCTCCTTGTCAATGTTTCTTGCCATTTCCTTTAGTTGCTCTTCTAATTCCCCACTTCCTACTAACACGGTGACAAAGTCTTCCTTGGTCTTGCCGATAGCCTGAATGAAATTATCAAGGTTCTTTTCCTTGACAAAACGCCCTACGAAAAGCAATACTTTCTTCCCTTGCAGATTATATTTCTTTATATAGTCCCTACTGATAGGCAACGCATTCTCATAGTGTACTTTCTCCTTTTTTTCATCGCGTACTATTGGTAGCCAGACACCCTTGTGATAGTGTTTCTGATACCAGTCGCGCACCCTGCTGTCAACAAGCAGCAGATTGTCAACCAAAGGAGCAATCAATTTCCTTGCATATTTGTGGATGAAAGAAAAATCATGGTCATTGCTCACCATATCATAACTGTCATCGCACATGGAAATAACCTTGAACTGCTTTCGGAAAAGGAACTTATACAATATGACCTGAATTGTCAGCAACTGAAATTCAGGGACAATGACTATCTCTGGCTTGTGCCTACGGAGAATTTTCCAAACCTCCGTACAGAATTTTCGTGTCTCTCCTTCGCCGAAAGTAATGCCTTTCAAATATGTTGGAGTGAAATGACACATCCTGCGCATACCTTCTTCGTTCAATTTCTGCGACGAATCAAACGAATAATAGAAATACATCTCGCATCCCAGTCGCTCGTGGAGTGCGTTATATATATCTATCCTATATGGAGCTATTGATGTCCTAAAAAAAAGATTTGCCATAATTACTGTTCTTATTACCGTCTTAAACCTTTTCTTTTCTTTCTTTCGTTATTGTAAATCATTGGATAACACAACAACATAGTCCCTACTCGCCTGAACTGCTTCTTTGGCTCAGTAAAGAGACGCAGAATCCAATTCATCCTTATCTCACCAAGCCTAAATTTGTAATCTTTCAACTCATCAAGATAATAAGAGAAAGCCGCTCCGACACCAAGCATCACGCCACGGTTGAGATAAGGCAGAAGACGCTGCATGAAGAATTCCTGCTTGGGCGCGCCAAGACTTACCCCGACCCCAAGCACGGTTTCTACTGCATGGGCGAGGTGTCGTGTAAAATGTCCAAAGGATGGGACATCACCGCCGCCATGGCATTAGACCGTGGGAAACAGACCGGAAACAATTTCGGCATACAGCTGACTGTCGCAAAATCGGGAATATTGAAGAGATAGAGAATAAACAATGTTTTTTTGACAATAAGAACAAAAAAGAATCAAATATACACAATAAAACAAGACATTTTTAGTTTTATTTATAACTGATTCTTATTAATATGAATAACATACAGAAAATAGCAAAACGAATCTTTGACATCGTAATATCGGCAATCACACTTGTCGTATTCTCCCCTCTTTTCCTTTATTGTTACATAATGGTCAGAAAAGAAGACGGAGGAACAGCTATATTTTCACAGGAGAGAATCGGTTTGCACGGAAAACCTTTCTTCATTTACAAGTTCCGCAGCATGAAGATGAACGCGGAAGAGGACGAGCCTCTGCTGTTTTCACAAGAGAACGATGAACGCCTGACAAGAATAGGAAAGACCCTGAGGGAGCACCATCTTGACGAACTCCCCCAGCTATGGAACGTGCTCAAAGGCGACATGTCGTTCGTTGGCCCGCGCCCCGAGCGCAAGTTCTATATCGACCAGATTATGAAGCATAA
>JALFIX010000054.1 GCA_022775105.1 Prevotella sp. | reverse complement strand
AGCATCATGGCTGATGTAGCCATTGCCAAGAATATATTCTTTTTCATATCGTTGTCCATTTTTATGTAATTTTGTTCCTCTGTCCTGATTAGAAATTCAGGTTAATTCCAATGGTATATGTGCGTGCCTGTGGGTATACTCCATAGTCAACACCGAGCGATGTTCCGCTTGTACCGATTTCAGGGTCAAATCCCCAGTACTTCGTCCATGTGAACAGGTTCTCTGCCATGGCATACACACGCAGGCGGCTGATACCTATTCTCTGTGTCAGATTGCGTGGCAGGGTATATCCGAGAGTAAGATTCTTCAGACGGAGATATGAGCCGTCCTGGATATAGAGGTCGCTCACTACCCAGTTCTTGCTGTCGCCCTGCTTGAGGATTGGCACACGGTTGGATGTTCCTTCTCCTGTCCAGCGTGAAAGCACCCATGTCGGGAAGTTACCAGAGGCGATGTCCTGACGATATGTCGCGTCGAATACATCCACACCGCTCACACCCTGCATGAATACGCTGAGGTCGAAACCTTTCCACTCGGCGTTGAATGTGGCACCAAACGACCAGTCGGGAGTGCCCTTACCAATCTTTGTACGGTCGTCGGATGTGATTGTTCCGTTGTTGTCTGTATCCTGGAAGATGAGGTCACCAGGCTGTGCATCAGGCTGTATGAGCTGTATGGCTCCTGTCTCAGGGTCTGTCCATGTATAGGAGTTGACTTGTTCCATGTTCTGGAATACTCCTAAAGTCTTGTAACCATAGAAGAAAGGGAAAGGCTGGCCGTTCTCTGCACGTGTTCCGCCGTCGCTGAACTGGCTGATACCCCAGTTGAGGAAACCGGTGTCATTACCAAGGTTCTTCAGTTCGTTGTGCAGATATGAGGCATTGCCCTTGATAGAGAAGTTGGCATCGGCAACATGCCACTTATATCCCAGCTCAAACTCAAATCCTGAGTTCTCCATATCTCCCACGTTGGCAAGAGGCTTAGCCTCACCTACATAACTCGGGATAGGCATCTCGATAATCATTCCGTTGGTCTTCTTGATGAAGTAGTCAACGGTGAATGTCAATGCGTTGTTGAAGAAACCGAAGTCAAGACCGATGTCAGTCTGCTCACTCTCCTCCCACTTGAGGTTGGGATTGGCAAGGCGGTTGGCCTTCGAACCATATACCATAGTGGCAGTCTGGCCGAGATAGTAGTTACTTGTACCGCCCACTGTCGAAAGTGTGGTGTAAGCGAAATCACCGATGTTGTCATTACCGTTCTTACCCCAAGAGAAGCGCACCTTGAAATTGGCAAGCCATGATCTGGTCTTCTCCATAAACTGCTCGTTCATCACGTTCCATCCAACAGAAACAGATGGGAACGTACCATATTTATTATTCGAACCGAAACGGCTTGAACCGTCGCGACGGATTGTGAACTGAGCCATGTAGCGCTCATCGTAGTTATAGCTGAAGCGTCCGAAGAGTGAAGACAGGCGATGCTCTACATACGGACCGCCACCTACACCTACGTAACTCTTCACACCAATGATATTTCCATCGGCATCAACCTCTGTTCCGAAGTCGCCGCCAGTGGTGTAGTTGAGGTAGGGCTTGTCGGGGTTCACCAGATTCCAGTGGGATCCTGAGAGGTCGTCACCTTTGAATTTCAGTGCCGACTGACCAAGCACCACTCCGATAGAGTGCTTACCGAAGGTCTTGTCATAGGTAAGGGTGTTCTCCACCTGCCATGTAGTATTATTGCCCTTATATACAGAGGCTGATGTATGGTCTGCATTATTGTTTCCAGAGAAATAGTATTTCTCGGTGATTGCCGACTCATTGCCCCAGAACGACTGCTCTGCACTCCAGGTGAAGTGATATTTCAGATTGTCCCATATTTGGAGATCGATAGCTATCTTCGGCATGAACTTATGTGCCCAGTTGCGTGTAGGATTGCGCTGCATAAGTGCAATCGGGTTGTTCTGCTCGTTATATGAACCGAGATAACCGGGGATAGTATAAGGATTGCCATTGGCATCACGATAGAGATCGAATGATGAATAGTGGTCAATCATGTCCTGTCCTACCTGTCCTGTCAATGTGATAGGTAGTGTCGGGGCGAGATAAAGAGCCGAACCAAGTGGCGAGCCCCATGTGGAGTTGGCATCGATTCCTGTGTTGTGTACACGCATATAAGAGAGATTGGTGTGCAGTTCCAACTTGTTGAGGAACGAGCGCTCCTTACTTGCGTCGAGCAATGTGAATGAGTTGTTTGCACGCAATGTAAGACGGTCGTAGTTTGACTGCCCGAAGTTACCTCCTACTATACCCTCCTGAGAGAAATAGCCTGCTGAGAAATAGTAGTTCACCTTCTCCGAGGCACCACTCACCGACACGTCATGCTGCATGATAGGCGCGTTGTCGTTGAAGAGAGCCTCCTGCCAGTCAGTACCGAAACCTGTAACCTTATTGCCGTTGACATCGATGATGTTGTATGGGTCGGAAAGATTTGACATCTCTGCTGGCAAGGTCTGCTTGCCGTTGATGTATTTCTCGTTCATCAGCACAGCATAGTCGGTAGCACCGGTAACATCACGCTTCTTCCATGCGCTCTGCCATCCGTAAGAGAAGTTGTAGTTGATAGAAGCCTTGCCAACCTTTCCTTTCTTGGTAGTAACGAGGATAACACCATTGGCAGCTCTCGCACCATAGATGGCACCAGAGGCAGCATCCTTCAACACCTCAATCGACTCGATATCGGCAGGGTTGACAGATTCCATACCATCCTGGTCGGTAGGCATTCCGTCGATGATGTAAAGCGGTTCGGAATTGTTGATAGTACCGATACCACGCACGCGGATCATTGACTTAGAACCAGGCTGACCGGACGCGGATGTAACGTTCACACCGGCAGCCATACCCTTCAGGGCATCGTCGGCACGAAGGCGTGTCTTGCCTTCGAGGTCGTCTGAACTAACCTTGGCGATAGAAGCAGTCACAACCGACTTCTTCTGCACACCATAACCGATGACAACCACATTGTCGAGCATTTGTCCATCCTCCTGAAGAGTGACATCCATGTTCTCCTTGGCCTTCACCTCTTGTGACTTATATCCTACATAGGACACCACAAGAGTTGTACCGGGAATAGTTGAAACACTAAACTTACCGTCAAGATCGGTTACCGAACCATTCGACGATCCTTTTTCAACTACAGACGCACCAATGACTGGTTCGCCCAGGACATCCTTAACGACACCCGTGAAAAGCTGTTTTTGAGCCATTGCGTGGATTGAAATAAACAATGCCAGCAAAAACATTAGATACCTTGTTCTTTTCATACTTTTGGTTTTAGTTATTATTATTGTTAGAGTTGTACTAATTCATGCGGAAAGCTAAAGCCATCCGGATTGTCCTCCATGATTAATTTAGTAGTTTCGCCAAACTGCTGTTTATTTGCACTCGAGAACTCGTTTTCGTGTATGTTAGAGCCTCAATAGAGTGATATACGAGAATGGGGCTAATCCCCGTAATATATATATGACTGGGTGCACCGCCCCTTTCAACACGAAGACTTTAATTATATTAAGAGATATTGTTATTGTTGTCCAACCGACAGCCCCATCGACTTGATATATCCCTCCTGAGCATAGATTATTTGTACCAATTTTTTTATATCCATAGATTTTCATTGCAAATTTAAGGTGAATTTGTATCAATTCCGTTGGCAGTTACCAAATAAGTGGACGTAAACAACCCTCAATATCAATATAGTCACTTGATAATCAAAAGGATAAGTTAATATCAAACAAAAGAAAAAAGTGGATTATATATAGAGGTGTGGCTTTTACATTTTATCTATATTTGTCGTCTATATATGAAATATACAAGATATCGTGATGCAATCTTGAACAGCTCTGCAATATGAAAACTCGTATTTCTGTTGTCATTAGAGCAGGGCGTTCTTATATCATTAGAATATGCTTTATTGATTAACCACCCATACGAGTATCCGTTTCGTGCGCCTCAACATAGTCAATCTAAAGGGCATATAAATAAAAAAGAGAAAACGGAAGCATCGTCATCTGTTAATAAGGTGACGATGCTTCCGTTTCACTATTGTACTCCGACCGGGAATCGAACCCGGATCTACTCTTTAGGAGAGAGTTGTTCTATCCATTGAACTATCAG
>JALFIX010000048.1 GCA_022775105.1 Prevotella sp. | reverse complement strand
CGGAAGCGGTTCTGACGGAGGCGGCGACGAGGAGCTTCCCCCTGTAATCGGAGGTGATGAGAACGGCAGCAGCGGCGGCGACGAGGTTATCGACAACGGCGATTAGTGATAAGTTAGTTCACTCTTTCAATTTTTCAATTTAAAAAAACTATGACTAAGGAGAACAAGTCGAGGTTAATCAAATTCCTGTGGAACCTGGCATCGGCAATCCTCGCAGCCGTGGGTACCGCACTTGGGGTCAGTTGCGCGGTAGCGTAGAACCCGAAACCCTGCGCCGTGGCGTAAAAATTAAAAAAAATCCCGAACTGCCAATACAGTTCGGGATTTTTTTATATAGAAATAATCAATGTTATCAGTTGTTCACTGTGCCTCCCACTATGTCGAGAAGCTCGCTGGTGATGGCCTGCTGACGACTCTTGTTGTACTGCAGGTTGAGACCGCGAAGGAGTTCGTCGGCATTGTCAGTGGCTGTCTGCATCGCAACCATGCGGGCGGCATGCTCACTGGCTATGCTGTCCAACAAGGCCGTATAGAGCATCAGGTGGGCTAGCTTCGGGATAAGAGCCCTCAGGACGGTGTTCATGTCGGGTTCGACGATGAAGTTGTCGTTGAGCGGCTTGCCGTCGAGCATACGGGGAGCCGAACGCTGCTGCTCGGCATCGCGCTTGCGCAGATACTCCTGCGACTCCTTGGTGGCAACCGTGGATTTGAGGTCGCGGAAGTGGTCCTTGGTAAGCTCCGAGGTGATGTCTATCGGAAGGAAAGTCTTGCGGGTGAGAATCTGCGAACCGGCAGACTTGAAGTGGTGATACACTAATTCCACCTTGTCAATCTCCCCTTTCCTGAACTTGCCGCCAAGGTCGCGCGCCAAGTCGATGCACTGCTTCACGTTGGGCTTGTCTGCCAGGTCGGTGAAGTCACCGCCAATGACATAGCCAAGTTTGGCAGCCTTCTCGGCAACCTTGCGCCCCACGGGATAAACGACGATATTCTCCTTGCCCAACGACTCATAGTCGGCCGCCACCGTCTGCATCAGCTTGATGATGTTGGAATTGAATCCTCCACAGAGACTGCTGTTCGACGAGAATGCCACGATGGCAACCCTCTTGACTGGGCGCTCTATCGAGAACACGTTCGAAGCGTCAGCCTCCGAGGCGAGGAATGTCTTGAGGATGTGCTCAAGCATGGTCTCGTAGGGAAGCATATTCTCAATCATCACCTGTGCATGGTGAAGTTTAGACGAGGCAACCATCTTCATCGCACTCGTAATCTTACGGGTGTTGTTGACGCTGGCAATCCTGGTCTTTATCTCTTTTAGCGACGGCATAGGCTATTAATTATTAAACTGACCTGCGATATCCGCCATCACCTGCTCGATGACAGTGGTTATGCTGTCGTCAATCTTGCCGCTGGCAAGTGTCTGGATTACTTCGGGATGGGCTGTGCGCAGCTTGTCGAGGAACGAATCCTGGCACTCGCGCACCTTCTCAACGGGAACGTCGTGCATCAGTCCGCGGGTTCCGCAATAGATGATTGCCACCTGCTCGCCTACGGGCATCGGGCTGTACTGAGGCTGGATGAGCAGCTGGTTGTTCTTGCGGCCGCGGTCGATGGTCATGGCGGTCACGGCGTCCATATCGCTCGAGAACTTGGAGAATGCCTCCAGCTCGCGATACTGTGCCATGTCGATCTTCAGCGTACCTGCCACCTTCTTCATACTCTTGATCTGGGCGGAACCTCCCACACGGCTCACCGAGATACCCACGTTGACGGCGGGACGGAAGCCCTGGTTGAAGAGGTCGCTCTCAAGATATATCTGACCGTCGGTGATGGAAATCACGTTGGTGGGGATATATGCCGAAACGTCGCCAGCCTGGGTCTCGATGATGGGCAGGGCGGTGAGCGAACCGCCACCCTTGACGTGACCCTTCATACATGCGGGCAGGTCGTTCATCTGCTCAGCCACTTCCTGCTGGTCGTTGATACGTGCGGCACGCTCCAGGAGACGGCTATGGAGATAGAACACGTCGCCGGGGTAAGCCTCGCGTCCGGACGGACGGCGCAGAATCAGCGACACCTCACGATAGGCAACGGCCTGCTTGGAGAGGTCGTCATACACCACGAGGGCTGAATGACCGCGGTCGCGGAAGTACTCGCCGATGGCGGCTCCGGCAAACGGGGCGTAATACTGCATGGCGGCAGGGTCGGCAGCAGTGGCACTCACGACGATAGTGTAAGGCATTGCCCCATGCTGCTTGAGGTTCTCAACAAGGGCGGCAACAGTGGATGCCTTCTGGCCGATGGCCACATAGATACAATATACAGGCTTGCCTGCATCGTAGAAGCTCTTCTGGTTGATGATGGTATCCACGGCGATGGCGGTCTTACCGGTCTGGCGGTCGCCGATGATAAGCTCACGCTGTCCGCGTCCGATAGGAATCATCGAATCAACCGACTTGATACCTGTCTGCAAAGGCTCCTTCACGGGCTGGCGGTAGATAACTCCCGGGGCCTTGCGGTCGAGAGGCATCTCAAACGAGCCGGCAAGGTCGATGTCGCCCTTACCGTCGATGGCCTGTCCGAGGGGATTGATGACACGTCCGAGCATGTTGTCGTTGACGCGGATAGAGGCGATACGCTTCGTGCGCTTTACGACCATGCCCTCCTTGATGCCCTCGGTGGAGCCGAGAAGCACGCAACCGACGTTGTCCTCCTCAAGGTTCATCACGATTGCCATAGTGCCGTTCTCGAATTCGAGAAGCTCGTTGGCCTCAGCGTTGCGCAGTCCGTAGATACGGGCCACACCGTCGCTCACCTCGAGCACGGTGCCGACCTCGTCAAACTGCTGTCCGCCGCTGATGCCCTGCAGCTGCTGGAGCAGCATCTGTGACACTTCGCTTGGTTTGATTTTATCTGACATGTTGTTTTTACGTTTTTAATTACTTTTTAAGCTGTGTGAGCACCTCCCTGAGCTGGCTCTGCACACTGGCATCCAGACGGTAGGTGTCGTATTCGAGCACGAAGCCGCCGATGATGTTCGGGTTTACCTCGGTCTCAAATTCCACAGTACCCTTTGTCTTACTCTCCACCATCTGGCGCATCTTCTGCCCGATGGCATCCGACACTGCGACGGCGGTGGTCAGTTTGCCGCGGATGATGTTCTTCTGTTTTCTGTAAAGAGTGATATACGAATTAGCCATGAACTGCAGCACGCTCTCGCGGTCTTCGCGCAGCACGAGATCGACAAACCTTGCCGTCAGCTCGCTCGGGTCGCCGCCAATGGCGGTGATGACGAGACTGCGCTTCGTGTCCTTGGGGAGCATGGGATTGTCTATCGTAAACCTCAGCCGGGGCACGTCGATGTAGCTCTGGGCGAGCACAGACATCTCCTGATACACCGTATCCTCGAGTTTGGCGTCAGTGGCTGCCTTCAGCAGCGCACGGGCGTATCTTACCGATATTACTCCAATGTCCATAGGCGTTATCTTTTATCTTCTACAGCTACTTCATCCAACAGCCTATCAATCGTCTCCATCTGCATGGCGTCGGAAGCAAGCTCCTTGCGCAGGATCTTCTCCGCCACCTTGACAGACAGCTCAGCCACCTGTGCGCGAATCTCGCTGATGGCAGCCTGCTTCTGGCTCTCGATTTCGCCCTTGGCCTCAGAGATGAGGCGGTTGCCTTCCTCACGCGCCTTCTCCTGGGCCTGGGCCACGATGGCGTCGCGAGTTTCGGCTGCCTCCTTCAATATCTGAGCCTGCTTCTGTCGAGCTTCCTGAAGCATGGATTCACCCTCTTTCTGGATGTTTGCCAATCTTTCTGATGCCTCATGCGCCTTCTTGAGGCTCTCGTCGATGTATTGCTTGCGGTTTTCCACCATACCGATGATGGCGGGGAAACCGAATTTAGCCACGACAAAGAACACCACCAAGAATGCCAACAGCATCCAGAACAGCAAACCTAAGTCAGGGGTCAGTATTGATGGCAAATTTTCCATTAGCTAATTATTTAATAAGGAATGCGCACGCTGCGATAGCGAAAAGGGCACAACCCTCGACGAAGGCTGATGTAAGAATCATGTTTGTCTGAATCTTACCAGTAGCCTCCGGCTGACGTGCTATGGCGTCCATAGCGCTACCGCCAATCTTACCAATACCCAAACCAGCACCAATTGTTGCAATACCTGCACCGAGACCGCAGCCCAGCTGTGCCAGACCTTCAGCAGCCAAAATTGTTGAAATAATCATAATTCTATAATTTTTAAATTGTTAATACTTTAATTCTTTTTTTTATTTATTGAACACAGAGACACAGAGGTACAGAGAATATTTTATATTAAGTTTTCTGATAGATACAGAGCTTAAGATAAACTCCGTGTCTCAGTGACTCTGTGTTTTTTGTCAATGATGTTCCTTGTGCGCCAATCCGATGAACACCGCGCTGAGCATGGTGAACACGTAGGCCTGGACGAAGGCTACCAGAAGCTCAAGACAGTTCATGAACAGCAGCATGATGATGCTGAACGAGTTGAGTCCGAGACCGAAGCCGACACCCATCGACCATCCGAGGAAGATGACGCAGGTGAAACTCAATATGACGGCATGGCCTGCCATCATATTGGCGAAGAGACGGATCATGAGAGCAAACGGCTTGGTGAACACGCCGAAAAGCTCGATGACCGGCATTACGGGCACCGGGTATGCCTTCAGGAAGAGAGGCACCTCGGGCCAGAAGATTTCCTTCCAGTATTCCTTGTTGCCGAAGAGGTTGATGGCTATCATCGTACATACGGCAAGGAACAGGGTGATGTTGATGTTTCCTGTCACATTGGCACCACCGGGGAAGACAGGTATCAGACCTATCATATTGGTGATGAGGATGAAGAAGAACACCGTGAGAAGATAGGGAGCATACTGCTTGTAGTGCTTCTCGCCCACCGACGGACGTATGAGGTCGTCGTGGATGGTCATCACAAGCATCTCTACGGCTCCCACGAAACCGCCAGGAGCCTCGCTCTTCTCGTCGCGCTTCTTATACCAGCGTGCGCAAGAGAGGAAAATGGCAATCATCACAAGGACAACGATCCATATCTGCGCCACGGTCTTGGTGATGCTCAGGTCGATGGGCCTCACCGAAGTGCCGTCGGCCATCTTCTCGTAGATCTTGCCGTGGTGGGCAGAGTCGAAGAAGAAGGGAGCGGGCAGACTGTGGGCGGTGCAGAAATGCCATTCGCCGGACTGTTCGCTGCGCACGATAATAGGCAGCGGAATGCTCAGATGCTTGCCCTCGTAGGTGGCGATGTGCCACTCGTAGGAGTCGGCAAGGTGCTCAAGCACTATTTCCGGTATGTCCAATTCCCCCTTAGCCTCGCCGTCGTGGGCTGCCAATGACTTCATCGGCACCACTGCCAGGAGCATCAGAAGAATTATCGTTCCTATATGTTTCATCTTGCACTTTATTAATTATTACTGTTGAGTTTGCCGCCATTCGAGAGGCGGGAAAAGAAGATTGAGTGATGAGCCAGCATCGCAAAATAGAAAACCAGCAGAACCAGTATGTAGGGCATGATCCCATCGCGTCCGACGATGATGTAGCACACGAGCATCGTTGCCAATGCAAAAAGCATGCGGAATCCCGAAACGGCGGTATAGAAGGTGGTGAGGCTGTCGGGCGACTTGGTTGCCACCCTGCGCCATATCAGTGCGTCAGCCGACTCCACCACAATGGAGAACACTGCGCCCACTGCCGCGGGATACATCAGTGCGGAGAACAACCCGAACTTCTCAGACAAGAAGCAGCCTGCTGTCAGCAGGACGATGTAGGACATGCTCCATACTATGTATTTAATACACAGTCTGTCGATATCTGCCATATCCTATAGTTCGACACAAAGACTCACGTTGTTGTTCTGCACCTCGGCAAAGCCGCCGGAGATATTCAGTTCCTTGCGACCGTCGGCGCAGTCATAGACCACACGTCCAGGCTCGAGGGAAGAAATCAGCGGGGCATGGTTGGGCAGAACCTGAAATTCGCCTGACATGCCTGGCACTATAACACTATCAACATCTCCAACGAAGATAATCTTCTCGGGAGATACAATCCTCAACTTTAAACTCATATCTGCTTTTTTTATTCTAAGATAAATATTACCCCTTGGCTGCCTCGATGAGCTTCTTGCCCTTGGCAATAGCGTCCTCGATTGTGCCCACGTTGAGGAATGCCTGCTCGGGCAGGTCGTCCACCTCTCCGTCGAGTATCATATTGAATCCCTTGATGGTGTCCTCGATAGGCACCATCACACCCTTCACGCCTGTGAACTGCTCTGCCACGGCAAACGGCTGGGAGAGGAAACGCTGCACACGGCGTGCGCGGTTCACGGTCAGCTTGTCCTCGTCGGAGAGCTCGTCCATACCGAGGATGGCGATGATGTCCTGCAACTCCTTGTATCTCTGGAGAATCTGCTTCACCCTCTGGGCGCAGTCGTAGTGAGCCTTGCCCACGATGAGCGGGTCGAGGATGCGCGATGTTGAACCTAAGGGGTCAACGGCAGGATAGATTCCAAGCTCGGTGATCTTACGGCTCAACTCGGTGGTGGCGTCGAGGTGAGTGAAGGTAGTGGCTGGTGCAGGGTCGGTCAAGTCGTCGGCAGGCACATACACGGCCTGTACGGATGTGATAGAACCTTTCTTGGTGGAGGTGATTCGCTCCTGCATGAGTCCCATCTCGCTTGCCAACGTAGGCTGGTAACCCACGGCTGAAGGCATACGGCCGAGAAGGGCTGACACCTCGGAACCCGCCTGGGTGAAACGGAAGATGTTGTCGATGAAGAACATGATGTCGGCTGCCTCACCGTCCTTGCCTCCGTGGTCGCGGAATTCCTCGGCAACGGTAAGTCCGGACAGAGCCACTGAGGCGCGCGCGCCGGGAGGTTCGTTCATCTGTCCATAGACGAGGGTGGCCTGCGACTTCTGCAGTTCCTCGGGATCGACAAGCGAGAGGTCCCACTTGCCTTCCTCCATGGCCTTCTTGAACTTCTCGCCGTAGCGGATAACGCCCGACTCGATCATGTCGCGGATAAGGTCGTTACCCTCGCGGGTGCGCTCTCCCACTCCAGCGAACACCGAGTAGCCGTTGTGTCCCTTGGCAATGTTGTTGATAAGCTCCATGATAAGCACGGTCTTACCCACACCGGCACCGCCGAAGAGTCCGATCTTACCACCCTTCATGTAGGGTTCGAGCAAGTCAATCACCTTGATACCCGTGGCGAGCATCTCCTTGTGGGTTGACAGGTCTTCAAACTTTGGGGGGTCGCGGTGAATGGGATATGCGCCTTGCATATCCAATGGTTTCATACCATCAATGGGCTGTCCGATGACGTTCATCATACGGCCCTTGATCTGTTCGCCGGCAGGCATCACGATGGGCGAGCCTGTCTGCTTTGCCTCCAGTCCGCGCTGAAGTCCGTCGGTGTTGTCCATGGCCACACAGCGCACGGTGTCCTCACCGATATGCTGCTGCACCTCGACAACAAGTTCGCGACCGTCGGGTCTTTCGATCTTCAGGGCATCATGGATTTTCGGCAACACTTTCTCAGCGTCCTGTCCCTTGGTGTCGAAGAACACGTCGATGACAGGTCCGATAATCTGGGAAATGTGTCCACTAATTTGTGCCATAAGCTGTCTTTTTATATAATTAATTTGTTTCTGAATTTTGATGCAAAGTTAGCAAAAAAAAAGCAAGTACAAAAATTTATTCGATGAAATCTGTCAATATCGACAAATATTGTATCTATTTGGGCATTTTCTGCTATAAAATCATCAAATACTTAGCTCATCAAGCACCTTGATAAGCTTCATGTCGAGTGGCTTGTCGGTGCGGATGGCATCGGCGAAGGGCACATAAACCACCTCGTTGTTCCTCACGCCCACCATCACGT
>JALFIX010000097.1 GCA_022775105.1 Prevotella sp. | reverse complement strand
TTGTTGCTCAGGAACTTATAAATAAAGTTAAATTATAGTGTTGCGGAATTAAGGATAATCACCAAATAAAATCTACGAAATTATCACTTTCTGACATAAAAATACTACTAAGTAGTAGAAGGGAAAGCCTCATTTACCATTTATTAACAAAATATTCCCATATAATTGACTATAGTCACAACAGTACAAAGGCTATTGCCACAACAGTACCACATTCTATTGTCACAACCATACCATAGGCATGGAACGACTGTGACAAACGCTATATCACTTACTGCACTTCATCACATGCCACCATCTCCACGCCTCGATACACAACATATACCTTGTGGAGGGTGGTGTGCCCGATGTTGTCATTCACGTTCACAGTCTCAGCATAGCGGCATACTTGTGCCTCGGCCTGACTTACAGCTGCCTCTACTTCTGCCTTCGATGCCTGGTTCTTAAGATATTTCAGTTCGATGATGTATGAATGTTCCATATCCTTGTATATCTCACAACGCGGACGGAGGAAGACATCGGCATATCCGTTCTGGTTGTCAAGCTCGGAGATTGGGCGGTAGTAGCAGCAGAGGCTCGTAAGTGCGAGAGTATAACCATGCACGAAAGACTCTCCCTTCTGGCGGTCGCGCTGAGAGGCAAAGGTATAAATGCTGTCGGCAATAAACTGGAAGAAAGGCTTAAACTCTCCGTCGTATGCCATGTTCTCCTCCAATCTACTCAGCTCATCCATATCGGTGTAGAGTTGGTTGTCGTGGTAGTTGTCGAGAAGATATGAATAGACCTGTTCGCGCACGACTTCATTGGGGATGACAAACCTCGGTTTTCCACGATAGAAGCCGCCGATAGTCACCATACCGAAATAATAGAGCAGGCTGAGGAAATTGCTGTTGTTGGCAATATCCTCTGCGGGGAACCCTTCCTTAAGCTCTCCCACGACATAACCTTTAGACACCAATGTCTGGATGATGGAAGCGTCATGCGCAAACTCCTTGTCCTTGCGGATGAGCATACGCAGCTTGTTGTAGTCAACGCGGATGTTATCCTCAAGCATCTGCTGAGGCAATTCGCATCCTTCATCTATATATTTATAAAGGAACGAGAGAACCATATTCGAGTTGTACATCGTAGTCTCGCCGTATGCCTTTAAGGCGAAGCAATAGTTGTCGTAATATGGTTTCATTATCTCGATGAGTTCATCAATGGTGTGATTGAACTCATAATACTGCGAATAATAGGTCAGCATCTCGCGCACCTCTTGCTCAGTGAATCCCACCATCTCGTTAAAGCCTTTGGCGAGGGAGTAGTTTGTGCCGATGTTGAAGCCGCTGGTAAGGTCATCGAGGGTTACGGGGCTTACACCTGTGATGAAGACACGCTCTATACTCGAATAAGTGCCTGCCTTTATCGTATCGAAGAATGTGCGCAGGTAGCCTGTGCCGTGAGTCTCGCCCTGATATTCTTTTAGACGTGCGGCATCGGAGAGAATATTATTGGTGAAATGGTCATACTCGTCGATAAAGAGATATATTTTCAAACCTACCCTGTCACACTCGTTATATAGATAATCCAACTATGCAACGCATCCGTTCTTTTTGTTCAATTCTTCCTTGATATTCTCTGGCAGAAGACTCGCATAAGTATCACAGAATGAATTGAAGCGAGTGTTGCAATGCTCATCCAACGCACTGCGATAATTACCCAAGTCGGCATTTACCACTGCAAAGTTGAGATAGATTATCAGATACTTGTTGTGATTAGGTGTCGGATGCTTGCCGATATACGTATCCCCATAAAGCCTCTCAAACTTATCGGCAGCATTGATGTCGTAATAGTGGTGCAGCATAGATATGGTAAGGCTCTTGCCGAAACGGCGAGGGCGATTGAAGAAAAGGTATTTGTTTGAATTTTCCACTTTTTCTATAAACCTTGTCTTATCGACATAATAATAATTGCCCTCGCGTACAGCCACGAAGTTGGACAACCTATCAGTTGTCCTTTCTCCTTCTTGCAAGGCATAACTCAAGCAAGCTTGGTTCTGCTCTTGCTTCGTTCGTCGGTTCATCATACCGTATGGTATGCGCTTTGCCTCTTCTTTTACATTTCTTTCGTCCATAACCATGATGCTTTATATATAATGCGCTGCAAAATTACGATTTTTATTTCATATCTCCAAACTAATTGCAGTTTTTATCACTTGTCTCTAACAATTATGTTAAAATTACGTTAAACCCCCGAATAAATTATACTACTTAACCTATTTTTCACTATCTTTGCACTCGGACTTGCGAACCACACGATGTCCTAAGCGGGCAGAGCGCAGGAAAGCAGTCCAGACATATTAAGGCGTTTACTAACGCTCTGTTTCGAGACCAGTTGGAATCTTGCAACCATCCGATATTGTTGTCTTGAACTTAGCAACGGTAGATGTCCTCGGGTATGATTATATCATAGCCTTTGGTTTTGCTGTACCCCTACTGCAATGCCTTTGGTTTTATATATCATATCGGCGTGGGCTCTGACGTTGTCTGTTCAACAGGACAAGGCAATGCGAGAGCCGCGATGTGGGGAACGGACAATAGTACGAATCCACGCTTTTATTTCTGTCAGAGATTGGTAACTGTTTAAAATTAACTAAATACTATATGTATGAAAAAAGACAAACGCAAAGCCAGAAAGGTTATTGAAAAGGCATTAATCCTTTTAATACCGATCTTAATGTGTTGCATAACGCAAGGCATTTATGCACAAGATGTCACGAAAAAATCATCTTCAAGTAGGGCAAGTAAATATTCATCTCTTCCGAGTGGATATACTAAGGTTGGTACGACACAACTGTATTACCGACAGTACTCTGATGCAATCGACATGATTGGTTATTATAATGGTTATTATTATTCGTCAACTTACGCTGATTATGGTTATAAACTATCTGTAAAAGTTGGGAATAACAGTGCAGTACGCGTTGACTGTCTTAGTGGAACCACAAACAATGGGGTGACTGTTTTACCTTCTGTCGTCCAACAGGGAGAATTGGCAAGAATGTGCTATACTGTTACAAACAACAATGAAGAAGATGTCGTTATTTCATTGGGAACACATGCCGATGTTATGATAGGAAACAATGACAGAGCACCAATATCAAGACGCCTTGATACTTTTGAACAAACCTATGGACTAACGATGAAAGATGGAAACGGCGCGCAATTATGTGTGCTTTTCGGTTCTGGTCTTGCTGGTGTAACAGCAGCCAGTGATTTTTGGTTTGGGAAATATAGCCTTAACAGTATTCCTAATGCAATGGTTGGGAACTATTCTTCTGGAGGTTATTATATGGTTGAGAATGGTTCATACGATAGCGGTATGGGATGGAGTTGGAAAGACCGCACCATACAAGCAGGGACAACCGTAGTCTTTTCATATCTTATTGGAGTTGGCGAGGTGAATCTTGAGCCAAACTCTACATTCGAAGTGACACCAGAAGACCAAGAGGGTTGGAATGACCTTTCCAGACCTCATCGTCTAACGCTAACTGGTACATACGACAGTCCCGCTGGTTTAGATGGAATTATTGACTATGCAGTAGAAGACAGTGAGGATTGGCAGGCTTTGACAGGAACACTTGCCTCAGGAGACGAGTTCACTGAAAGCCTTGTGGCGACATTTGATGTAACAAAATCCACCCACAAGATTAAATTCAGGACAAGGGATGTCGTTGGTAATACAACGTTGCTCCACCCGATAGAATATAAAGATGTAAGTTTTCATGACTTGTCTGGTATCGAAGACAAGACATATACTGGAGACTCTATTTTCCAAACAAATGTAAGTTGCGACTTGAATGCAGAACATTATGCACTTAAGGCATACAAAAATAATATGAACAAGGGTACTGCTTCCTTTAATATAGAGGGAGTCTTCCCATATACGATAGGAAGAAAGACCTATACATTCACTATAAATCCTCAGGAACTTAGTGGAGACATAACAATTCCCGAAAATGCTTTTGTATATAATGGCCATCCGTTCACTCCTGATTGGACTTTTACCAATGAGGGATATGCAGCCTTGGTAGTTGACCAAGACTACACTATTTCATGGAGCAACAATACATTACCAGGACAAGGACAACTGACTGTTGAAGGAATAAACAACTATTGCGGCACAATTTCCGCAACTTTTGACATAGACAAGGCGCAATTGTCAGACGACTTGTTCACCTTGACCCTCCCTGAGCAAGACATAACTTACGACGAAAAGTGTCATGGGGCTTCAATATTATCGGGAAATGGAGTAGGTGAGGCAACGTTCTATTATCAGAAACAAGGTGAAGAAGCAACGACCAACGAACCCTCAGAAGCAGGAGAATACAATATATTGCTTGAGATTTCCGACGGTTCACTCTATTACGGACGTGAACGTTATACGATTGGTTCATTCACGATTTATCAATTTAGTGCAGAAGAATGGGCGATACTCCAGACTGTTCTTCCACAACTGTCACAAATGGGATGGTCGCAGCCTTGGGACGTGTCACAAGGAATGAACAGCGTGTCAACATTATCAGGACTTACAATTGAAAAAGGCCATGTCACAGGTCTTGATTTCTCAGGACAGGAACTGACAGGTGCATTCCCGTATTTCTTGTTATCTTTCCCTAACCTTCACATAGTTAATCTTGCCGGCAATCATTTGTCGGGTGATATAGGATTGGGAACATACGCATTTGCACAGCAGAATCCATTATTAACTCTCGCACTTGAAGATGTTGATATCTCAGGCAACCAGTTTACAGGCAATATCGGATTATTCGCCAACTGTTTTGCAAATCTCACATCTCTTGATGCCTCACACAATTGTCTTGAAAACGTTTATCCAATGATACCAGCTACAGTAACTTCATTGGATATCAGTTCACAGACAATTTCAAGGGTTGTTCCTTTGGAACTGTCGTCTTTGTCGATTGAGGATTTGGCAACTAAAATACCAAGCATTCTGCTTTATGACCATGCCAATCAAACATTTAAGACAGACATCAATTTCCTTTGCTCTACCAAAGATAACGATTGGTCTATCGTCTTGGTAAGTAAAAACGGACAATTAGGTATGCGATTGGCTTCAGAACAAAACACATATTATGGAGAAAGTGGAGAGAAGCTGTCTGTAGCCGTGATTAATGATGACGGAACACCAGAGGGCAGCACCTTCTTCTTAAGTCTCGCATTTGATGAGGGAGACGGCAACTTCGACGGCAAGGTGGATATCCTTGACTTGCAGACAAACATCCTTTATATTCAGGAGAAATATCAGGAACGTATATATAACTTTACGGCTGCCAATCTGTGGAAAGATGAATTGATTAATGTACAAGATATTATATGCCTGACAAATCAATTAATGGCAGCAGGAGAAGAACAGCCAATAGCTGCTAATAGAAGACGAAATGCTTCAAGTTCAGGCTTTAGTGGTGACGCTTTTGTTTACATACAGGATGGTACACTAATATTGAATAGTAGTAAACCAGTGGCTGCATTTGACATACAACTCAATGATGTAAATGACATAAATATTGCGAACGGTTTGGAACGTATGGGCATGAGTGTCGTTAGGAAGAAATTGGCAGGAGGCTTACATGTCATAGCCTACTTCATAAATGGAGCATGTATCCCCTCTGGCGAAACAGTTATCTGTTCATTTGACTCAGACAACGCTTCCGTGAACTCCATTATGCTATCGGATTATGAAGCTAATGCCATTACTGTTTTTTCAGGCGTTACACCTACTGCAATTGAGAGCATAGAAAGATTGCCTGCAAATGACAAGCAAGAGACATACGACCTGCAAGGACGCAAGATAAATACTGTTTCGCATAAGGGTCTGTATATTAGAAAAGGGCATAAGATATTTAAATAGGGTATTAACAATATTCATATAAGAGTATGAAAACTACAAAATTTATTTTTCTGACGCTTCTCATCACCCTTTTGTGTATGAGTGCGAAGGCACAGCAACGAAATGTGCTGATAGTGCCAGATGTAATTACACCGATTGGCAATGTCCAACTGCCTATAAACATTGAGAATACGGATGAGGTTGTTGGCATGCAGTTCGACATAACGCTGCCAGAGGGCATTACCGCCCAGCCTGTTGCCAATCTGACCAACCGTAGTGATGGTCACATTGCCAATGTTAGCAAACTCAAGAGTGGTGCATACCGTATTTTGCTCTACTCTGGTACAAACCGACCATTGCTCGGTCAATCTGGCGTGGTGATGTATCTGCCGATTGTTATCCCTGACTCTTATGAGGAAGGCAGCGAGCATCAAATAACAATAAGTAATGCCACACTTGGCAAGAGCAGTGGCGAGAACGTCATTACCGAAGCCATTGCAGGAAAGATACGCATTTCCAAATTACCAGACCTTACAATAAAAAATGTTATTATTGACAAGCAAGTATTAAGCCCCGGCGAACGTGTTGTTTGTTCATGGCAGGTTGAAAATATCGGAGAATTGGATACTGACGGAGGTTGGAGTGAGCAATTGTCGCTTGTAAGTAACGATGGGACAATTAGCAAACTCATTGCAACGACTCACTATGATGACATACTTACTGCAGGGGGAATAGTGAGCCGACAGACAGAAGTGACCCTTCCTTATCTGTTGGCAATAGACGGGGATGTCAAGCTGCAAGTGCGCTTAGTGCCAGACATTAATACCGGTGAACCGGCATCCGCACAAGCCAATAACACGCAAACCTGTGACAACATCTTGACTGTGAACAAGCAATTGGGCATAGAACTCTCGCCTAAACGCATTGACGAAAACAGTGGGCAGCGCATTGCTCTCAGGGTGAATCGCAGTGGTCGATGGACAACAAAAGAGACATTTGCCATTACGGCAACGAACGACAGCCGCCTAAACGTGCCTTCAAGCATCACCATACCTGCAAATCAGTCTGGTGCAGTTGTATATATCAGCGTGACGGACAATGAAGTGCTTGATAATGATTCAATAGTAAATATCTCAGTTGAGGGAAATGGGTATGCCGAAGCGACATCAACTCTCGTCATTGATGACAATGAGTTGCCAACTCTCTCAGTCTCTTCATCAAAGACTGAAGTTAATGAAGGTGAGACATTCCAACTCACCATTACGACCAGCCGCACATCAAGTAGTCCCATTGTTGTGAAGCTTACCAGCGAAAGCTCACGCCGCTTCACATTCCCACAACAAGTGGTTATCCCGGCTAACGAGTCTTCTGTGACTATCGATGTTGTTGCCATTGATAACGATGAGATTGAACTTAAAGAAAGTATCGCCTTCCGTGCGTTGGCTGATAAACATGAATCAGGAGAGTGCATCATTATGCTTGATGATAATGACATGCCAACGCTCTCCTTCACTCTCTCCCCTGAGGCTGTAAGCGAGTCAGATGGTTATGCGGCATTATTGGGTGTCATCAAACGGACAGACAATTTGGACAAGAAAGTGACACTCAAACTCTCGGATGATTCCAATGGCTTGCTCACCTATTCCAGTCAGAGCATTGTCTTGGCAAAGAATCAGGCTGAGGTGCAGTTTAGTATTGGAGTGACGGATAACGACCTGGTGGACGGGAATCATATTGTCAACGTGACAGCAGCCGTCTATGCCTCGTCGTGCGACTGTTCCGTTTCTGGTAATAACAAAGGCAATATGACAGCAGCTGTGACCATTATTGACGATGATGGTCCTGCACTGAAAATCAAGCCAGCAGGAACCGCAATGCTGGAGGGGTCAGAAGGTAATGTCTTTGCTGTTAGCCATAATGTTAAGTCAGATGTGGACGTTACGGTTCACATCAGCAGTGACAAGGACGATATGCTGGAGTACAATCACGAATTGACTATTCCTGCAGGTCAGAATTCTGCCAATCTTAATGTCAGTGTAAAGGGCAATGACTTGCAAGATGACAGCAGTATTGCCACTTTCAAAGCTGAGTCCAATGGTTATTCGTTGGGTACATGTTGGATTCTGATTACAGACCAGACTCTTCCAGATGCCACAGTCTCATTGTATGCTGACAAAACGGAAGTTGAGGCAGAACAGACAGTATTCTTGCGTGCTGTAGTGAAGAATATGGGTAACGCCCCGCTACACAGCACCACGCCTGTAGAGATTTCGTTCAGCGGAAGGTCTGAGAAGGTAAAGCTAACAGTTGGCAAAAATGTTGCAGTTGGCGATAGTGCTATTATAGAATACAACTATGACTTGCCAGCAATCACAGGAGAGCATATATTTGAAGCAACAGTGAACGCTTCCGGTAAGGTGCCAGAGTTGATTTATGCCAATAATACATCTGAGAAATTAAGCCTTTCCATTATCCCGCCTTTCAGCGTTACGGCACAAGCCGATAAAGACATATATCATCAATCCGACAGTATCTATATTTCGGGTAAAGCTACAGGAAGTGCAGGCAAGAACAGTAAGATAGAGGTGTATTTCATAAATGAAGGTTCACGACTGACTGTTAATGCGACGTCTGATGATGAGGGCAATTTTATTGCTGTATGGAAGCCACTAAGCAAGCAATCTGGTCACTTCATTGTAGGTGCATGTTATCCAGGTTCTAAGGCAACGGAAGAAATGGACGCTTTCGATGTTTATGGAGTCCGTACCAAGGACTACTTCAAGACTTGTGAACTGAGCCAGTCGGAATCAACCTCCGGAAAGATAGTATTGACCAACCCGGGTAATCTCGCTCAGACAGGTCTGAAGGTTACTCTAAAGGCAGAATCAGAAAACTGTGAATTCACTTTCGATGCACCGACTGCTATTGGAGCCGGGGAGTCAGTAGAGATAAGCTATAGCTTGAAAGCAAACGAAATATCGGAAGGTAAGGATTGGCAACAGATGCCGATTGAAATCACGACGGCAGAAGGTTCGATAACAAATTACACCATCTACTACTATGTACATTCACTAAAAGCAAGGATAGAGGCCAGCAAAACCTCTATCAATACCACCATGACTTATGGAACGCCACGCGAATATCCTGTGACAATCCGTAATGTAGGAAAGGCAGAAACCGGAAAGATAACGTTGTCTCTGCCCAACTGGATTCAAGCTGTTACACCGAGTGAAATGGCATCTCTTGCACAGGGCGATTCTGCAACCGTCTTGCTCCGTTTCATTCCTACTGAAGCCATGAAGTTGAATGTGCGCGTAAGTGGACGTATAGGTATCAATTGTGCCAATGGTGACGGCACATCCATCAGTTTCAATCTCACGCCTGTATCAGAGGCTAAGGGCAAACTGAAAGTAGATGTTGTAGATGAATATACCTATTTCACGACGGAGGCTCCTCACGTAAGCAAGGCTAAGGTTAGCGTCAAGAACCCGTCCACCAATGAAGTGGTGGCAGAAGGCGAGACGGCTGATGACGGTACGTTCACAGCTGAGATTCCTGAAGGCTATTATTCTGTTACTGTGGATGCCGACAAGCACGACAGTTATGCCAATACTGTGATTGTTGACCCTGGTGTTGAGAAGGAAGAAGAAGTGTTCCTGAGCTATCAAGCCATCACTTATTCTTGGAATGTAGAGGAGACTACGGTTGAAGATGAATATGAGATTGAGACCATAGTCAAGTATGAGACACGTGTTCCAAAGCCTGTGGTGATTGTTACACTTCCTGACGAGCAGCCAGAACCAAACAGCATCATTCCAGTCATCTTGACAAACAAAGGATTGGTTAATGCTGTGGATGTGAACCTGTCGCTGTCCATTAGCAATGGCTATACATTGGAGTTCTTGAACGCCCCGTCTTTGGAGGTTCTTGCACCACAGCAGTCGCACGTGTTCTATGCCAAAATGGTTCCTGAAACTGAAGAAGAAGAGCCGGCTGCAAGAGCACGAAGAGCAAGCAGCAATAATTTAAGATGCTTCACCCTGATTGCAAGAGCTAAATATAAGGAGCTTTGCCAGAAATACACAGGTGAAGAACTGGCTGAACAGATTAAGAAGTGGGGTACTCAGCATTGTGTATCCTCTGGATCTGGTGGAGGGAGCAGAACAGGTGGAAGTTATGGACCTGGTTATCCAGGTAACTGGGGTAAAACAAATTATGATTCGTATTATAGATTATGGGACACCGATGATCCGGCAAAGTTCTGTGACAAAGTTCTGAATGAAGATGAGGATGTTTTTCCTGATCCCAATGACGATGTTCCAGAAGAAGATGAAGAAGTTGATGACTGCGAAAAAGATAAGCCCATCTTTAATTTTGCCCTTGTATCTTCAAAAAATGGAAAAAAACGTAATGGTGTGGCTGCCGATGGTTTGTCCAATGTTAAGATTATTTTATCGAAAGGATCAAAAAAGCCAAAAGAAGAATGCGGTTATACTTATAAGTGGACATTATCTCCCAACATAGGGGAGTTATCCAATTATGAGTCATTGGATAATATCATATACAAAGCACCAGATGATTTTCCCATTAATACTGATAACAAGAACAAATGCATTGTTAAGGCAATTTTGACATATACTAAAGATGGCATTTCTCAACAAGCAAATCCAGTGGAGATTGAAATAATACGAGTTCCTTTGGCACTCATTCATGGTCTCAATTCAAGTGATTCTTGTTGGGTAGATTATTATAGACATTTAATATCTATGGGATTGTATGAGAAAGGATGGCAAATTAAGAATGTAGATTATAGAAGAACGCACAATTCACATTTCTCTGTTAACTACAGAGTAGCAACTAATGCCATCAACGACCTGAAAATTTCATGTCTGGATAAAGGCTATGAAGTTACACAAGTCGATTTAGTGGGACATAGTATGGGAGGAATTTTATCACGATTCCATGTTCAACAAAATCGGAAACAAAATGATGTTCATAAGTTAATAACGGTGAACACACCACACTCTGGTAGTGAAATAGGGGACATTGCTACTATTGATCCTTTGTTTGGTGCAGCAGCATGGTCTTTTGGTTTCCGTCCATTGGATGCTGTTCACGATTTAGCAGTTAATTCTTCTGCCATAGACAATGATTTAAATGGTTCTATTCGGTATATTGGCTCTGGAGTCCCTGTGCATGCTATCACAACAACTTCACCACTCAAAACGGCAGGTGTTGGGGGACTAATTGCCATTTTGAGCAAACTTATCCTTATGTATAATCACATAGGAGAATATACTCTATATCTTGGTGACAGTGATGCCATCGTTTCAAGAGAAAGTCAAGAAGGTGGTTGTGAAGCTGTTAGCCATTTTGACGGTCCTATGCATACTGAAAGCCCCAAAGATGGATACGTATGGAGCAGATTGACATCGCTACTATGTGGTTCCACAAATAGTTTTAGTACAAATTGGTTTACTCCCAATAATCGAACATTCATTCCAATACCTATTCCTCGATCTAAGACGAGAGCAAATGTTACAGGAAGTTATCAGAAAGTTGACATAAATGCAAATGTTGAGGACGATTCTTTAATTGTAAATATTGATAAGGATGGTTTGTTTAGGGAGCATTTATTGTGTGCATCTTTTGGTGATGAAGATATCCAAGTATCTGACACTGTATCACTGAAATGTAAAGTTCCAACTACATTCGCAGGTAACATAAAAGTTCTTGCGATTTGTAAAGATTTTAATGGAAGCATATCTATTGACAGTACTTTTGTCAACATTCCCGAGACAAGTGCACAATTGACCTCAATATATGCTGACCATATTTCAGTAATGAAAAACGATTCCATAATAGTTACCGCCAATGGAATATGGGCAGATGGAAGTGAAACGACAATAATTCCAGAATTAGTAGAACCGGATGAAAAACTTGCCAAATTCTCGGAGGGAAAGCTCATTGGGGTA
>JALFIX010000022.1 GCA_022775105.1 Prevotella sp. | reverse complement strand
ATAACGGGTGGCTATGCATTGGCTTCGCTTATACCTATATATGTATTAAATAGGGAGATGGGATTCGTGGAGGAGTCGCTCGTTTTGACTGTGATACTGGCGGACATTGTATTCTGCTTCTTCAACTTCCGTCCGAAAGGGAAGGCGAAGTGCTTTGCCGGGGATGTAGGGTCGATTGGCATTGCCTTTATCTTGTTGTTTCTTATTGGAAGGTTGGTGATGGTTACGGGAGATGTGTCGTATTTCATTTTCTTGCTTGTGTATGGAGTGGATGGATGTCTGACCATCTGTCACCGCATCATGCTGCACGAGAACCTGGGTGAGGCGCATCGCAAGCATGCCTTTCAGTTGATGGCGAATGAGCTGAAGATTGGGCATGTGACTGTATCGCTCATCTATATGGCATTGCAGATGGCAGTGAGTCTTGGGTTCATATACCTATGCCCTGATACTATGGTCGCACATTGGATATATTTGGTTGTAGCACTGATTGTGCTTGCCATCGCATATATCCTCTTCAAGAAGAAGTACTACCATCTGCATGAAGAGTATCTTGCATCTTTGAAACAAAAATAAGAATAACGAAATACAACATTAATATGATACAAATTGACAAACAACTCATCCGTGACCTGTATGACAAGGCTGTGGTGAATCCTCGACTTCGCCAGAATATGGACTTGCGCAATTCTCCCGATGATGGTGGTCAGCGTATGCTGAATGCCCTCATGCCCGGAACGGTCGTGCCCATCCATCGCCACCCTCATAGCAATGAGACGGTGATTTGTCTCTCGGGCAAGCTCGTGGAAGTGATATACGAAGAGGATGATATTGCCAAGGACTTCCCGATGGGAATGGATGCGCAGGACGTGCCTTCTGGCAAACGTTTCATGGAGTCGGCTCGCTATATGCTCGACCCTAGCCTTGGCAACTTCGGCTGTGTGGTGCCTGCTGGGGCATGGCATACGGTGGAGGTGATAGAGCCAAGCGTCATCTTCGAGGCGAAGGACGGCAAGTACGGCAAGGACGGGAGCGAGACACTGGCAGACTATGACAATAAAGCAAAAGCCACATCTACCACCCCATTCATCAACTCACTCGGTGACCTGAAGAAGAACATCGAATATATCATCGG
This sequence comes from Prevotella sp., assembly GCA_022775105.1. GTDB lineage: Bacteria > Bacteroidota > Bacteroidia > Bacteroidales > Bacteroidaceae > Prevotella. The sequence goes on along the minus strand of JALFIX010000022.1, from coordinate 4,273 downwards.
CATGGAACGTCAGTCGGGAAACATCGATACGCCCACACCACAAGACATCGCGCGGATTCTCAATGTCTCGGTTGAAGAAGTCGAGCAGTGCATGAAAGAAATGAGCTTATAAATACAATGTATTCATAGGCAAAGACTCTATCATTATTAAGTAAGTATTCGGTGAACCGTGTATTGCCCATCTCATAAAAAGTCAGTACCTTTGCCGCAAATTTTTGACTCATTAAATATTTGCGACAATGTACAACAAGAAACAAAACGAGAAGCCTCTGTTCGCAGAGGTGAAGCCTTGCGACGACGAAGTTCGTCAGCAGGCAACAAACAAAAAAGATAGGAGACAGGTAATCGTCCCGTACTTTGACAGCATAAATATGCAGATTTTTGATGAAATGTTTGGAGAATACGATTTTTTTGTTTATTTTTGCAGCCTACTAATGTAAATAAGATAATTATGGATACTTTGACAATAGCATTTGATGACAGGAATTTGGTTTCTGTAATAAAGGAGCTTGTAAAATCTATGAGTGGCGTTAGAATTGTGCAACAAACTTATTCTAATGTAAAGCAAGAGAAAATGACTTCAGTATCTGCTGACAGCAGATATAGGATTTCTCCTGCTATCAAGGCGATGGAAACAGGAATATCTATTCCTGACAACATCTCTGATAATTACAAGAAGGAAATTGGTGAAATTAGAACGAAACGATATCTATGAGATTGTTCTTGGACACAAATGTCTTAATTGACTTTAATCAGGACAGGTGACAGGTCACTGTCCCGTTTAATCATTAATCGTTAATCTTTAATCCCTAATCGTAAACAATGCCACGACAAGGACGCATACGTTTCAAAAACAATATGTTAGCAGGACATTGACCTTTTCCCGTGTCCTTATGATGGCGTTTCGCGACTAAACGATTTGTTATGGCATGATAATGGCTGCCATTGGCATTAAATCGAGTATTATTTGCAGTTTTTGGGTGATTTGTTTGGCGGATTTAAAGAAAAAGTGTAATTTTGCAGCGGATTTTATTAAAGAAAGGACAATTATGAACGTAACAATGCCTTTAGAGAACATTTATAAAATGTTATCAACATTGAGTGTTGGCAACAAAAAATGGTTGGCAGACCATTTGTACGCCGACATTATGCAAAGTCAAGAAACAAGAACAAAAGAACAGTTGGCTTTGGATATGGAAATGTCTTTGCTTGAAGCGAAAGAGTTCAAGGATGGACATAAAACGTTGAAATCTGTAGATGCACTCATTAATGAACTGTAATATAATTGTTTCTTCCGTCTTTGAACGTTCCGCTAAGAAGTTGGCGAAGCGTTATTCTTCGTTTCGGGATGATTTTTATTGATTTCATATCGGTACTGAAGGAGGATCCTTTTGTTGGTGCTGACCTTGGCCATGGATTGAGAAAGGTAAGGATGGCTGTATCGTCAAAAGGGAAAAGCAGGACAGGTGACAGGTCACAGTCCCGTTTAATCATTAATCGTTAATCTTTAATCCCTAATCGTAAACTATGCCACGACAAGGACGAATACGTTTCAAAAACAATATTGGAGCCGGCAGGACACTGACCTGTCTGGCAGTTTGTGTCTTTTCACTTTGTTCCTCAGCAGGGAAAGCATATCACGAGAAATGATACTTAAGATTCGAGTATGTCATGCTCAATGATGGCTACCATTTCGGCAGGGGAAATGACTTTCGGAGTAGCGGGGAAGTGCTTCAGGTTGCCTGTGACAAGGAAAGAGTCGTCCATACTTAATGAAACCTCATAGAATGGACGGTCTTTCTCGTCAGGCATGTCACCAGCGTAAGGAATACGGTCGCTGTGAATGCCGTAATGGCGGATGTAATTCAGGACCATCTGTATCTTATCTTCCTTGAAATGGAATTTCCTGCGATGCAAAACATCTTGATATTCGCTCATAATTTCTTCGTTATAGACGGGGGCTATTCGACCTTCAGAGAGAAAGTCGAGGACTTTTGCCGTTGCTACCATCGGATTATGCGTAAGCAAGGCGGAAACAATAACATTGGTGTCGATTACTGCGTAAATCATATCTTGTTCGCTTTAGCTTCCCTAACTGCATTGATTTCTGCATTTATCTCTTCCAAGGATAGTTCTGGTCTGCTTTGCGCGTCCCTACGAATATCACGAATGGCTTTTATCGCTTTTTCGCGTATGCTTTCGTCATTGTCTGCAGCTATCGTGAAGGGGATGCTGCGGCTACGGATGACGGTGCGCACGAATACATTGATGGCAGTGTTGGCACTCATGCCAAACTGTTCGCAGAGCTGGTCGAATTTTGCCTTCTGCACGGAGTCCAAACGGACGGTCATTGCTGTCTGTGCCATAATTCTTATGTTTTAATAGGATTAATACTTATTATATTTGGTGGCAAAGATACATCAAAATGACGTAAATACAAAATGTTTTGCAAAGAAATTGATTGGTGTTAGGTATAATTAACGAAAAACAACCTTAACTTTAAGATTAAAGAATTAAAAGATTAAAGAAAACACCCGCTCTTCACAGAGTGGGTGTTTTACGAATAATTTAATCTTTAACTAAAAACTTTGTATATTGGCTGCGCAGCCCTACTGCTTCATCAAGTAGGCGTATTCCTTCGACGGATTGAAGCAGGGACAGGCCTTGGGGACTGAGCCGGGCATGTCTTTGTGACCGCGGATGACGGCCTTGGGGAACTTCTGCTTCAGGTCGAGGAGAAGGGCAAGGAGAGCGGCACGCTGCTTGAGGGTGCGGGTGTCCTTGGGCTTGCCGTTGGCATCGAGGCCGCCCTCGTAGCAGATGCCTATCGAGCAGCGGTTGAAGGGACGGCAGTGGGCACCTACCTCGTTAAGGCGGCGGTGCTGGGTCAAGGTGCCGTCGCGGCGGATGTAGAAGTGGTAGCCCACGTCGAGGAAGCCTCGGGCCAGGTGGTCGTGCTTGAGCTGCTCGGCGGTGTAGTCCTGGGTCTCGCGGGTGGCGGAACAGTGGAGGATGAGGTAACTGACAGAGGCGGAGGACATGTATATGCCGTTCTCTATCCTTGTGAGGAGGTGGTCCTCGGAGGTTACGGGGGAACCTCCAAGAGTCAGGGGAAAATTTTCTGAAATCATAAAGCTATTTTTTTTTGTTATTGAACGCGAATTACCATGAATTATCCGTGAATTTATGTTATTGAACGCGAATTACCACGAATTATCCGTGAATTTTCCATGAATTTTCTTTTAATTTATGGTTCATTCATGGCAATTCGTGTTCAAAAGAACGGTTAGAGCAGTTGCGACACTGCGCCACCTGCGGCGCCACCCAATATCATTTCAATGACCTTGATGACATACAGCGCTATTTGCTTCCAATTTACTTTCATACTCGATGTTTTTAAATAAATGAACATTATAAACTTCATAACTTTTGGCATTTACTATCCGAGATCGCCGTTGTCGATGACTTCGTCATCGCCGCCGCCGCTATTCTCGTCACCGCCGATCACTGGCGGGAGCTCCTCGTCGGTGCCGCTGCCTCCGGTGTTGTCAGAACCTCCGGTGTTGTCAGAGCCGCCGCTGCCGCCGGTGGTGCTGTCGGCGGGGATGGTGCCATTGTACTTCACGAGCGTGATCTTGTCGTTGATGAGGTTATAGACACGCCTTCCGTTAACTATCTGGAATGACGGGTTGAACGAGGGGACGAGACTCTGGATGAGCTTGGAGGTAGCTTCCTTCTCGCTCTTGGCAGTGCCCGAGGTGATGAAGCGGATGCCGAGGTAGCCCATGCCGAGGAGCTCGATGGTGTAGCCCTTCTTGATGTTCTCCTTGACGTAGTAGGCGTAGCGGTCGAGCACGTTTTTCACGTCTCCCGGGGTTGATGCCGACTCGGTGGCAATCTGCTTTGCCACGTCCTCAGTGGTCAGTATTCCGTAGCTCACGGGTACCACACTGTAAACGGTCATGGGATTGTCCTTGTCGAACTTCACTGTTCGTTTTGTCACTTTGTAAGCTTTACTCATAATTCTATGAAATTAAAAAATTAAACAATTAAAAGATTAAAAAAATAAACGATTATTCACGATGCAAAGGTACTACATTTTATTTTGGCAATGGCTCTTTTTGGCTCATTACGGCTCTCTTTCCTGTTGGTGTCTGAATGGGGGAAAGAGGTGCTAACTGAATCGGGGAAGCAGATGACAACTGAATCGGGTATTCAGATGACAACTGAATCGGGCATTCAGTTGACAACTGGATTGGGCATTCAGTTGTCA
>JALFIX010000008.1 GCA_022775105.1 Prevotella sp. | reverse complement strand
AGTCGTTGACAGCATCTATGTAACGAAGTTGTACATCAAGAGCCGAAGTTTGGTTTTGTATGTATTCCACATACCCCATTTCTCCGTTCTCGTAGTTTATCTGAGATAGTTTCGCCATGAGTGCTGCCTCGGCGTTGCCTTGTCTTTCGTAATAATCAAGAACTTGTTTTGCTCTCATATACTCATTTGTGGCATCACGCATAAGCGTTTTCTGCTGCTGTTCTGCCAATGCACGCTCATTCTGCACCAACTCCACATCACGTTTGGCAGCCTTGACTTTTGACCGATTGCTTTTCCAAAACAGGGGTATGCCGATGCCTACCTCAAATCCCATGAAGTTACCTTTGGAAAACCTACTTCTGTCAACATTGTAAGGATTGAATCCTTTGATGACAGCCTGTGTTGTAAAGCCGAGAGTGAAGCTTGGCATATACCCCTGCTTGGCAAGCGAAACACTACGTTCATTGCTTATGAGGCGTGCTTGCATGTTTCGTCCAAGTGGCGTGTCTGAGAAATTAGTTTCCCCAAGATTCGCGTCATGTAGTTTTGCCAACCCCTCGTTTTGAGGAGTGAAGTCAGTATTGGTATTGATGAGCTGTTTCAACTGCAATAAATATTTCTTGCAGTCATTCTCTGCTCTTTGCAAACTTATCCGATTTTCATTCAGCAATCGTTGTGCATTCATCTGTTCCAACTGGTTAGCCTCCCCCGATTTGTACTTAGCCGATGCCAGTTGCAGAAAGTGCTGATATACGCTGTCTTGCTTTTGCAACACGAGCAAAGTGCTATGTGCATGAAGCCACGAGTAATATGCAGATGTTACATCTCTTACCAACTGGTTGCCTACTATTGCCACCTGACTTTGCGCAACGGCAGTCTCAGCTTTCAAGAACTTGTTTCGGGCGTTATACACCGTAGGAAAATCAAAGGTCTGGCTTATCAAAATGCCATTGTCTGGACTTCCGCCAGATGTCGGATCTTGGCTGAGCGTTATAGAGGTCTTTTCAATATCAAATGTTGTACCCTGCAAGTCTTTAGCTTTTCCAACTGCAATTTGCCCATTTCTCATATATAGGCTGTTGTCAAGAGCGAGGTCTATGCATTGTTGCAAAGACCAACTCTCATTTTGTGCGTACATGGAGGCGAATGCCATAGACAGTACGCCTAATATAAACAATCTTATTCTTGTCATACGTTTGTTTCTTTTTTCTTGGTGAATGTCTTATAAATAGATGGCAAGACAACAAGTGTCAATATCGTGGCTGTTACCAATCCGCCAATGACCACAGTAGCCAACGGTCGTTGAACCTCAGCACCGTCACCAGTTGACAAGGCCATAGGCATAAAACCTAAGGAAGCTACCAATGCGGTCATGATGACAGGACGAAGACGGAGCATACAACCATCTATCACTCGTTTTTTTACATCCGTCACGCCTTCTTTCTCAAAAGTATTGAACTGTCCTATCAGTACAATACCGTTCAGTACAGCCACACCAAAGAGGGCAATGAAACCTACACCTGCGGAAATGCTGAAAGGCATACCTCGCAGGCATAAAGCCCACACACCACCAATGGCAGAGAGAGGAATGGCTGAGAATACGAACAAGGTTTCCCTGATATTCTTCAACGTAGCATACAGCAAACCCAAAATGACGAGCAATGCCAAAGGAACTGCCAGCATCAAACGACCGGTTGCCTCTTGAAGATTTTGGAATTGACCGCCATAAGTGTAATAATAACCTGCTGGCAATTTTAGTTCCTTGTCTAAAACCTCCTGAATTTCATCTACTGTGGTCTGTATGTCTCGTCCTCTTACATTGAAACCGACAAATATCCTTCGCTGTCCATCCTCATGTGTAACCTGTGCAGGTGCATCAGTCAATGTAATCTGTGCTACTTGCTGGAGAGGAATTGTTCCACCATCGGGCAGAGGAAGGTACAGACTTTCTATAGCTTTTATATCATTACGTAAGTCCTTGTCCATACGCACCACCAAGTCGAATCGCTTGTCGCCCTCAAACACATATCCCGAGCGGCTTCCTGCAAAAGCAGTTTCAAGCACCTTGTTGGCAGTTCTTATCGAAATGCCATATTTAGCCAGCTGATCTCGGTTGTACTTTACTTGAATCTGTGGCAAACCTTGTACTTTCTCGACAAATGGGTCAGACACCCCGTCAACACGCTTGATAAGAGATGCCACTCGCTTTGCGGATGCTTGCAGAGCATCAAGGTCGTTGCCGTATATCTTGATGGCGACATCCTGCTTAATACCTGTAATCAGTTCGTTGTTTCGCATTTGGATTGGCTGTGTCAATTCGGCTTCCATTCCAGGAATAGCTCCCAAGGCTTCTTCCATCTTTTCCATGAGTTCGTCCTTTGTCTTGGCAGATGTCCATTCTGCTTTCGGATAGAGGGCTATAAGCATGTCTGCTCGTTCTATAGGCATTGGGTCGGTTGGAATCTCTGAACTACCGATGCGAGTTACCACCTGCTTCACCTCCGGGAACTTAGACTTCAATATCTTTTCTGCCTGAGTGCAGGTCTTCACCATCTGAGAGAGTGATGTACCTTGTGCCATGCTGATTTCGGCTGCAAAGTCACCTTCTTCAAGATTCGGGATAAACTCACCGCCCAAACGAGTGAAAGCGAAAAGGCTGATGCCGAACAGCAGCACCATGGAAGCTATGAGCACCTTGCTATGTTGCAGACTTTTGGTGATGATAGGCTTATACCAACTCTGTAACTTGTTTATCAGACGGTCTGACAAATTAGTCTTATGTACACTTTCCTTGCTAAGAAACAGAGCACTTGCCATTGGTACGTAGGTAAGCGAAAGGATAAACGCTCCAAGGATGGCGAAGAAAATGGTAAGTGCCATCGGACGGAACATCTTTCCTTCTATACCAGCCAATGTAAGCAATGGCAGATATACCGTCATGATAATGATTTCGCCAAAGGCTGCACTCTTACGAATCTTGGAAGCGGAATGATATATCTCCTTGTCCATCTGCTCTTGTGTTAAGCGCAAGCCATGGTATTTGTCACGACTGATACCTATATGGTGGCATACGGCTTCTACGATAATCACTGCGCCATCCACGATCAAGCCAAAATCAATGGCTCCCAAACTCATGAGGTTTCCGCTGACACCAAACAACCGCATCATACCAAAAGCAAACAGCATAGCGAGCGGAATGACGGATGCCACCACCAATCCTGCCCTATAATTACCCAAGAACAGAACGAGTATGAACACAACAATGAGGCCACCCTCGATAAGGTTGCGGGTGATGGTTCCAGTAACACGGTCTACCAACTGAGTGCGGTCTATGAATGGTTCTATGACTACACCCTCTGGCAGACTCTTCTGAATCTGCGCAATACGCTCTTTTACGTTCTTAATAACTTGCTGGAAATTCTCACCTTTCAGCATCAGTGAGATACCTGCCACCACTTCACCCTCGCCATTGCGTGTAACTGCACCATAACGTGTGGCATAACCATATTGTACTTTTGCAATGTCACGTATCAAGATAGGCGTGCCATTGACTGTCTTGACAGGGATACGCTCTATGTCTTCGAGTGTTGAAACAAGTCCCAAGCCTCTGATAAAATACTGGTTACTATTTTTCTCTATGTAGCTTCCGCCTGTGTTCTCGTTGCCTGCTTCAAGGGCATCGTAAACTTCTGTAACTGTAAGACCAACAGCATTGAGACGGTCGGCATCCACAGCCACTTCATACTGCTTCACATATCCACCCCAGCCGCTGACTTCTGCAACGCCAGGTGTTCCTGACAATTGCTTGCGGACTATCCAATCTTGGATGGTACGTAAATCTGACAAACTGTATTTGTCCTCATATCCCTTCTTTGCACGAATGGTATAATGGAATATTTCTCCCAAACCAGTAGTGACAGGAGCCATACCTATGGTTGCCTTACCTTGTGGTATGACTTCCTCTGCCTCCTTTAGTTGTTGGCTTACCTGCTGCCGAGCCCAATATACATCTGCATCGTCATCAAAAACCAATGTAATGACAGACAAGCCGCTGCTACTGATGCTTCTGCGTTCTTCCACACGTGGAATGTTGGCCAAAGCCATTTCTACTGGAGTGGTTATAAACTGCTCTACCTCTTGCGCTCCCAATGATGGAGCTTGGGTTATCACCTGTACTTGATTATTTGTAATATCAGGTGTAGAGTCAAAAGGCAACTGCGACAACGACCATGTGCCCCATATAATGAGCACCAAGGTCAACATACCTATAGTTACCTTGTTCTTGATTGATAATTGAATTATTTTTTGAAACATTTCTTTATCGTTCTAATTATAATTGTATAGTTAGTGCTAGTCCTCCTTGTTGTCCGTTATAATATGGATAGACAGTGTTTGTTCGCTTGGACTGTTTGTTGTGCATCTTGCGTGAAATCGGCTCATATAACTTGTATGCCAATTTCGTACACAGAATACCCAATCCTGCTCCAAATGCCACGTCTCCTATCCAATGCTTGTTGTTATACACACGCAATGCTCCTGTACTTGCAGATATGACATAACCACCTATACCTATCCACGGTGAAGTGTCCTTGTATTCTTGCCACAAGAGTTCTGCCCCCATGAAGGCAACTGTTGTATGCCCAGATGGAAAAGAATTGCGACGTGAGCCATTAGGACGCATCTCTCTTACTGTGTATTTCAAGCCATTTACGGATATAGCCGTCAGCAAACTTGACAACCCCAACAGCATCGTTTGTTCTTTTAGGTTATGACAACTTTTTACTCCGCACAGATTTAATGCCAATACGCTTACAGCTGGCACATACTGTGTATAGTCATCAATCCCTATGGCTATTGGCTTGTGGGTTATAACCTCATGTCCGATAGCATAGTTCAGCATCCTGCCTTTATTCATAACAATAGCCTCTGCCGTTCCATACGACATAAGTGACATTGGTATAATATAAGGCACGACACTTGACCTCTTCATAGAAGTCATGTCTGTGCTATCTTGTGTGAATGTCAAGCTGTCTTTGCTTTGTGCATACGACAAAAGAGGAAAAGCCAGTGCGCCAAGCGCCAGAATTTCCTTAATTGACATTTTGCAATAACTAATGCCTGTGCTCCAAACACTGAAGCACTTGCAAGTTCATAATAAAAATGATTGATTTGTAACTATACCTTCCATATGAATAGGTATAGTCGCTGTACGTTGCCCCCCTTAAAAGAAACAACGCTATTAGAAACGATAAAAAGGAGGTGCCCTAAGTCCATTTATCCGCAATAGTTCCGCCTTTATAATAATAGGTATGCGAGTGTCAAACACCGTCTTAGTTGGTTCTGACACCCATCCCATAATACGAGATAAAGCCCATACTATTGCATGATATAAATAATGTATGTTACTTGTATGTAAAGTCTTTACTGACACAACATCCCAACTGCCTTGTTCGAAGCACTTTGTTCCATCGTCCTTATGTGACGTATGTTTGTCATTGTCAGCGTTGTCGCTATTGCAATGCTCCACAACGGTACATACCGCACTTTCGTGATGATGGTGCGGTATAAACGACAATGCCAACAAAACAATTGTTGTCAAAGCCAAAATAGTTATGTAGAGCTTCTGCTTCATTATATTTTCAATTTGGCTGCAAAGATAGCAAATAAACTTTGCAACTCGGTTGCAAAGTTATATGTATACCATTTTTTAGATGCGTGAACCATAGTAAAATCTGTATGACTCCTTTGCTTTTCATACTGCGGTTTCAGTAGAAACACCTCATCCTATCCCTTTTCATTGGTTTTTGGTGTAATCGAAAGTTAAATACGTTAAATATTACCTTTTCGTATCTAAACAGAATCCACACAGTCACTTTTCTACCGTTTAGAGCGTATAGCATTGATAATCAACTAATAATAGATACGCACAATGTTCAAATCTTGAAAATGTCTATTGTTATGCTGAAAAAATTTCTCGTATCGGTTGGAGTATATTCAGTGGCTCAAATATAGGATCTGCCACACTACATGTGCCTTCTTCTGCACTCTCTTATTACCAAACAAAAGCACCTTGGAGCGGATTCGGAACAATCAAGGCACTTGAAGGTACAGAAGCAGGAACAAAGAAAT
>JALFIX010000227.1 GCA_022775105.1 Prevotella sp. | reverse complement strand
AAACTCAAAATATCGTCAGACCATCAGCTGGAACGGCCATTTCGACTATGACCACACATTTGGTGGCAAGCACCATGTAACTGGTATGGCGCTCGGCAATATGTACACCACCACATCCAGTGGCACATATCACCGCTATACCAACTTCAACATTGGACTTCTCGGAAGTTACGACTATATGGGCCGTTATTTCGCCGAGGTGGCCTTGGCTGGTGTACATTCATCACGCTTGGCTGAAGGCAACCGCAATGCCGTCTCACCTTCTTTCACCTTGGGTTGGAATATCGCCAAGGAGAGTTTCATGAAGGACACCTTCGTTGACGACCTGATGCTCAGTGCATCATACAGCGACCTTAACGAGGATATCGACGTGTATATGGGCGACCAGTTATTCTATCTCTATGAGGCACAGTGGAAGACAGGCGGAGGCAACTTCTCATGGAATGAGGGTAATCATTCAGACATCACCTATTCTACTATAGGTAGCAACCCTGCCCTCGACTTCATCCATCGCAAGGAGTACTCGGTTAGCCTGCGCGGCTCGTTCTTCAACAAGCTGATTTCAGCCGACCTTACGTTCTTCAACTCCGACTTGGATGGCTTCATAATCCAGAATCCGACGATGTTCCCGTCACACCTTTCAGGTGGTCTCAACGGAGGTTCGTTCAAGTCTGCCATCAACAACAACATCCAGAACCGCAAGGGTCTTGATTTCAGTGTGACAGCACAGAAGCAGTTGGGTAACGTTCATGCCACATTGGGACTTGTTGGCTCGTATGTCAAGACCAATTACAAGAAGTATGATGAGATAGTGGAGTATGACCACCTCCGCGTTGAGGGACATGCCATCGATGCAATCCGCGGTTACAAGTGCTTGGGATTCTATACATACGACGACTTCAACAAGAACGAGGAAACAGGAAAGCTCACACTGAAGAGCGACTTGCCCACTCCGAAGATTGGCGGTACCATCCTGCCTGGTGACCTGAAGTATGAGGATGTGAATGGCGACAATGTTCTCGACTCAAAAGACATGGTTGACCTTGGCACATGGAGTTCAAAGCTTCACTTGGGTCTAAACCTCACGCTCAAGTATAAGGACTTCACACTCTTCATGCTTGGCAATGGTCAGTTTGGCGGTAAGACAATGCAAAATGGCTCGTATTACTATATGAGCGGCGAAAGCAAATATTCAGTGAATGTACGCGGACGCTGGACTCCAGAGACTGCAGACGTTGCCACTCATCCACGTCTGACCACACTCAGCTCCAACAATAATGCTGCGGCATCAACCTTCTGGCTTGTCAGCACCGACCGCTTCAACCTGCGCAAGGTGCAGCTCACATACGATTTCCCCAAAGAAATGCTTAAGAGCAAGTATGTGAAGGCTCTCTCTATCTATCTGAGTGGAAACGACCTGCTCACTATCTCAAAGCACCGCAAGATGTGGGAGACTAACATCGGTTCAGCTCCGCAGACCCGTTTCTACAACCTCGGTGTTAAGGTAACTCTCTAAATAATATATAATAATGTATATAAGATGAAGACAAAAAATATTATATTGTATTTGACGGTGCTCCTCACAATGTGTTCATGCCAGGACATGTTCGAGCCTGCTGACGAGAACAACCGTCAGGAGGATGCCATGTATGAGGAGTCAAAATATGCGGCAGGTCTGCTGATGTACGGCTATAGCCGTCTTCCGTATATTACTACGTGCCAGACCGACGTTGCCACTGATGATGCTGTTACTAATAATACCAACAGCGGTTATCTGAATATGGCAACAGGTACATGGGCATCAGATAACGACCCGATGTCGCAGTGGAACAGCTGTAAGGACGCTATCCAGTATATCAACAAGTTCCTAACTATTGTTGACAAGGTGAAGTGGGCTCCAAGTGCCGCTTCAAAGCAGCAGATGTTTATCGACCGACTGAAGGGCGAGGCTTACGGTCTGCGTGCCCTTATGTATTACTATCTGCTTCAGGCTCATGGCGGTTATGCCGATGATGACATTCTCTATGGTGTGCCTCTCTTGACAGCGCCTGAGGATGGTAGCTCTGATTTCAACCAGCCGCGCGCTCTCTTCTCAGACTGTGTGAAACTATGCTTCGCCGACTGCGACAGTGCAATGAAATATCTCCCTATGGACTATGTGGATGTGGCGTATGATGAAATCCCCGCAAAATATAAGGAGTTGGGCGCTGAGATTACTGGTTACAACCTCGTGTTCGGTACCAGGTCACGTGGCCTTATGTCAGGAAAGATTGCCGAGGCTATCAAGGCTCAGGTGGCTCTGCTCGCTGCAAGTCCCGCATTCCGCGACCAGAGCGGTGTGACTTCCGAAGAGGCAGCAGTGCTTTGTGCCAACGTCCTCAAGCGTATCGGCGGAATGGACGGATTTGACGCTACAGGTAATATTTGGTATAAGCTCAAGGCAAAACTAGAGCCCAGCGCATCTGAAATGCCGGAGATATTGTGGCGTGCTGACCGAAGAAAGGACGCAAGTCAGGAGAGGGAAAACTTCCCCCCAACGCTTTATGGAAACGGTCGTGTCAACCCGTCGCAGAATCTCGTTGACGCATTCCCAATGCGTAACGGTAGGCCAATAACTGACCCGAACTCAGGTTATGACCCGAAGAATCCGTACGCAAACCGTGACCTGCGTCTTGATGACAATATCCTATACAATGGAATGACATTCAGAAAGACAGTCATCATTACAGGTACATATCCTAATGACAAGGACGAGTCGTTGGACAACATCAACTATGGTGGAACATCAACACGTACGGGATATTATATGAAAAAGCTTCTCCGCGACGATGTAAGCCCGTTGCAGAGTTCACTTGTTGAGCAGCAGCACATCTATCCGCGCATCCGCTATACGGAATTGTTCCTTGCCTACGCAGAGGCTGCCAACGACGCTTGGGGACCAAAGGCCGACCCGACAGGCGTGGGTTTCACTGCCTACGATGTGATTAAGGCAATACGTGGTCGTGCAGGTCTCGGAACCGACGAGTGGGGGCTTCCTCTTCCTGAAGGCGACGCTTATCTTGAAGAATGTGCTGCCGACCAGGCGAAGATGACAGATCTTATCCGCAACGAGCGTCGTATAGAGCTTTGCTTCGAGAACAAGCGATTCTGGGATCTCCGTCGCTGGAAGATGCCTCTCAATGAGGGTGTCAAGGGTATGCAGATTGACCGCGATGAAGACGGCGTACTCACATACACAGTAATTGACGTGGAGGAACGCAAGTACGACAGCTCTTATCAGTGGTATGGCCCGATTCCAAAGGGTGAGGTTCTGAAATGGAGCAATCTCAAACAAAACAAAGGTTGGCGATAAATCGTTTAAATACATATTATTATGAAACTGAAGAAATATATATACGGTGTAACTTTGGGAATGTTCTCTCTTACATTCGCGTCTTGCTACAATTCAGAGAGCGAATTCCCCGATTATGAAGGTGGTACAACAGCCTACTTCGCATATCAGTTCCCTGTGCGCACGCTCATATTAGGCAACGATATCTATAACAACACCCTCGACAATGCGCACAAATGCCAAATTTGGGCTACAATGGGTGGCGCATACAAAGGACGTGACGCTGTGGCTGATGTGGTTATTGATGAGACTCTTTGTGATAATCTCTGGTTTGTGGATGCCGGTGGAAACCCCTCAGAGCCTGTTCTTCCCTTGCCCAAGGAATACTATAATCTCGTAGGCAATACCATTCCTTACAATGGTGACCAAAGAGGATATATCGAAGTGCAGTTTACTGATGCTTTCTTCAACGATCCCAAGGCAATTGAAAATACATACGTTATTCCATTGCTGATGACTAATGTAAGGGGTATCGATCATATCCTTACAGGTACACCGCGTGAGGGCCTGACCCCGGTTCGTCAGAACACAAGTGAGTGGGATGTGCTTGCCAAGGACTATGTGCTCTACTGCGTGAAGTACAAGAATCCATGGGATGCAAAATACATCCGTCGAGGTGTTGACAATGTGACAGAGAAGGGTGTTACCAATACTGTCGTGCGTAAGGATTTCTCACTTGTGAACTCCGACCAGGAGCATTACAAGGAGAACCCCGTTAACCAGAACGATGAGGTGTGCGGTATTACAACAAAGAACATGAAGCAGGCTATCTTCCCCGTTTCGTTCAAGACTTCGGGAGCTTCGGTACCATGTAATCTCCTCCTCACATTCGACGGCGACAAGTGCACAATATCCACCGATGATGAAGGTGTGACTGTGTCTGGAGAAGGTGAGTTTATTGAGAAAGGCACCGAGAGGGCAGAATACAAGGACTATCAGTGGGGTAGCAACAACGGCCAGCCCGTTCAGCGCGACATCCTCCGCCTGTCTTACAATGTTAACTTTGCCGGTAAGGATATCCAGGTATCTACAACCGACACACTTGTTGTGCAGACACGCGAGTCAAACAAAAGAGAGTTCTTCTCTCCCAAATACGTTAAATAATTAATTAGGAGGCAATGATTATGAAAAAGAACATTATAAATGGTCTCTTGATGTTGGCAACAGGCGTATTTGCTGTTTCATGTGCCGACTATAATGTGACTGACGATTTCGCTGCAGAGCCGGATCCAACCATAACAGAGCCATACAAGGAATATGCTCCGGTCAAATCATACATTGACAGGAGCAAGAATCCTAACATGTCTCTTGGTGTCACCCTAAAGGTGGCTGATTACAACAAGCAGGCACTGGCCCATGCTGCTGCCATGACCAACTTCGACAACTTGGCATTCGGTACATCACTGATGTCGGGTACTATCGTCAACGCAAAGGGTGTGATGAACTTCATCGACATGAAAGACCTTCTCGACCATGTTGAGGAAATTGGCGGCGATGTCTTCGGAAGTCCTATTGCTGCCAATGCCAACCAGGCCGACGAGTGGCTGAAGACTCTTACGGCTCCTATTGAGATTCCTGTGGATTTCGTGGAAGGCAAGACTGTTGACTACAACACGATGACAACCTTTGAGGGTACTGTAGAGAGTGGAGAGGCCTCTATTGCTTATTACGATGGTCAGAACACCCTTATGATTGGTACTAAGAAAAAGCCTAACGCCAAGGTGCGTATCATTGAGGGATTTGAGGTTGACCCTGCCGCAAAATATACCACCACATTCTGGGTTAAGGCTGACATTGACGGTTCGTTTAATGTTTATTTCTCTGGCAATAAGGTGGATGGTGCTTCTGATGGAAAATGGGCTGTCAAAGCCGGAAAATGGCAAAAGGTTATTGTTGAGGCTCAAAGTG
The DNA here is from genome assembly GCA_022775105.1 of Prevotella sp. Classification (GTDB taxonomy): domain Bacteria; phylum Bacteroidota; class Bacteroidia; order Bacteroidales; family Bacteroidaceae; genus Prevotella. Next base: position 12,864 of record JALFIX010000227.1, on the reverse strand, counting down.
CAGAGGGTGTGACTGAGGGCTACTTGAGAATTGAGAACACTCGTACCACACCTCTATATATTCAAAAGGTGCAGGTTGGTTATTATCCCGATGATCATCGCCCACAGACAGCCCAGGAATTGAATGACACTCTCAATTATGCCATTAATACATGGTGTAATGGTCTGATGAAGATTAATGCCGGCCGTATCAAGTCATTCGACCTTATCGACGAGGCTATTGATTCCAAGGCTGAATTGGAAAATGGTATGCTTGACCTTAAGCACTCTGACGAGAAAATTTTCTGGCAGGATGTCTTTGGCAGTGAAAATTATGCCCCCGTGGTATCGAAGGCTGCTATCACTGCATATCAGAATTACGAGGGTAATCCTGCTGATTTGAAGTTCTTTATCAGTGAGGTAGGTCTGGATAACCAAAAGAAATTTGAGAGTCTTAAGTATTGGATTTCTGTATGGGAGACAAATGGAGCCAAGATTGACGGCATCAATGCCAAGCTGAGTCTCTCTTATAGCGAGGACGAGGCAAAGCAGGCGGAAAACAAGGCGGCTTTCGACAGACTTCTTGATAATCTTGTGTCAGCAGGCAAACTTATCCGTCTGTCCAACTTCGACATAACTTACAAGGATGCATCAGGCACTAATGTTGCTGCTAAGGACATCACTGAAGAGCAGAGACAACGATTGGCTGATTACTATGCCTATGTCATAAAGAGCTATATGAGCAAGGTGCCCAGCGACAAGCAGGCTGGTCTCTGCAAGGGGAATATGGTTGACACCTCCGACCCCGTTGGTTTATGGTCTATCGACAGTAAGAGTAAGGACTGGGTGCGCACCGCTACATATAAGGCATTCTGTGATGCATTAAGTGGGAAATAATTACATTATTTATATCTTTATTTATTAATTTAATTCAATTTCATTATGAGAAAACTATTTACATTATTTGCTCTCTTGACATGCTTCTTGAGTGCAAATGCGAAAGAGTTTGTCGATGCAGAGGTTGATTTCTCTAAGTACACCGACATCTCTGAGTTCAAATTCTTTGGATGGGGAGCCAGTGAATCCGCAGTGGCTCGACTCTCTATTCAGGACGGTTGTCTTCACTTCCAAAGTGAGGAGGCAACAGATCCTTCATGGGACTGCCAGTTCCACCCTATCGGTGGCTTTATTCCTGAAGTAGGCGTTGTTTACACTCTCCACTACAAGGTTAAGGGTTCTATTAGTAAGAATATATCATTGCTTGGCCTTGGTCAGACTCCTTATGGACAGTTCCCTATCACTACCGAGTGGGTTGAAGGTACTTTTGATTATGAATGTACAGAAGCCAATGGCAACTTGCTCATGCAGTGTGGCGACTATGTTGGTAGCTTTGACATCGCATACCTGAAGATTACCCACGAAGGCAAGGAAGAGCGTCCTGTAGAGTGGAAAGAAGAGCTTACTAATGGTGATGCCGAGAAATCTTGGGCTGAACTCGGACTTGCTGATGTGAAATTCGACGATTTGGAGAATAACTTCAGAATTTGCGCATGGAGCAAGCAGAAGGGTACAAACGTGAATATGCACGACGATGGTAAGGAAGGTTCTGACCCATTCCCAGCTGAAATCATCGAGGAAGCAGACGGCAATCACGCATTTATCGTTCGTGGTGCTGTAGCTGATACTGAAGGTGATGCATCTGGATGGGACAACCAGTTCTGGATCCAGTCTCCTCAGAGTTGGAAGGAAGGTACTGAGTTGAAGATCCACTTCCGTTATAAGGCTTCTGTGCCATGTAAGACCAATACTCAGATTCACAATCAGACTCCATCTAACTACAAGCACTGGGAGGCTGTTGGCGACGTTAACTTCACAACAGAATGGCAGGAGTTTGACGGAATTCTCACAATCAATTCTAATATGGCAAATGGTTGGTCAATCGCATTCAACCTCAATCCTGAAGTAAAGGATGCTGTTGACTTCTATTTCGATGACCTTTCATGGAAATCAATGGTTCTTGAAGAGGGTCTCTTCGTTACAGCTGCCAACACCACCTCTGGTATGGTAGAATATGACTTCGACACAGCTGAGGCATTAACTTATAGCGAGGATGACGAGGCATACGTTATTACAGTTGGTAAGAAGGGTGACAAAGACTCATGGGTTAATGAGGTAATGATCTCTACTGTTCGCGGTAACTCTAAGGCATTCAAGGCCAATACAATCAAGTGTAATGCAAAGGCTGATACATGGGTTGACTATACAGAGGGTTCAAATGCCAAGATTAAGCTGCCTGCAGCTGGTGTATGGACTATCCTCGTTGACAATGTTGGTAACCAAATGTATTTCGAGCAGGTTGAAGGCGACATCGTTAAGGAGCCGCTTAACCCCGAGGATTGCGTAAATGCTACTGAGGTAGTCGTAAACGCTGGTGAGCGCAATATGTCTATCGACGAGGCTAAGGCTGCTGGTTTGCTTGCTGATTCAGCAAATCCTACAGATGATGAAAAGGCACTGTATAATGGTCAGCCATGGGACAACCAGTTCTTCATTATTGGTAACCGCACTCTCGCTGTAGGCGAGGAAGTTTACCTCAAGTTCGAATATAAGGCTGACGCTCCTGCTACCGTTGGTTCTCAGAACTCTAATGGTCCTGGTGGCTACCTCCATTATGCAGGTATCGGCAACTTGGATTTCACAACCGAATGGCAGACTTATGAGGGTACTATCGCTATCCCATCACAGACAAATGGCAACCAGGATTCTTGGACATTCAACTTGTCAAACATGAGAGAGGCTAACAAGTACTATTTCAAGAATATCATCTTCATGACAGGCGACAAGACCGAGAACCTCATCGCTACTGAAACCACCGAGAACCTTTGGGTTAAGGAGCGTGGCGTAAATGAAAATGTAGCTTACCAGTTCGGTACAGATCCTGAGAATCCTGAGACTGGCATTAACAGCGTAGTTAATGGCAACGCAGCTTCTACAAAGGTATTCAACCTCGCCGGTCAGGGCGTGTCTAAGGAATTCAAGGGCATCGTTGTAAAGAACGGCAAGAAGTTTATTGCTGAGTAAATAATCTCATATATATAGGTTTTTATGCCTATATGACTCTATAAGTAAGGGAAGTTAAGGACGTAATGTCCTTAACTCCCTTAATTTCCATAACTTCTTTTACTCCTAATATCTGGAGGAGCAAGTATATAAAAAATGACTAACTGATAATGAAGAAGATATACACATTGGCGCTTTGCCTTGGCATGACGTTGCCCACTTTGGCACAAAAGAATTTCGAAGTGGGAAAGCCTAATAACGACAACTATCGTTATCTTGACGAGTATGCCGACCTGAAGGATTATATTGACAGAGACAAGTATCCCAACTTCCGTATGGGACTCGCAATCATTGTAAACGACTACCTTAACAACTCTACGGTGCGTGAGTGCATCAACAGAAATGCCAATGAGACTGTTGCCGGCAATGCCATGAAAATGGCAAGTTGCGTGGATGGCAACGGAAACATGAACTTCAGCACTGTTACAAAATTCGTCAATACGGCAACAAATGCCGGACTCCAAGTTTATGGACATACACTTGCATGGCACTCGCAGCAACCCAAGGGTTGGTTGCTCAAACTGCTGCAGGACAAGCCCGCGCCTGACCTTGAAGACGGTGATGTGACCATATATGTACCTGTATATAACAAGGACTTCCGCACTAACCAGAGTGTGGGATGGAAAAGTGACGAAACAACTTATGGATATAAATTGTCGTTTGATGCTACAGACGGACTTAATATACATTGCACAAAGAAAGTCAACTCATGGGAAGTTCAGTTCTTGGCTTGCACGGATATTCTGATGACTAAGGGCAAGACCTATCGCATGAGCATGACAGTGAAAGGCTCAAAGGCAGGCAAACTGCACACCAAGTTGGGCGACTGGGGTGGCGGATCAACTGGTGACGTGGCATTCGGTACTGAATGGAAGACAGTGACACGTGACTACAAGGCTTCATACGACAGCAACTTCTATTTGTTGCAGTGCGGTGATTTTGTGGGCGACATCTATATCCGCGACATCAAGTTCGAGGAAACCAAGATGGGTAAGACCATAGAGGAGGATCGCCGCTGCCTTAAGATTGAGGCTACGGAACGTGTGGACGAGGCTTGGGACAACCAGTTCTGGTTGGTGCCAGGAAGCTTCAGTGCAAACTCGAAGTTTGAGTTCTCAGCCGACGTGCGTGCCGACAAGGCTGCCACAGCATCCACTCAGATTCACAGCGCCCCGTCAAGCTATGTACACTATGAGGCTATCGGAAACATACCTTTCACCACAGAGTGGAAGACGATAAAACTCTCAGGCACTCTCAGTAAGGCTGGCAAGAGCATTGCCTTCAACCTGAGCGAATTGACTGACGCCAATACATATTATTTTGATAATGTGAGCCTGAAAATCAATGGTACGGAGAAAATAAAGAATGGCGACCTTGAGGGTACTGACGTATCGTCATTTAAGGTTAAGACAAACCGTGGCGGCGTGGAGACTCCTGCCATCTGCGAGAACCTGACTTATGTATATGTGCCATCCACCATTCCTCTTACTCAGGAGGAGCGTCATGACACATTGGTATATGCCATGGACAAGTGGATTAAGGGGATGATGCAGGCCTGTGGCGGCAAGGTTAAGGCTTGGGATGTCGTGAATGAGGCTATCTCGGGCGGCGGCAATGACGGTCAGGGTAACTACACCTTGCAACATTCTGAAGGATATAATAGCGGCACATGGGACGTTGGCGGCGATGCCTTCTACTGGCAGGACTATATGGGCGACCTCGAATATGTGCGTCAGGCTGTGCGTCTTGCACGCAAGTATGGTCCCGAAGACGTGAAACTCTTTATCAACGACTATAACCTCGAAAGTTTCTGGGATAATAACAAGAAGCTGAAGTCGCTAATCAACTGGATAAAGAAATGGGAGGCTGATGGCGTGACAAAGATTGACGGTATCGGCACGCAGATGCACCTCTCATGCAGTATGAATGACAATGAACTGAACAACCGCAAGAAGTATATCACCCAGATGTTCAAGCTGATGGCCCAGAGTGGCAAGTTGTGCCGAGTGTCAGAGTTTGACATGGGTATGGATGATGCGAATGGCAATGCCGTAAGTACCGGCAACATGACAGAGGCAATGCACCAGCGCATGGCTGACTATTATGAATGGATTGTCAAGCAGTATCTTACCATCATTCCCGCCGAGCAGCAGTGGGGTATATGTCATTGGTGTCCTACAGATTCGCCTGCCAACAGTGGCTGGCGTGCCAATACTCCAGTGGGCATCTGGGACATCAACTATTATCGCAAGCATGCATACGCAGGATTCGTTCGCGGATTCGGTGGTGTGGTTACTGAGATAGAGGACGTGAAGGTAGATGATACTGCTGCCAAGAAGGGAATCTTCGACTTGTCGGGTCGTCGCTTCGCCGATGGAACAGACATCTCGACACTTCCTGCCGGATTCTATATTGTAAACGGAAAGAAAGTTGTGAAGAAATAAGCATAACAAATGAAATTTAATTTGACATTATTTACAACGTTACTGTTGACAGTATGCATATCGCTGTCGGGCTGCTCAAGGATAAGGAAAGCAGCCCGCACAGCTGATGTGCAACCTGACATATTCCCTGATTATATCGGGGTGACAGTACCAGTGAATATCGCGCCGTTAAATTTCATGATGGAAGGAGTGGAGCATATCCAAGCTGTATTTCGTATTGACGGGAAGGAACAGACTGTGGTCTGCGGCAATGAGGGTGTGGTGGATATTCCTCTTGACGAATGGCGTGACATGATGTCAAAGGCTGCGGGAAGCAAAATTGATGTTGAGGTGTCGGCATGGAATGATGCAAATCCTGATGGCATTAGATATAAGGCATTTGCAATTAATGTGTCGAAGGACGAAATCGACCCGTGGATAGCATATCGCCTGATAGAGCCTGGCTATGAGGCATGGCGATATATGGGTATTTATCAACGGGAACTGTCGTCGTATGACGAGTTTGAGATCGTGAGCAATAAAACGACCAAGAGTGCGTGTGTGAACTGTCATCATTTCGATAACCGTTCGGCGAAGCGTATGTTGTTCCATGCCCGCGGAAAGAATGGCGGAACAATATTCTTGGAGAACGGAACGACGCGGAAGGTTAAGCCTGAAGCAAAAACCGTTTATCCGGCATGGCATCCGGAAGGCAGGTATATTGCTTTTTCTTCTAATGACACCCATCAGGTTTTCTTTGGTGAGGGCCGTCAGGTTCTTGAGGTTTTTGACTATAGTTCCGACCTTGTTCTGTATGATACAAAAGAGAATAAGGTGATAACTGACCCTCGTTTCAATGGCGAAGAGTTTATGGAGACGTTCCCGTCATGGTCGCCCGACGGCAAATGGCTTTACTTCAGTTCTGCCGCAAGCAAGAAAATGCCCGATGAACGCAAGGACTTGCATTATGACATATTGCGTGTGGAATTTGACATTAAGAGCGGAAAGATGGGTGAGAACGTTGACACTGTATATAACGCTAAGACACAGGGAGGCAGCGCATCCTTTCCGCGTATCTCTCCCGACGGGAAATACCTGCTATATACACTAGCTGAATATGGCACATTCCCCATCTGGCACAATGAGGCTGACCTTAGGATGATGCGTCTTGACACAGGTGAGAATGTTGACATATCGGTATGGAATGACAAGGAGAATACCGAAAGTTATCATTCCTGGTCGAAGAACGGAAGGTGGGTGATGTTTTCCAGTCGTAGGCTTGACGGCAGATATACACGCCTGTTTATAGCCTGTCTCGACAAGAACGGCAAGCCTTGTAAACCGTTCCTGCTTCCCCAAAAAGACCCGCGTCAGAACACTCTACGCCTAAAGTCCTATAATATACCCGAATTTATGGACGGTAGGGTGGAGATGCCTGACAATACAGTCGAGTTGTTTAAATGTGAAGACAAAATAATAAAAAGATGAGAAATAGCAAGTTGCCGCTATATATACATATCAGCCTGTATGCCGTGACGATGTTCTTGGTGTTGTGGTGTATGTGGTATTTTTGTTACCACTATAGCTTGTTGTGGCTTGAGGGCTTTAGCTATTTCTCCACATTACCCGATGTCTTGTCATTGTCGGTGGTTCTCCCGGAAGGCATACTGGATTATGCAGGTGCGTTTCTCTTGCAGTTCTATTATTATCCAATAGTGGGTGCTGCATTGCAGGCATTGTATGCAGTGGTTGTTATGTTGTGTGCAATGGTAATGGTGATGCGCCTTTTCGACAATCCGTCGCATCTTCTCTGGTTTGCGGCGTTGCCGGTGCCTTTCTTTGTCGAAGGGCAATATTGGAACTATACACTCACACGCTCTCTTACATGGATTATCGTGTCTGTGGTGATCGCCGTGGTAGTGTATCTCCTTACCATAAGGAATCGCAGGCGATTGCACCTCCCGGCTTTTATTGCAAATGTTGCCGTTGAGATAGTGGCATTGGTTGCAATCATGGGATTCACGGTTTATAATCTTGGATATAAGGACAACAGTTGTCGTGAGTATGAACATATCTGGAAGATGGAACATCTGGCTGAAACACGCCAGTGGGATGCCCTACTTGATATAACATCTCCCGATGAAGCCCAGGTGAATGGCTTTGTCCGCCGATATGCCTTGCTTGCGCTTTTGGAAAAAGGAAAGTTGGCAGATGGCATGTTCCTGTATAACGTCACATCGGCTAATGACTTTTGGTTTAAAGACAGGGAGGAACCGATGTGCCGAAACTACAATGCTATGCTGTTTCGTTCGCTTGGTGTGCCAAATGAAGTGATTCATAACACTTTCCAACAACAGCTACAGTCGAATTTTGGAACAAGTTTTGCAGTACTCAGACGCTTGGCCGAAACGAATTTAGAGACCAAAAATTATGCCTTGGCAAAGAAGTATATGGACATCCTGAGCCATTCCACTGTAATGAGTTGCTGGGTGGAGGATAGAAAACCTCAGCTTGAAGCAATCAGGAATGTCAAGCCTAAAGTGGAGGTTAATGGTGAGCAGTTTAAGACTTCTGACCTGTTGGAGGTGACTTCGGAAATCTTCAACCTTCATCCTGAGAATCGAAAATGTGCTGATATTGTCCTTTGTGGGCTTCTTGCAGAGAAGAACTGTAAGGACTTCTATCTCGCATTTAAGGTGATTGCCGATAAACAATATGCACATAGTGAGCGTATTCCGCGTTACTATCAGGAAGCACTTATGTTGTTGTCGGTCAATACGCCAGGGGTTTTGGATGGATATTCCATCGACAGTGATGTCAGGAGTGAATTCCAGGATGTGAAGAAGTTGGTTAAGAATGGGGAGAAAGACCGCGTAAAGTCTCTTTATCCCAACACATTCTGGGCTTATTACTTCTGAAATTGAAAAGTAAACAGTTAGGTTTTTATTAATACTTAGTAAAGATTATTATCTTTAGGTAAGAGCTGCGTCGTGAGACGCGGCTCTTACTGATTATATATACAGTGGAGAAATCTGCAAATTATTCATCAAAAGTTTGGTGATATCGGAAATAATGTGTATTTTTGCAACGCAAAAAGTAATAAAACAAATTGAGATATGGATAAGATTAATGCAAGACCACAGCTTTCATTCACCGAGGCAGTGAAGAGCACGTGGCAGAACATCACCAATTTCAGGGGGCGGGCACGCCGCAGTGAGCTATGGTGGAGTTTTTTGGTTTATGTGGCAGTGAGCGCTATAGGCAGTTCGTTGCTTGGTGGTAATTTTATGCTCTCGTTAGCTTTTAGCATTGCCATGTATGTATGGATTGCTGCCGTAACAGTGCGTCGTCTGCAAGATAATGGCCACAGTGCCATTTGGGTGTTTGCCTCAATTCTTGCCGGCATTGCATCTTCTGTGTTTATGTCATCGTCAGGCGACTTGGACCTTATCTCTGCCATCAATGTCACTCCTTCGGATATTATAGAAGTGGTAACCAAGCCCGTGTATATAGTTCTTGGCGCCATCAGTACTATAAGCAACCTGATGATTCTCATCTTCTGCCTTCAAGACAGCGACCCGCAGCCCAACAAGTACGGTGAGTCTCCGAAGTATTGCTAAATCTCACGGTTAATCCCGAATTTCTTCATAATTGAAACATTTTAGTTGGTATTTGGTACAAATTTCAAGCCAAAATACCCGATTTCGTCGTACCTTTGCACCCGAAATTTAAAACATATATTATTTACTTACTAAAATTTATTGATTATGAAGAAATTATTTACTTTATTAACTGCCGCTGCATTTGTTGTGGGGGCACATGCGCAAAGTGAAGAAAACATTTGGTTATTATCAGGAAATCCTGGGTGGGGACAATGCACGGTTAACAGAACTTCAAATAGTGCAGAAAACTTTCAACTAAATTTCCGTTCACAGTGGTCTGGATTTCCTATTGCAACAAATGTTAGTGCAACAGATTATAAAGGAGTGTCCATAGAGTATGATTGTGCTATTAATACGGCTGGAGTACAGATTACGGTTTCAAGTAAATCAGGCACTCAATACAACGCTGCAATTGAGTCTAAGACTAATGAATATTCCATTTACTTTAATGATAATGTTAAGACAGATGGAACTGCAAGTAGTATCTCAATTTGGCAAGGAGGTGATAAAGGTAAGTGTGATATTCTTGTAAAGAAAGTTTGTTTGATAAAATCAGATGACACAAAAGAGCAGATATCAAGCTTGCCAAGTGATTCTTGGGAAAATTCAGCATACTTAAGCGGAGTTTTTAATTATAAGAATCAATGGAATGGAGCAGCATTAAAAGATGATAATAGTCAAAATCTTACATTCTCATCAGCATTAAATCAAACGCATATTTATACCGTGACACTTGATGAGGCTGCCACCATTGATTTGACTCTTTTGCCATCTTGGGAAATCATAAATGATGAAGGTAAAAAGACAACAGCTGCTGATTATACTCATGTTATTCCGAACGGACAAACTTCTGCCACATTTGTTTTCACTCCAGATTATGCTAAAGTTCCGACCAATTTTGCTTTGTGGACTGGAGTAGATAAGGGTTTCCCCACAACAGTGAAGGTTAATTCAATAACTCGCGGTATCATCAATCACACCTCCACTGCCGTAGCCAATGAGGGCTCTACCACATATTGGGGAACATACAGTAATAATTTGGCAGCTGTTGAGCTTTCCGGGGATGGTGTTGAGGTGTATAACGTGACACTTGACGCTGACGAAAAGAAACTGGTTTTCACAAAGAGAGCAGACAATAAGGTAGCTAAGGGAGAGGGTGTGATTGTCAAGTCAAATAGCGCTTCATTTAATGTCGCTGTTGTAAGCGATGCATCTGCAGCAGCAGAGAATCTGCTAAAGGCCACTCCTACAACTGCCCAGAAAATCGAAGGTGGTGATAACACTTTGTACTATCTTGCGTTTGAATCAAAGGATTCAAAGAAGAATCTTGGATTCTATTGGAATGCGGAGAACGGCACAAGTCTGAAAGCAGTGCCTGGCAAGGCATATCTTGCTATTCCGTCATCAAAACAATTGTCTTTGCGCAGGTCAATCGTGATTGATGATTCAGAGACTACCGTAATTGAGAGTGTAAAGGCAGATCGTGGTCAGCAGGATGCCATTTACAACATTGCAGGACAGCGTGTCAACAAGTTATCTAAAGGTGTTAACATCGTAGGCAACGATAAAATAATTATTAAATAATACAAACTTGGAATAATAAATTAATAACAAAACGTATAATTATGAAAAAAACTTATTTTAAGCCCGAGATTGAGTATTACGAAACGTCTAATCAGGTGATTTTGGCAGCTTCCGCTCCTGATGATTATAATGAACAAGTATCAGACGATGATATGCACTAAATGAACAATTCTATGAATCATAGATTATTTGTATTTTTTATGTTGTTCTGCTGCGTGTTCTTAGGGGCAAATGCACAAGACAAAGCTGTATCGGAGTATATCTCCGTAAACGGAACACAAAGAAACATGCTCGTTTATGCACCTGCAGACTTGCCGGAGAATGCTCCGCTGCTCATCTCGCTTCACGGATTGAACCAGGATGCTGCCTATCAACAGGGAATGGCAAACTGGGAATCCATTGCAAAGGAAGAGAAATTTGTCGTGGTATATCCCAATGGAATCGACCGTTCATGGGATATAGGTAATACATCTGTATCATCCAATAAGGATATGAAGTTCTTCACCGTGATTATTGATGAGATGGTGAAAAGATATAAGATAGACAATAAGAGGGTGTATCTTTCGGGATTCTCCATGGGCGGAATGATGACATACTTCTGTGCCAACTATATGGACGAGAAGTTTGCCGCCTTTGCTCCAGTAAGTGGCTATCTGATGTGGGGTGACCCTGTATGCAGTTCGCGCCCGATACCTATTATACATACGCATGGAAATGCTGATGACGTTGTGACCTACGACAATGTGAAGGCAAGAGTGTCGGCATGGGCAGCACATAACGATTGTAAGATGCCGCCTACTACAGTTACACCATGGCCAAAGAACAAACCAAATTCCAAGAGCTCTCGCACTACATGGGAGGCCGGGGAAGGCGGTGTAGAGGTGGTGCTTAACACCCTCGACGGCAAGGGACACTGGCACAGCAATGACCCCGCAGGTGTGATGACATCCGAGGAAATATGGGAATTTGTAAGCAAATATACTCTCACAGAGAAGATTGAGGAACCTGAAGGTATTAACCATGCACTTAAGGTGACAACATCTGAGCCACAGGCAAATATTTGGGACTGGCAGATTCACTATAAGCTCGATGCCCCGTTGACAGTTGGCAAGAACTACGTACTCAAGGCTCGTATCAAGGGTTCTGGCGACGGAACTCTCGCATTGTGGCCTATCGACACCGCTTCAGACAACAAGAACCAGTGGGGTGGAAGCAATGACGTGCAGTATGAGGCTGCATACGACTTCACTACTTCTTGGAAGACTTATACTTGGAATTTCTCTGCAAAATTTCCGCTCAACGAGTTTGACTTCGTGTTTGGACAGTATGGCGGAAGTATCTTCTTTGACGACGTTACATTGAAGGAAGTGGGAAGTGACAAGGAATTAGTTGTAAATGGTGACTTTGAAGGTGAACTGACCGCCAATTGGGAAAAAATATCGTGGCAGGGCGGAGTGAGCTTCAAGGTGGTTAGCACTTCGAATAAGGGCGACCTCCTGCAGGCTATCAAGGATGCCAAGGCTGCTCTTGAGGCCGGTGCCAACCTGACACGCGAGGAGGCTGTGGCTGCACGTAAGGCTCTTGAGAATGCAATCGCTGCTGCCGAGGCATTCACTACAGACAACGACGAGGATTATCTCGCCGAGGCTGACAAGCTTAAGAAGGCTACTGCAAACCTCACACAATGGATTGGTGTGCCGGACAGTGCCGACCCCAACTTCCAGATTTATCTTTGCTTCGGACAGTCGAATATGGAGGGCAACGCCACTCCCGAGGCTCAGGACTATGAGAATGTGCCCGAGAGATTCCAGGTGATGGCTGCGGTGAACTTCAGCAATCCGAAGCGCGAGATGGGCAAGTGGTACACTGCCGTTCCGCCTCTCTGCCGTCAGGGCACCGGACTCACTCCCGCCGACTATTTCGGACGCACCATGTGTGAGAACCTGCCCGAGGAAGTGAAGATAGGCGTGGTGCATGTGGCTATCGGTGGTACAAGCATCAAGGGATTCATGGAGGAACTGTGTGGAGACTACATAGCAGGCGATGCCGACTGGTTTAAGAATATAATGTCAAATTACGACAATAATCCGTTCCGCC
>JALFIX010000188.1 GCA_022775105.1 Prevotella sp. | reverse complement strand
CTTCTTTCTTGTCTTCGGTATTCTCGCTATGTCGCACCACCAACTCATCACCCTGTTGGTCGGTAGCCAGCTTCGTGGCAAACCCCAACGCATTGAGGTGCTGCACCGTCCATGGTGTAAGGTCAAACTCACAGTCCTGCGGAGCAATAGCCTCGGTACGCTCACCCTCATCGGTCGGCTTCACGTCGGGCAGTTCGACGGCAAGGTCATCGACAAGTCGCTGGCATACCTTGCGCATCTGCTCACCACTCAGGTTGACATGGTCGTAGCCCATCAACGCTGCCTGTAGGGCAATGGCACCATAGCCACGCTTGCCACAACCGAAGCATCCCCAGCCTTGAGCGTCCGCACCCTCCTTCGCCCTTTGGTCAACAATGAACGAGGCATCGTGGTCATCGTGGAACGGACACAGATAGCTGACACGACCATCCCTTTTCGGCAGTCGTACCGGCTCGTATCCGTTGGCACGCATCACTTCTACGAGCGAGACATTGCGCAATATGTTCAGGCTCTCCTGTCTCACTTTGCACTATCCTTTAGAAGTTCCTTACGGAACGGTTCCAGCATGGCACGATAGAGTACACGCTTGTCCTCTGGTACATCTTCCTCCTCGATGGACGCAGCCAACAGATACGACTGCGGTACCTCAAAAGCCTCGCACAGACGCTTGATGCTGTCGTTCGGTGGAAAGGTCTTGCCCAACTCCCACGAACTGACAGCATTTACGCTCATACCGATACGCTCGGCAAGAACGACCTGGGTCATATTCTTCTTGATACGTAGCTCCTTTATGGCTTGTCCGAAATTCATATTCTTCCTTTTCCTTTCGTTTTAATCTTTCTTCTCGTCCGCCTTATTATATATAGGTGTCTTCTCGTATTCGTCAATGATGCGCTCCTTGTCACGGATGCGCTCACGCAGGTTTTCCACAAGTACGCGATAACGTTCCACCTGAGATTTAAGGATTGCGTTGCTTTTCGACAACTCGCCAACCTTCTTGTTGGCTTCTTCCCATCTGTCAAGAGCTACGCAGTAGTTCTCTTTGAGTTTCTTCAAATCGTCGAGCCTCCTGTATAGCTCATTGCCGTTACCAGCGTATGTGTTTCGACCTGTCAATGCCAGCCAAAGACAGTAGATATACTGCTTGATGCGCAATAAAATTTCGTTTGTCCGATTATTCATTTTTCACTTATTTTTTGTAACTTTGCTGCAAAATTAAGCATTTTACGTGAAATGACAAACGTTTTATAGTAGATTTTACTAATTATCGTGTGTTAAAAATTGTTTCATATTTCATATTTAATAATTATCGTATGGTTAAGTATAGCTTTAATCAACTGTTTTTAAGCAAGTTACCAGTAGTAATGGACATATCCATTTCCGAGATCGCCCGGCGTTGCAACATCAGCCAGCCAGTAATATACAACTATATAAAAGGCAGTATCGAGCTGCCATTGAAGGCGCTTATCCAAATCTGCAATGCCCTGCGCATCCCCAGCCGTCTGTTTATCTCCGAGAACAACCGCCATGTTATCCCAACCAGAGAGACCGCCACCATTGAAGCCGACCAATGGAAACAGATTACATGGAACACCGAAGCCGTAGAACTGACCTTTGGAGACGGAGAGAATAAAATCTTTTGGAAAGATGTGGCCGATGTGATGGGCGTCACACCGCAGAAACCTCATGACCGTTTTCTGTTGCGTACACGATTTCCAATAAGCGACTTCCTGTCCACCTGCACACATTATAAAATATCGCCTTACTTGTTTCTCAACGATGACAACGGAGTGCAAGAAAAGTTCAAGCCAAAGCCAAAGACGAGTAACACCTCTAGCTCTAAGTCCACCCGTCCCCACTATTCCAAATCAACTGACACACCCACCTATCCCGAACTCTCCCGCCGTGTGGATATTTTGGAAAAAGACTTTGCCGCACTCAACGAGAAATACAACCGCTTGCTCCACGAGCATGAGGAACTCGTCAAGCGTGTGCATGTGAACATCCAAAACGTCCAGTACTCCAACATCGGCATCAACGACCGTATAGACATGGCAGCGGAAGAAAATCCGTTCGAGAAAGAATAATTTTGCCCTTGACCTGTCTTGCAGAATATACTATCTTTCGGGCAAAAACATTCAAAATAGCACAAATATGAACATCAGTTTACTTAAAATCCTGCACAACCGTTCGTGGGATATTCGGCCTGACGTGGCACAAGGCTACGCCAACGCTCTGAAGAATGCGATGGAGCTTCACATCGAGAATGATGTTGTCAAGCAGAAAGGTTACTTCCTTTCAATGAAGGGAACAAAGACCGCCAAGGGTAACTTCCAAGATAAGCTATACGTCGATAACATCCACTACGTTCTCAACCGCCTCGACTGGGACGACGAGGAACTGGCCGACGACGACCAGATTATCAACGTGGTGTGGATTGACGGTCCCGTGACCCGTGATGGCGGTGCCTGCTCTTACGGCTCAAAGGACTGGCGTGACCAGGTAATCTATGCCAACACCATTCCGCAGGTTATCGGACACCTGTTTATTATTAATACTCCCGGAGGTGAGTCTTCCTGCCGCTACGACTACGACGAAATCATTGCCGACTGCCGTAAGAACAACAAGGCTACCGTGGCATACGTCGATGGCATGTGCTGCTCATCAGGTGTCAACCTCGCCAGCCGTTGCGACCGTGTGGTAGTGCGCAACCCCAAAGATGAATACGGCTGCATCGGCTCTATGGCTGCTTTCTGGGCTACCCCCGACGGAGCGCATGATATTGATGGCACCCGCTACATCGAGATTGTCGGTCACGACTCTCCAGAGAAGAACGCCATCTCGCGCAATGCCGCCAATGGCGACTACGAGAAGTTGCAGGCTTTGATTGACAAGGGCACCAGAGAGTTTCATCAGACCGTCCGCGATAACCGTCCGTTG
This sequence comes from Prevotella sp., assembly GCA_022775105.1. Lineage (GTDB taxonomy): Bacteria > Bacteroidota > Bacteroidia > Bacteroidales > Bacteroidaceae > Prevotella. Next base: position 10,744 of record JALFIX010000188.1, on the reverse strand, counting down.
GTCGAGGACTGGATGCTGTCTGGTGAAGTCTTCCATGCCGACGAGGTTATCCCCGCCCTTGTTGACGAGATAGGCAATATGGAGCGGGCTATCGAGTGCGTACAGGAGTTGGTAGCCGGAACGCTCACCGCAGCCCGATTTGCCAAGAAGGAAGAGTCGGCAGCAGACCCCGACGAGAAGCCTGCCAACAACCCAGAGGAGAAGCCGGAAGGCGGCCCAAAACAAGAAGTTTCACACCAAATCAACAATCACATGACAGACGAAGAGATGAAGGCCATGGAGACTGCATCAGCCAAGGCCGCTCAGGAGCAAGCCGCTCCAGCACAGAATCAGCAAGAGGCCGAGCCAAAGCCCGACGCTCCTGCCAACGAAGACCCAGAAAACGAGCCCGAGGACGACCCAGACGGTGACGCTTGCAACCCAGGCAAGAAGAAAGACGAGGACGACTCCGACGATGACGCTTGCAACCCAGGCAAGAAGAAAGACGAGGACGACTCCGACGGTGACGCTTGCAACCCAGGCAAGAAGAAAGACGAGGGCGACTCCGACGATGACGCTTGCAACCCAGGCAAGAAGAAAGACGAAGAAGACCAAGAGGAAAATCCCGAGAACGATCCCGGTAAGCAGGAAGCCAACGATCTTGCTAAAGCGCAGTCCGCTCTCCACACCGCAGAGGACATGATTGCCGATAAGGACAGCAAGATTGCCGACCTGCAAAACCAGCTTGAAGCCAAGTCGAAGGAAAACTCCAGGAACCTTGCCGCTATCGCAGAGCGTGAGAAGGACATCAAGGAGCGCGATGAGCAGATTGCCAAACTGAATAAGCAGGTGGCAGAACTCAAAAAGGAGGTGAGCGAGATTGCTGCCGCTCCCACTCCGATGAACGACGCAGAGGGTGGCGTACCCGCCGATAATGGCGTGGGTGCTCCCGATACTGGCTCCGTGAAAAGTATCGTCAATGCCAACATGAGCGCCGACGAAATCCGTAAGCAGTTGCGTGAGCAGGATGCAAAAATGGCAGAGAAGCGCCGACGTCGCTAACCATTCACTATGCCCTTGACTTACAACGGACAAGGGTGTAAATTTGCAACAACACAAACACAAATCTTTTCATACGTTATAATATGGCATACGCAATCAATCTCAGTCATGTGCAGACTGTTACCGAACAGCTTCGCACCGACCTTGTGTCAAGAGCTTCCATGCTCAACGACAAGATGCTTGAGGACCTCAAGCTCACCGTTACTACCGATGTTGAGAATCTCGACAAGCTCTTCCTGTTTAACGACAAAGGCCTTCAGGCCCGTCAGTACAAGCAGGGCGCTGTCAAGAAGGTACAGCTCGGTAAGATGATCGAGAACGCTGCAAAGGTGGTTCTCGCAGTTACCCACCCACAGGACAACGTGCAGAAGTACCGTGAGAAAGAGCCTTTCCACGTTAATCCAGACGGCACTACCAACGCAGAGCAGACACAGTTCCTGCTCAACAAGGTGGCTGAGCGCCACAGTCAGGATGTCCGTGCCAACTTCTTCTTCGGCAACGAAGCCAACGCCAAGCTGGAAGAGACGGAAGCAAATCAGGTGAAGCTCGGTCTCTCGCTCTACGATGGCATCTACACCAAGATTGCCAAGGCTATCACCAACGGCACCATCAGCGAGGCCATCGGCAACATGGTCAAGACTGGCGACCTGCTCGCCGGGAGCGTGACCCCGGAGGCGGCCTACGGAAAGTTCAAGGCTATGTACCAGTCGTTAAACGACGACCTGCGTGCCGCCGACGAGGTGATTGCCTACGTCAGCTCCGCACTCGCCGACAAGATCATCGAGGGTTACATGGTCAAACACCCGCAGCTCGCTCCCGCTACACAGCAGGAGGGTTGGAAGTTCTCTCAGATGAAGAACCTCACACTCGTCACTCACTCTGCTATGGGTAAGGGCTCGGAGATTATCTTCGCTCTCCCAGGAATCCTGGAGTACATCTGCGACATTCGTCCCGAGGGTCAGGCCAACATCACCGTGGAGCGCAACAGCGATGACCACAACCTCTTCGACTACCAGATTCAGACCGCCCAGACTACCCGTGTCCGCGACTACTCTCCGCGCGTGCTCTGTGTCAATGAGCAGGTCAACACTCCGAACAACGTTCCTGCTGGAGACTACATCGCTGACGTGTTCACCGTTGACACCACCGACGAGCAGGAAGGTACCGCTCAGATTACCTCCGGAGAGAAGGGCCTCTACGCTGAGGGCGACATCATCACCGTCACCGCTACTGCTAAGAGCGGTTACAAGTTCGCAGGCTGGAGCGACGGCGCTACCGCGAACCCATACAATTATGAGTTCGGAGGCGGCGTAGTGACGCTCATGGCTATGTTCGACAAGGTGGGCGCTGACAGCGCAAGCTCTACTGCTTCTTCTCACTAAACATAGGGGCACGGTGGTGAGGACTTCCGAGCCACCGCCCCTTAGTTAATAATTTACTCACAACAACACAAACACAAAATTTTACATAATATGCCACAAACTTGCATTCCAAAGAGCGTCCTCTCCTCAGCCAGCTGCAAGGAGAATCCCGCAGGTCTCAGCAACCATCTGTTTGTCGTACCTCTCGACACCAATCACATAACTAAAATGGTTGTCAACGACGAGAAAAACCAATATGACATCACCCCCGCAGGTGGTGCAGAAGCAGCTCTCAAAGGCTACCGCATCGACTTCAAGGGTCAGACGGGTAACTACAAGAGCGAAGACAACGGTACCGGTAAGGGCTGGAAAGGAATCGGCACAGGTCGTGTTGAGATGTCCGAGGACGAAATGGCTCACACCTCACGCATCCTGCACAACAGCGACCAGAACATTTACTTCCTCCCCACAGGAAAGGTGGTTGAAAGCAAGAAAGAGTATATCGTTATTGGCAACGATAGCGGCGAGGCAGAGTGGGGTGTAACCGCTGACACTGGTACCAACCGCAGCGACGACCACGGACAGACGTTCACCGTAACCTGCCCATATCAGGTTTATCCTATCACAAAGTGGTACGGCACAATCGAGCAGGAGGACGCAGTGAGCGTTTCGTCCAGGGTTTAACAAGCCCCCTCAAATCTTCAATAGGCAATGAGGCCCAGGCACTGCAATAGCGGCCTGGGCCTTTCTTTTTACCCAAAAATTCACGGCCATGTTTATTAGAACTGAAAACGAAATCATCAGTCTCATGCCTACGGCACGGTGGAGCCGACCCGACCAACTGCTCGGCTACCTCGAAGAGGAGGAAAGGGTGGCACTGGAACCACTGCTCGGTACTCCGCTATATGACAAGCTATGCACGGAGTACGACCGACTTCGTGAGACGTATGGCGACCTCACTTCTACAACCATCCAACCGACTGGCAAGGTAAAAGCCAATCCAAAAGTACCCTATGCACGTGTTACCGACCGGCTCGACGATATTGTGAACGGGAACATCACACCGGAGCTGTCCGATTCTTCATCTTCATCCGACGACAAGGAAGCGTCCGCTGCCGACCTGCTAACCGTCCGTCTGCTGCGTATATGCCAACAGATTGAGTTCTACAGAATGCTCTCCCACAAGGCTGGACTGCTCACGGTATCATTCAACGAGGGCGGCGGCATGAACATGGTGAGTGCCGACGGATATGAGCCTGCCGACGACAAGCGCATGGAGCGTGTTGTTAAGGACGCTTTCATGAGTGCAGGACGAGCCATCGACTCCCTGCTGCTCTTTCTCGAAAGCGACGCCAAGGGAACACGGCTATTCACCGACCTGTGGAAGCAAGCTGACGCATTCTATCTCCACCGTGACCTGCTGTTTCAAACGGCCCGTGTGCTGAATGAGTACATCGACATCAAGGGGGAGCGTATGACCTACGTCTCTATGGTGCGTGACATACGCTTCTGTCAGAACACGTACCTCAAGCCACGCATCGGTGCCAAACTGCTGAAAGCGGTTGTCTGCTTTGCCAACGGACTTGAAAGCCACAATGACGCATCTTCATCGTCTTCATCAGCTTCTTCGTCAACGTCTTCATCAATACCTAAGCCTATGGACGAGGACACAGCCAATGAACTGTTGTCGCTTCTGCGCACGGCACTCGCCTTTTATGTGGAGAGCCGACGGGCCACGCTAACCCCATCCAAGGAACGGCTCTTGACACGTGACCCTATGACCGATGCACAGCAAGCTATGGCTATGGCGTGCCAGTACATAGAAGACAACCTCGACGCTTTCGGAGATATGGCTACCGACTCGCCCATCTACAAGGCGAAGAAAGAGAAAGAAGCCCAGAAAGCCGAGGACGAGAAAAACGCAGAGAAGGCGCATGAGCGGATGCTCAAGGATGCACACGATCGCAACAGCAAGAAACTATTCACGGCATTCCCGCCGACCCATCGGATGCCCCCAACGAATATCAAGTAAATTACGACCATGAGAATTATCCAACCTTGTTGCGCCACGAAACAGTTCATGTTTATGCGTGACGCCATAAAAAACAAAGCCAAAACCCAGTTCAAAGGTTTTGGCGACCTGTCATTGACAGAGCTGCTCCCAGCCCTGCTTACCCGCTATTCGGAAACCACGATGATGATTGTCGCTCCGTCTATCCCCGACCAGGCAGCTGACATCATCTACACATGGCTTCGTCACACATGGGCACGAATGGACGGAAAGGGACGCTTAAATGTGTTGAGCAAACTGACTATCATTGCCGACCTCAGTGAGGAAGCATCGCCAATAGCCAATATGTGGCTGACGAACAATCCATTCCCAGACCGACTTGTGCTTGTCAATAAAGCGCAAGACGACACAGCTCTGCTCATGCCAGACATCGCCATCACTGGACCACTCAACATGCGCTACGGCAAGGAGTTTGTCTGCGACGTGTCGACCATTCCAAGTGAAGTGTCTGACCTTTGGAGTGTTTACTCTAAACTCGCCAAGAAGCGCACCGCAAGGAAAAAGACAACTCCTCCATCGGACTCATCAACCCAACAAACCCCATCGGAGGACAGTCTATGAATTGCAAGGAGTTTAACCTCGACGATTTGTTGGCTATCACCGCCATCCCCGTAACCGACTATTCATTGGGCACAAGCGACTGGCAACTGAAGCCAACCATCCCGAACACGGCGTTCTCTCCGTCGCTCACCAATGCCATTGCCATCGGCCTCATGCCAGCCACAACAGGCGGAAAACTGATACCAATCATTCGCGCGAGTGGCAAGGCGAATGACCGTGAGGACGACAGCGTAGCCGGGCGCAAACACCGCGTGTTGGTAAGTTGCGAAGCCGACGACCGTGAGTGGGCGGTATGGAACCATCTGTTCTTTTTGGAGCGCACACCGAGCCATCTGCTGCTGACATTCCGTGGCGGCACCCGTGGCTTCGTCGCTGCCACGGAAGACACCTACATGTGTGAGGTGGACCGAAGTGGCGGAAAGACGAGCGTATCGTTTAATATTGAAAACCTGATGGGCATCCAGCTCATCACTGTTTAATGATTAATGATTAGTGATTACTGAAAAGAGATAATCGGGAAAACCAAGCAAGCGAAGAAAAGCGGACTGACGATGCTTGATCCGTCGGTCCGCTTGAATAAATAATCAATACTCTACATCCATGTTTCTCTTTCAAATCGTTTACTATTTATTCTCTTATACTTAACTTTTGGGTTGTAGTTCTTAATCAGCATACGAATCTGGGCATCTGTCAAGTTCGGGCAATCGGCCTCTTTGAAGATTCTTGCATCGCCTTGATGCTCTCCAAAGTTCCGCAAAGGGAAATGCCGAAGATACCCATGCTCTCCAACCATTAAAACGGTCACTTCGTAACCATCATTCCAGTTTAAACAAAACTGCATACTGCCTCCTTTCTGCCGTACTTCCTATCAGCCTCATTTTTGGACCACTCATAATTTGCTTTGATATTAATACCTTCCGCAGTTGTAAACGGATAAACTTTCTTTGTTGCCATAATATTTCGTTTTTTCATTGTTATTGTAATTGTAGTCGTATTGAAGGTTTTGTTCGATTGGGGCGCTAACGAGTTCGAATTTGGGCGCAAGCTCCTAACGAACATCAATAATTACTGCGACATGAATCTCGGTCTTTGTTATGATAGTTTTATATTTGCAATACAATTTCCACCTATCGAGATCAAAAATCTCTATATCATATCCCAATTTGCAAAGTCTTTCATATTCTTTCTTCAGAATACTTTTAGCATCATTACGTTCTTCTGAATAGCCAAGAACGAATGTGTCAACTGACTGTGCAACAAGACCAACAATAGTCTGCGTAACAACATATACACTTTTATTCCCCATAATGTAACGTATTATTATTGTTTGTTTTCCTGCTGCACCGCCATGATGGTGCGCATGGTATCTGTGATATACTTGCCGCCGCCATGCTGCATGATCCACTTATGCGCATCGTCGGCAACAACATACTGTCTTCTCTTTCCACCGACGGCAGGTCTGCCTGCCTTCGCTGCTCCACTCTTGATTATTTCCATATTTCCTTCGTTTTAGTCCTCGTCTATAATATCATCTTCATCTTTCCAAAGGTCTTCCACAAGTTCACGGGGAACCCATGCAGGCCACCAGGTCACATCCTCTGCCCATTGCCAAATGTCGCCATCGTTTTCCTTGTAGTTCCAGAATACATGAATGATTTTGAAAACTTCCCACGCCTCTTCAGATGTCAGCAACGACAATACACCTCTCAAGTTCTCCACTTCGGCTTCCGAGAGGGCTACGTCCATCTCAAGATCTGCCCAGTCGCACACCTCGCCGCGCAATATATATGCTGCGCTTTCTGCGTCAATATCCGACAACAGGAGGCTGCTGGTTGCTGATGCCATGGCTACCCAATATTTTTCGTTGCTTAGTTTCCAAATGGCTGAGCGTCGAGCCTTCCAGTCACAAAGAGCCACTTCCGTATGGTTCTCTGCCATCCAGTCGCCTATCTCGCGCATAACACGGGCAAATGTCATCACATCGCCACAAGCGGATTCAGCGGGCATCGTCACCTTCTGGGTATCATTATACAAACCTTCTCGAAACTCGATTTTCACTCCGTTCTCATTGTCCGTCACCGTCCACATCAGGTTATTGCCCGATGTCAACTCAAATCTTTCTTTTGCCATAATCCTTTAAGTTTTTTGTTAAAATGTTTATTGCTCATGCTTGTACAGTTGACAATACACGCCGTTTCTCACTCGCTTGATGTAAAACACCGCCTCACCATTTACAGGATCATAGTCTGATTTTACAAACATGCTGTTGGTGCCATCCGTGGCCACATACTTCTCCATTCCGAATACATTCTTCGGGGTGCTATCCTCGTAATAGCTCTTGGCTACCGAGGATAGCTGGAGAGGAGAAAAATTTCCCTTTTCCATAAATACTGTGAATTTACTTTCTGTTCATAACGTAGTTGATCACACGTTCGGTATAATACGACAGGTTGAACTTCTTGCCATACTTGCGAAGGTCGGCAAGTGAGATTTCGTTCACTTCGTGGCCTACTTCCATCTCTACCATGTCCTTGAAGTGCTGTGTACCTGGGTGGCAGTTGCCGGCGTTCAGTGAGTCCTCGAAGGTGAACATATACTCCTCTAACTCTTCCAAGCGTCGCTTTTCATCTTCTGCCTTCCGCGCACGCTTCGCACGGGATTTAAGCAGGGCAATAGCCTGCTGCTTTCGCTTCTCGGCGTTGATACGCTTTGCCTCCTTGAGTGTCTTTGCCTCGATGTGCTCACCTCTAACGAGATAACCCTTTTTCGTTACGATGTCGGCAATAGCACGACCCTGTTCTACCCATTCGCACGCCATGCCTTCGCGTTTATATTCACCCCGGTAGAATGTAATCAGACCGCCTACAATACGAATGCTGTAGCCATTCTTGACGGTGAGGTGGAAGTCACGATTAATCATCGGAAACTGGAAACGGCGGCTATATCCGTTATAGTCTTTTTTCTCCTCACAGGTGAGTGAGTTTTCTTTGCCTACCGAATAGGTGCGATACATCACATGTTCTCCTGTATTGATATTTCTCGTAATGAAATCAATGGCACCGGAAACGACTGGTTTGCCAGTTTCATCGAAGGTATGACTATTCACATAATCTGTATCGCGTACACGTTTCTTCTCTGCTGCTTTTTTCGTTCTCGCGCACGCTTGCTTATATTCTGCTTTTTTCTTATCCTCCCACTCTACGTGTGCCAGATACTCGTTCTCGTTGGGAAAGGCTTCTTTGGTCAGGAACTTGGCAAACGCCTTCTCTGCAAATCCGATTGTACGGCGTACAACCTTATCCCGCTTCTGCTCATCCTTCTCGCAAGCGTCAACAAAAATATAGCCGGAAAGCAGCTCCACTTTGTTCTTTCCTTTCAGATAGTCCGAGCGGCGCATCCATGTAGCACAAGACTCCGAAACGCCCGCTAACACCTGAGTATTGATGCAGCAACGCTTCGCATCGTTCACGCGGTTGTATGCCTTCTCCACATCCTTTGCAAAGGCAGGTGCTACGATATAGAATCTTTTTGAATTGAAATCCACCTCCGACTCCTCTTTTACGTAATGAGTGTAAGACCATCCTGTGTCATAGTCGGTGTAAACATCCATCTTGTAACTGTCAGCAAGCGGGAGAGAGAAGAAAGCGGAAGCTTTCCAGCAGTTGTATTGTTCCTTATTACCGAAACGTACAACCGATACCTCACGACCATAGCGGTCGTCTGCTACGTCAAAACGAAATGTACCGAGGAATACTTTAGCGTTAGCCTTGACGTTGTTCTTGAACTCCTTAAATGTAATTGTCATGTCATTCGCTCATACCCTTGAGACTCTATTTGGCTATCTGGTGCAGCCGATTGATAAATAATGTTTGTTTCTTTCTGTTTGCAAAGGTAGTGATTTATTTTGAAACTACCAAATAAATGACGCATAAAATATATATTAATGCGTATTTTATAACACATAGTATGTTACCATCCCATATAAGCCTCTGTTCCTTGGTCGAAGGCACGGTTAAACTCCTTCTGCCACTTCTTGCTTATCTTGTTGCGTGACTGCCAGCAACACCACGAATAGCCGTCGATACTTCTATTCTGTGCGTAGCAAACCTTTCTGTTGCAGTCTGTTATGATAACGATGCTGTTAAGCCTGAAATAGTGCTTCTCGCTGTCGTAGTCGTGTATAGCTTCTTTTATTTTGTCGAAAAGTTGAAAGCTAAAGCACTCACATTCTGCTACCTTCGTGCCGCCATTCTGGAGAGTATAAAGTTCAAATTTCATAATTCTCAATTTTTTTAATTGTGTTGATAAATACTACTATCATAATTTAATCCTATAATCTCCTCATTATAACATTCCGCAGGCTTTAATTTCCTGGCATGTACGGTCGAACCATTGGTCCAGTTCGGCCTTTGCCATATAAGTGACTTCATCGTTCTTGTAGCGGAATACCTTATTATACATTGCAATCTGTCCATGTTTGACCCATACTTTTACGAGGCTCATACAAGGAAGATCAGTTGCTGATGCGTCTCTTTTGTAAAGAGGGTCACCTTTAGCATAATCAGAAAGCCTTGAATGTACATCGTCAATATAGTTTTCGGCTGCTCGCTTCGCAATCTCTCTATTTTCATAGATTGTTGCATCATTATACTTGCTATCAAGCTCATTCTTAATATCTGTGAAAAAATCTAACATAATTCAGACTTAACCGTGATGTCGAGGGCTGAAATGATTATTTTTTTTGATGTAATGCTTGCGGTGTAATGCTCCGAGTGCATGGCACAGCATTTAGTTGAAAGTCTTAGATTGTAAATTTGCGATAACACATTTAGCTGTTGAACGTCTTGAACAACGCTACCAGCACAATGATTGCAAAAATGTAACTCATTGGCAATGATTTTTTGTTGAATTTAATTTTTGTAGCTACTGATTAGCTGGATGATTCTTCAGATATTCGTATAGTTCCTTGGCGGTCTTGTAACAACCGTCGAGGACAGGCCAACGTTTACTGGGCTTGTAGTAGGTACACATGCCGTTGGGACCAATCTTATCTATCACCTGTTGCAGGTTATGCACCGTCCGAAGATGGATATTGATGCCATATCGGCGGCAGAGGTCAACGACATCGGAGCCTGAGATGTGTTCGCCATTCTTGAACTTCTCGGCTTCCTGGGTGAGACGTTCCTGCTCCTCACGCTCTTCCTCCGCCTTGCGCTTGGCTTCTTCCTCTGCACGTTTGCGTGCTTCCTCCTCACGCTGACGGTTCTTCTCCTCCCGCTGCGCCTCGAACTGCTGCCGCATAGCCTGGAGAGTGGACAGGAAAGGCGACTGCGCTTCTTCGTATGCACGCAGCTCACTCTTGGTAATCCATTTTGCGGAGGTTAGTAAAATGGTGGTATAGTCCTGCAGGCTTGCTATCTCAGACCGACAGCATTTCCGATATTCTTTGTCCTCCTTGATTCTCCGCTCGACAAATTCCTTGTCTTCCTCTGGATGATTGCAATAGTCAAGAAGATTGGGGTCGCTGTATTTTTTCTCATACCATTCGTGATGCCTATGCTCAATATCCTCGTCTGTAGCCAGCATCATCTCCACATAGTAGTCGTTGATAGCTTTCCACAGGAGCGTTGCTACGTTGTCGCTCAACTGCGCATAGAGGTAGTACATGTTGCTACCATGCGAATCATCCGTCTCGTACCACAGCGGTGTG
>JALFIX010000096.1 GCA_022775105.1 Prevotella sp. | reverse complement strand
CATCAGCGGCGAGTCGCTCGCAGTGAGGAAAGCGGCTGTCACATGCGTCATTCGCTTCGCCGATTTGGGCTTGGTTTATGAGAGATTGGCGAAATCTGCAATGAAAACAGCCAATTTAGAGGTTTTTTAGACTTTATTTTGTTGGATTTGCAGGATTTTTAGTAATTTTGTGCCGTGAAATCAAAAACAAGATGATTTTATGCGCGAAAAGGTAAAAAAGGAAGCATTGAATGCTGCAAAAGGGCAGCTTGACAGCTATCTTGAGATGAACAACCATCGCAAGACTCCTGAGCGTTATGCCGTCCTGGAGGCTGTATATGGACTAAGTGCGCATTTCACCATCGAGGAACTGGGTGAGTATCTCATCAAGGAAAAGGATTTCCCCGTGAGCAGGCCCACCCTCTACAACACGCTGCGACTGTTCATGCAGTTGCGGCTCGTTGTGCGTCATAACATCCAGGGCAAGACAAGATACGAGCCTTGCTATGCCACGGGCAATCATATCCATCAGGTATGCACGTCGTGCGGAAGGGTGACTGAAATACCCTCATTGCCGGAAATGACGGATTTCGCCCAAATGAAATTCAAGCGATTCCGACCTGACAATTTTGCCGTATATATATATGGCATCTGCAGCAAGTGTCAGGCACAGCTGACTCGACAGAAGAGAATTACAGACAAGAAACAGAATAAAAAATCATAAAGAAATGAACAAAGGTAAAGTTGACGTCCTGCTCGGATTGCAGTGGGGCGATGAAGGAAAAGGAAAGGTGGTCGATGTGCTGACCCCGCGTTATGATGTGGTTGCCCGTTTTCAGGGCGGTCCAAATGCCGGTCACACTCTTGAGTTCGAGGGGCAGAAATATGTCCTGCGCAGTATTCCCTCGGGTATCTTCCAGGGCGGAAAGGTGAACATCATCGGTAATGGTGTGGTGCTCGCCCCGGACTTGTTTATGGACGAGGCCAAGTCGCTGGAGGAAAGCGGACACGAGTTGCGCTCGCGCCTGCACATCTCGCGCAAGGCTCACCTTATTATGCCTACTCACCGTGTGCTCGACGCTGCCTACGAGGCTGCCAAGGGAAAAAGCAAGGTGGGAACGACAGGCAAGGGTATCGGTCCGACATACACCGACAAGATCTCGCGCAACGGTCTGCGCGTGGGCGACATCTTCGAGAACTTCGAGGAGAAGTATGCCATGTGCAAGGCTCGTCACGAGGCTATCCTCAAGTCGATGGACTATGAATATGACATCACCGAGGTGGAGAAGAAATGGATGGAGGGCATTGAGTATCTCCGCACATTCAACATCGTTGACTCTGAGCATGAGATCAACGGTCTGCTGCGCGAGGGCACGTCTATCCTCTGCGAGGGTGCCCAGGGCACCATGCTCGACGTTGACTTCGGCAGCTATCCCTTCGTCACTTCCTCCAACACCATCTGCGCCGGAGCGTGCACCGGTCTTGGCATCGGTCCCAACCGCATCGGCGAGGTATATGGCATCATGAAGGCTTACTGCACTCGCGTGGGTGCCGGACCATTCCCCACAGAGCTTTTCGACGAGACGGGTGCCACCATCCGCCAGCTCGGACATGAGTATGGTGCAGTGACAGGCCGTGAGCGTCGCTGCGGATGGATTGACCTCGTGGCTCTGCGCTATTCGATAATGGTGAACGGAGTAACCAAGCTCATCATGATGAAGAGCGACGTGCTCGACGGATTCGACACCATCAAGGCTTGTGTCGCCTACAAGCAAAACGGCAAGGAAATCAACTACTTCCCGTATAATATTGAAGAAGGAATTGAACCTGTGTATAAGGAACTCCCCGGATGGAAGACCGACATGACCCAGTTCACCAGCGAGGAGCAGTTCCCCAAGGAGTTCAACGACTATATCAAGTTCCTTGAGACAGAACTCGAGACTCCTATCTGTATCATATCCATCGGTCCCGACCGTGCACAGACTATCGAGAGGAAATAAGCCATGGCACAGAAACCGAATATTCCTAAGGGTACGCGCGACTTCTCTCCCGAGGAGATGGCCAAGCGTAACTATATCTTCGACACCATACGCTCGGTGTATGCGCTCTATGGATTCCAGCAGATTGAGACTCCTGCCATGGAAACCCTGCAGACACTGATGGGAAAGTATGGCGAGGAGGGCGACAAACTGCTCTTCAAGGTGCTCAACAGCGGCGACTTCCTCAGCAAGGTGAGCGACGAGGAGCTGAAGGACGGCAACCCGTTGCACCTTGCCGCAAGAATCTGCGAGAAGGGACTGCGCTATGACCTCACCGTGCCTTTCGCCCGATATGTGGTGATGCACCGCGACGAGCTGCAGTTGCCGTTCAAGCGCTATCAGATCCAACCCGTATGGCGTGCCGACCGCCCTCAGCGCGGACGCTACCGCGAGTTCTATCAGTGTGACGCCGACGTTGTGGGCAGCGACTCACTGCTCAACGAGGTGGAACTGATGCAGATTATCGACACTGTCTTCACACGTCTCGGAGTGAATGTGCAGATAAAGATTAACAACCGCAAGATTCTCACCGGTATTGCCGAGGTAATCGGCGAAGCGGACAAAATCGTCGATATCACCGTTGCAATCGACAAATTGGACAAGATTGGACTGGAGAATGTAAACGAGGAACTGCGCAACGATGGAATCAGCGAATCTGCAATAGAGAAACTTCAACCTATCATTCAGCTTAGCGGTGACAACGACCAGAAACTCAACGTCATACGCGAGGTGCTGAAAGATAGCGAGACAGGACTCAAGGGAGTGGAGGAGACTGCATTCATTCTCGACACCCTGAAAACGGTGGGACTGAAGAACGAGATGCAGCTCGACCTCACCTTGGCACGCGGCCTGAACTACTACACCGGTGCCATCTTCGAGGTGAAGGCTCTCGACACACCGATGGGAAGTATCACCGGAGGCGGACGCTACGACAACCTCACCGGCATCTTCGGTATGCCGGGCATCAGCGGTGTGGGCATCAGCTTCGGTGCCGACAGAATCTACGACGTGCTCAACGCTCTCGACCTCTATCCCAAGGAGGCTGTGACGAGCACACAACTCCTGTTTGTCAATTTCGGAGCCAAGGAGACGGCATACTGTCTGCCTCTCGTGGCAAAGGCGCGCGAGGCTGGAATCCGCACGGAGATTTATCCCGATTCATCCAAGATGAAGAAGCAGATGAGCTATGCCAATGCCAAGGCCATCCAGTTTGTTGCCATTGCCGGAGAGAACGAGATTGCCGAGGGCAAGGTCACACTCAAGAACATGACCACCGGCGAGCAACAGATGGTGGACGCCGATGAAATGGTGAAAATCTGTAAATCCACAGATTTACACTGATTGAATATTTATATTGGATTATCACAGATTTTTTTACTTTGCGAAGAATAATCTGTGATAATCCACTTAAAATATCTATCTGTGATAATCTGTGGATAAATATAAATCTGTGATAATCTACTTAATATATTAATCTGTGATAATCTGTGGATAAAACAATGAAAAAAATATTCTTGGGCGTTTTCGCCCTTCTTATGCTTACTATGTCGTTCACGAATGAACCGAAGTTCACCGTGTTCATGATCGGCGACTCGACAATGGCTAACAAGGACACCACCGGCGGCAAGCAGGAACGCGGCTGGGGTATGGTGCTCCAGCAGTATTTCGACGACGGCGTTGTGGTGGATAACCATGCCGTCAACGGACGCTCCTCGAAGAGCTTCATCGACGAGGGACGATGGGACAAGGTGCTTGAGAAAATCAAGCCCGGCGACTATGTCTTCATCCAGTTCGGACACAACGACGAAAAGCCGCAGCCCAACCGTCATACCGACCCGGGCACCACCTTCGACGACAACCTGCGCAAGTTTGTCAACGAGACCCGTGAGAGGGGAGGAATCCCGGTGTTGTTCAATGCAGTGGTGCGCCGCAACTTCGCATTGAAGGTGCAGAAGAACGATGACGACGAGAAACTGCGCAACCTCGACGCCAAGTCAGGCAACAAAGTCCAGGAGGGCGACACGCTCTATGACACCCACGGCGACTACCGCTTTTCTCCCGCCAATGTGGCAAGGGAGATGGGCGCGGTGTTCGTGGATGCCAATAAGATTACCCACGAACTCGAACAGGGACTGGGTCGCGAGGCATCCAAGAAACTGCACATGATATTCGCCCCCGGCGAGCATCCGTCAATGCCCAACGGCAAGTGGGACAACACACATTATAATATATACGGCGCCAACACCGTGGCACGGCTGCTGATAAAGGCAGTGGGCGAACAGATACCCCAAATCAAGTCCCACTTGCGCCTCACAGGTGACACAGTCCCCGTAAAGAAACGATAATTCGGCTAAATAATGTGAAAATGCTTGCATATTCTGTAGATTTTATGTATCTTTGCAACGCTTTTTAGGCAATAATATTAATAATTACTATATTTATAACAACATTTATTTAAAACGACACTATTATGAAGAAAAAGTTTATCTGCTCCGTATGTGGATACATATATGAGGGCGAGGCAGCACCTGAGAAGTGCCCATTGTGTAAGGCTCCGGCTTCTAAGTTTACAGAACTCGTGGAAGATGGCGCAGCTAATTTCGCTACTATGCACGTTCTTGGTGCAGCTCGCAACGAGGGTGCCAACGAAGAGATGATCAAGGATCTCGAGGCTCACTTCAACGGCGAGTGCACTGAGGTTGGTATGTATCTCGCTATGAGCCGCCAGGCTGACCGCGAGGGTTATCCCGAAATCGCCGAGGCTTACAAGCGCTACGCTTTCGAGGAGGCTGAGCACGCTTCCAAGTTCGCTGAGCTGCTGGGCGACGTGCTGAAGGACACCAAGGCTAACCTCGAGGCTCGCATCGCAGCTGAGAAGGGTGCTTGCGAGGACAAGTTCCGCAT
Organism: Prevotella sp.; assembly: GCA_022775105.1. Taxonomy (GTDB): domain Bacteria; phylum Bacteroidota; class Bacteroidia; order Bacteroidales; family Bacteroidaceae; genus Prevotella. Next base: position 7,220 of record JALFIX010000096.1, on the reverse strand, counting down.
TGCCAAGAACGCCAAGGCTGCCGGTATGGACGCTACTCACGACACTGTTCACGAGATGGCAAAGGACGAGGCTCGCCACTGCGCAGGCTTCATGGGTCTCTATGAGCGTTATTTCAAGAAATAATTGTTCGGTTTAGCACAATAAAAAACGATAAAAGCCGTTTTGTCTTATAGATGAAACGGCTTTTTTATATCCTTATGTCAGTTGTCACGATATTAGTTTCGTGCTCTGATGACGACTCGTTTTCCACGAGCCGCTCTAATCTTTTGTCCTTAGGTTGCGACACATTGTCGCTCGACACCATATTCAGCACCATACCCACACGCACGTATGGTTTCTGGATTCACAACAATTCCTCTGATGGCATACGTATCGGGCAGACAAGACTCGAGCGTGGCAACCAGACGGGATTCAGGGTGAATGTGGATGGCATCTATCTCGACAACTCCACGGGCAGCCAGGCCCAGGACATCGAGGTGAGAAAGGGAGACAGCATACGTGTCTTCGTTGAGTTGACATCGCAGATCAACGGCAGCGAGTCTCCCCAACTTGTTGAAGACAATCTCCTGTTCCTGCTCGAAAGTGGTGTCGAACAGAAAGTCAACCTCAGGGCGTGGAGCTGGGACGCCGTGCTCTACGACTCGCTTTGGGTAAGGGAGAACATGACGCTTTCCTCGTCCAAGCCAGTTGTGGTGCGCAAGGGCATCCGGGTGGATTCCGCCGCCACGCTCACCATTCTCCCCCCAACTGTGATGTATTTCAGCAGCACTGCAGGTATAGATGTCTATGGACATCTGAACATAGCGGGACAACCGGGGCAGGATGTCGTTCTCAGGGGCGACCGCCTCGACTGGATGTTTGCCAATCTGCCCTACGACAGGGTGAGCGGACAGTGGCGGGGCATCCGTTTCCACAGCTCATCCACGGGCAACTCCCTCAAGTATCTCGACCTCCACAGTGCCACGGATGCCATCATCTGTGACTCCGCCGAGGTAGGCGACACTCCGAGACTCAGCCTTGAGAGTGTCTCCATACATAATTGCAGCGGGTATGGACTGGCAGCGCATCACAGCAATGTGGCTATCACAAACACTCTGATCAGCAACACCATGGGCGACTGCCTTTTGCTCGACAACTCACGGGCGGACATCACCTACAGCACATTCGCGCAGTTCTATCCCTTTGACGCCAACAGAGGGTGGGCGGTGCAGCTGGTCAATTCACAGGCTTCGTTCGCCAACTCCCTCATCACGGGATATAACGAGGACGTGTTCCTCACCGACAGCCTTGACTTCCTCTTCGACCATTGCATTGTGCGCACCGTTATCGAAGATACCGTCATCGTCGCCGAGAAATTCCCGTCTTCCGTTCTTGAGACCCCAAAGGACAGTGTCAACGGCGAGATGCACTTCAGGTTGCTCGACACCGACAATTTCGTATATGACTTCCGTCTCGACTCTCTCTCCACAGCCATCGGCAAGGCTATGCCCCTGGAAAAAGTGCCCGTGGACAGGGACGGTAACAGTCGTTCAGCCTCAACACCATCCATCGGATGCTTTGAGGCAACCCTCCAGCAGGAATCCGCCGACGACCCCCAGCCTAAAGCTGCTCGTCGGAGAAGGTGAGCGGAAGCAGTGCGCCTATGCCTTCTATGATATAGACGTGTTTCCTGCCGTATAAGAGGATGTGCAGTTTGTTGCCGCTCCTTTTCTCCGTTTCCACCATGGCCTGACGGCATGTGCCGCAGGGTGGGATAGGCTCGTCCAGGAGTCCGTCGGCATTTCTCGCGGCAATGGCAATCGCCTCCACCTTGGCGTCGGGATATTGCGCGCCTGCGGCAAAGAGGGCAGTCCGCTCAGCACATATCGTCACGCCGAAGGCAGCGTTTTCCTGGTTGCATCCGGGTATGACAACTCCGTTGTCAAGCCTTACGGCAGCACCCACGTTGAAGTGTGAATACGGGGCATACGAACTCTTTGTAGCCTCAATGGCCGCCTCCACCAGTTGGCGGTCTTTTTCGTCGAGTTCCTCCATGTTTGCCACGTAAATAGTGGTGTTAATGTTCTTAGCTTCCATAATAATCCTAATTTTCTTGCAAAAATAATAAAAAAATTGGCACAGATGAAATCTTTTCAGTATTTTTGCACCCCGAATAAGTTTATTTAAGAAAAAGATGAGTAAAATAACAAAGGTTTTTACGATATTATTATTAGTGCCGATGGCAGTGTCGGCACAGATGAAATGGAACTCTGCCTATCAGCAGTACATCGACCAATATAAGGATATCGCCATCGAGCAGATGCTCAAATACCGCATCCCGGCAAGCATCACCCTCGCACAGGGAGTGTTTGAGTCGGGCGCGGGCAGGAGCGACCTGACACGCAAGGGCAACAACCACTTCGGCATCAAGTGTCACGGATGGACCGGACGCAAGACCTATCACGACGACGATGCCAAGGGCGAGTGCTTCCGTGCATACAACAATGCCTACGAGAGCTATGAGGACCACTCCCGCTTTCTCGTCAACAGCCAGAGATACCGCAGCCTGTTCAACCTCAAGACCACCGACTACAGGGGGTGGGCGAGGGGACTGAAGGCTGCCGGATATGCCACCAACCCCAAATATGCCGACAAGCTGATTGAAATAATCCAGCTATACAAGCTCGACAGGTATGACACTGCCAAGGACTTCGACAAGTTCTTCGTGAGACATAGCCGCGACAATGCCACCGACAACAACCTTCATGCCATACACACCTTCAACGGCAACTATTATATAAAGGTACGCAAGGGAGACACATTCCACAGTCTCTCCAAGGAGCTTGGCATCTCATACAAGAAACTCGCAAAATACAACGAGCGCGACAAGCGCGACGAACTCGTCACGGGCGAAATCATCTATCTGAAGAAAAAGGCAAAGCGTGCACCGAAGAGCTACAAGGGACGACTCCACTACGTGCGCAAGGGAGAGTCGATGTACAGCATATCCCAACTGTATAACATCCGTCTGAAGTATCTGTATAAGATGAACAAGCTCAAGCCGGATTATCAGATAAAAGTGGGCGATGCACTGCGATTGAGATAACATTTTCGGGTATTTTGAATGATTTTCCAAGTATTTTGAGTGATTTTGAGAAAAAAGTGCTCAAAATATTTGGTAGATTCAAAATAATGTTGTACCTTTGCACCCGCAAACAAGAAAAAGGTACCTTGGCCGATCGGTTAGGTAACGGTCTGCAAAACCGTGTAGAGCAGTTCGACTCTGCTAGGTACCTCATTTAAGACTCCGTAAGACGTTGTAAATCAACGACTTATGGAGTTTTATTTTTGCCCTTTTGGAGAAATCTTACGCAAATCTTACGCAAATCAAAATCTGCAATCCTACTTTGGAATGTTATATATAACAATGAGTATATACTATATTTTACTTATATATACTTTTGTATTTACACATTAATAACAATAACGTTAATTCTTTTGAATAATTAATTCCAAGAAACAGTTTAATGGAGTGGGTGTTCCTTCACTCCTTCATTTAAAGGCTCGTCCAGCCTTTTTGTTACGGTTGGATCGTCTCCCTATGCCTTTTGTCTCTTTGCCTTTCTTCTTGTGGCAGATCTTTATTTCACGTTGTCGGATGACTCCTGTATTGCTGTCTCGCTGTCCTTGACCTTGGCTCATGTATCCTCGTTCCCTTGAACGGCAGTGCAGCCCTTTCTTCGGAGTGTGCCTGTCCTTCCGTGTGTTTCATCCTGCCTTCACTCTCATTGGCGGATGGCCTTAACCTTGGACCCTGCCTATTGGATGCCTTGGCTTGTATCTTCTTATGGACGGCTTTTGTTCTGTCCTTTATACATTGCCGCTCTTTATCGGTTTGCCGGCTTGATGCCTTCCGTCTTTTCATATCCATTTCAAAAGTAGCTCTGACAGTACATTTTCCTGTGCAAAAGTAGTGCAAGCGACATACGGCAACGCAAGTTCAACATAGAACTTGCGGTCTCTTATGCCCCCTAACAGGTCTGACAACAACTTTTCTTGTTCTTCGCTCTGTGTTATTGTCCTGACGTCTTTTTTTATTCGCATTGGAACTATCTTTTTTCGCTTTGCGCACGTCTGGCTTAGGTTTGCTGACTACAAGGATGTCAACGACTATCTGATGAGGAAGAAACGAACAGCCATGGAGTGGCATTATAAAGACGAAAACATCATCATTTGGTGTAAAAATGGCTTCAATGCATTGAAATTGCATATCAAATCTGCACTTTTTCGCCAAAACATGCTTGATTCTCATCTATTATCATTATCTTTGCACTGTTTTCATTGGTATTGATAATCGTGCAAATATGATTAAAACATGGACAAGAAAGTAATTATTGCAGGCAAGGCTATTCCGATGCGGCTTAAAAATAGGAGCGAACTGAAAGGTGTGTTTACCGATGCACTGCTTATGTTTTCGTTCTATGACATAGAGTATAGGGGAGTTCAGTTTGTGGTGTTGGAAAGCAAAACACCTGTACACCACACGCCCGCACAATGCAAGAAGCTGACATCAAACCTGTCTGCGGTTTTGGGGAAGCCATGCGTGATGATGTTCGATCAATTGGCTTCATACGAACGGAACAGGTATATAGAGCAAGGTGTGTATTTTGTGGTGAGCGGCAAGTATGTCTTTCTGCCGTTCTTCCTCATCAATGCAAAGGACAGTGCGCCAATCAACAAGGAACGGCTGCAACCTGCCGCCCAATACCTGCTACTGTATCATCTTCAGCACAAGAGTTTGGAAGGCTGTACCCTGTCGGACATGGAAAAGCTGCTGCCCTACAACTATCTTGCCATCAGTCGTGCTGTCCGCCAATTGGAAGTCACTTATTTGGTTGATGTAGATGTGAGCAACAATGGGACAAAGCGCATACACTTTGAGAAAGAAGGCAAACAACTCTGGGAAGTGGCTGAACCATTGATGCAAAATCCCATCAAATCGGTATGGTACGCTGACGAAGAAGTGGCTCAGGGTGTGGTTGGAGGCATCAATGCCCTGTCGCATTACTCGGCTCTCAATCCGGAACGGATGCAGACGAAGGTCATCCATGAGCCTGAGTTTAGAAAAGCCAAAGAAACCGGCGCACTGCCCGACCTGAACATTTTGGACGGTGACACCAGGATAGAAGTGTGGAAATATCCCCCAGTCATAGAGAAAGAGGTTGGTTTTGTGGACCGTCTCTCCCTTGTCCTTTCGTTGAGGGAAGACGATGACCCGAGGGTAGAAAAAGAAATTGAATTAATGATTGACAGATTATGGTTAAAGGAATAGAAAAGTTCAGGGAGGCATTCAGTGTTTTCTCTGAGAACTATGTGATTATAGGTGGCACCGCCTGTGATGCGGTACTGAGTAAGACCATGGTGGAACCACGCGCCACGGTCGATATTGACATGATACTGGTGGTTGAAAAGATGACGGCTGAGTTTGCGAATGCCTTTTGGCAATTCGTAAAGGAGGGTCAATACAGGAATGGCAAGCGCAAGCGTGGGGAAGGCAAGGCACCGGCATACGAGTTGTACCGCTTTGAGAACGGCAAACCGGGATTTCCTGCCAAGATAGAACTTCTTTCAAGGCACTCAGACTTGCTTGGTGAACCTTCAGGTTTCCATTTGGAGCCGATACCCACAGGAGAAGACGTGTCGAGTCTCAGTGCCATCATGATGGATGAAGAATACTATGAGCTGACCGTGAACAACAGCTACGTGGAGGATGGTTTGCGCTATGCTTCCCATTATGCCCTTGTCTGTCTGAAGACCAAGGCTTACCTCAATCTGCTGGCAGAACGCGAGGCTGGACGCATGGTCAACACCAAGGACATCAAGAAACACCGCAATGACGTGTTGAAACTGATTGCGGGTGCTGATTTCTCTGAGACGTTGGCAGTGGTTCCGTCTGTTTGGGACACTATACAATCCTTCGTCCTGCGTATTGAAGAAGAACTGTCGGCAAATTCCAAATCATTGAGAGACGCATTAGGACGAACAGAAGAACAAATACGTGTGTATTTGGACATCCTGCGCAATGCGTTCATAAAAGAAGAGCCAAGATGAAGATACAATACGCATCCGACCTGCACCTGGAGTTTGCCGACAACTGGCGGTATCTAAAAGCCCACCCCTTGGAGGTGACGGGCGACATACTGTTGCTTGCCGGAGACATCGGCTATCTCGGCGATGACAACTACTCCCGACATCCCTTTTGGGACTGGGCATCGGAGAACTACAAGGAGGTGCATTGCTGCATGGGCAACCATGAGTTCTACAAATACTACGATGTGGCGACACTGCCCGACGGCTATCTTTTGGAGATACGTCCCAACGTGTTCAGCCACTACAACGGAATTGTGAGGATTGGCGACACCGACATCATCCTCTCCACCCTTTGGTCGAGGATTCCTTTGGAGGACGCTTACTTCACCGAGCAAGTTGTAAGCGACTTCTGCCGTATATTATATAAAGGTGAACTGATGACCCATTCCCAATTCAATGTCGAGCATGAGCGATGCCTCACGTTCATCAAGGAGGCTATGGAACATTCGCAAGCTACCCATAAGATTGTCGTTACCCATCATGTGCCGTCGTTCCGTATGCTCCACCCCAAGTTTCAGGGCAGCAAGGCAAACGGGGCTTTCACCGTCGAACTGGAGGACTATATCGCCAACAGCGGCATTGACTATTGGATATACGGACATTCGCACACCAACATCGATGCCATGATAGGCAACACCCAATGCCTGTCCAACCAGTTGGGCTATGTGTTCTCGAATGAGCATCAAGGCTTCTCGCATGGGAAGCATCTGACCATATAGTCATCCACATTTTTCATCCACCCTCATTACAAGCTCTTCCATATCGGAAGGGCTTTTTGTGTCCCTTCGAGTTTGATTGTAAGCCATCAGTAAACCCCGTATTGTCATGTTGAGATTATTTCGGTACCTTTGCACCGTATTAAATATTATCTAATATGACAAACATGACAATCGAACAATTCCATCAGATTTACAATGACTGAACACTGCTGTCCCGTTTAGAAATCATCGTTGCCAAAAAGGCTCGGATATAGCTCTTCGTCACTCTTTTCTTTTGGGACAGTTTTGTTAAACAATTCATTTAATGGGGTCTTATCCGTAAGGAATAAACCGACGTTTTTTGAGATAGTATGTAATGATTGATCTATATG
>JALFIX010000248.1 GCA_022775105.1 Prevotella sp. | reverse complement strand
CTGTATCAACTATGCCGTCACCGGTCCTGCCGGACGTGCTGCCGGTTGGCACAACGACACCCGCAAGCGTCATCCATACGACATGTATAATAAGGTGGAGTGGCAGGAAATCACCATGACAGGCTGCGACTCCATGGACCGCTACCTCATCCACATCAAGGAGATGTACCAGAGCCTCGACATCATCGAGCAGCTCATCGACAACATCCCCGAGGGTGACTTCTACGTTAAGCAGAAGCCCATCATCAAGGTGCCCGAGGGACAGTGGTACTTCTCTGTTGAGGGAGCCAGCGGCGAGTTCGGCGTGTATATCGACTCGAAGGGCGACAAGAGCCCGTGGCGACTGAAGATGCGCCCGATGGGACTCAGTCTCACCGGTGCTCTCGACCCGATGCTTCGCGGACAGAAGATTGCCGACCTCGTGACTACATGCGCTGCGGTTGACTTCGTTATTCCTGACATCGACAGATAAGGGCTAATAATTAAAAGTTAAGAATTAAGAAAGACAACTTATATGTTTGATTTTAGTATAGTTACAACATGGATTGACTGCCTCTTGCGCGACACTCTCGGGCTTGGGGATTTTTGGTCAATACTTATCGAGTGCGTACTGGTGGGCGTGGGCATCCTGTTGGGATATGCCATGCTGGCCATCGTCTTGATATTCATGGAGCGCAAGGTGTGTGCCTACTTCCAGTGCCGCTTAGGCCCGATGCGAGTGGGTCCCTGGGGTATCTTCCAGGTGTTTGCCGACGTGCTGAAGATGCTCATCAAGGAGATCTTCGCCGTTGACAAGGCCGACAAGCTGCTCTATTTCCTTGCCCCGATCTTTGTGATTGCCGCCTCGGTGGGCACATTCTCTTTCCTGCCTTGGAACAACGGTGCGGTGGTGCTCGACTTCAATGTGGGCATCTTCCTTCTCACCGCCGTTTCGAGCATCGGTGTGGTTGGTGTGTTCCTCGCCGGATGGGGTTCCAACAACAAGTATTCTGTCGTTTCGGCCATGCGTGGAGCAGTGCAGATGATTTCCTACGAGATGTCGCTCTGCCTCTGCCTCATCACAGCCGTCATCCTCACCGGCACAATGCAGATGTCGGGTATCGTTGAGGCACAGACAGGTCCGTGGAACTGGCTCATCTTCCGTGGTCATGTTCCCGCCATCATCGCTTTCCTCGTGTTCCTCGTTGCAGGTAATGCTGAGGCCAACCGTGGTCCGTTCGACCTCGCCGAGGCTGAGAGCGAGCTGACCGCCGGTTATCACACCGAGTACAGCGGTATGGGCTTCGGCTACTTCTATCTCGCCGAGTATCTCAACCTCTTCGTGATCTCAGGCATCGCCACAACAGTGTTCCTTGGCGGCTGGGCACCTGTTAATATAGGTATAGAGGCATTTGACACCGTGATGAACTACATCCCGGGCATCGTATGGTTCCTCGGCAAGACCTTCGCCATCGTATGGCTTCTGATGTGGATTCGCTGGACATTCCCCCGTCTGCGTATCGACCAGATCCTGAAGTTGGAGTGGAAGTATCTCATGCCCCTGTGTCTCATCAACCTCATTCTGATGACTGTGGTTGTGGCATTCGGATGGCACTTCTGATGAAAAATTAAAAAATTAAAGTATTAAAGAATTAAAGTTTTTATGAGCAATACATCATATTTCGGAAGCATTGCCGCGGGATTGAAGACACTCGCCACGGGTATGAAGATTACCTGGAAGGAGTATTTCACACCGAAATCCACCGAGCAATATCCCGAAAACAGAAAGACCACACTGCATGTGGCTGAACGCCACCGCGGCCGTCTGGTCATGCTCCGCGACGAGAACGGTGCCGTCAAGTGCACGGCATGCACTCTCTGCGAGAAGACCTGCCCCAATGGCTCCATCAAGATAAAGACCGAGATGGTGACCACTGAGGACGGCAAGAAGAAACGCCGCCTGGTTGACTACCAGTACGACCTGGGCGACTGTATGTTCTGCCAGTTGTGCGTCAACGCGTGCAACTTCGACGCTATCAAGTTTACAAATGATTTCGAGAATGCCACATTCAGCCGCGATGCCCTTGCACTTCATCTCGACAAGGAGAACTACGAGAGTTCGCT
>JALFIX010000242.1 GCA_022775105.1 Prevotella sp. | reverse complement strand
CATATAATTATAATACTGCTCACGTACATTATTGTTGGGGATACCAAGGATAGGCATGCCCTCCTCCATACCCTTTATGGTCACCATGCCATAAAAGAAAAGCATGCTCTTGAACATGTTCGGGTCGGTGAGCTGGTTGGCGGGGAAGGAACGCTTCACCCAGCCGTGGGTGAATCCATTTTGGGCTATCTCCAAGAGAACACCCTTGCGGTCGCCTTCTATCTTGTCCAAGCGCACCACGCGGTCGAGCTTGGCGTAGTCGGTCTTGGTATTGGGGTCAATCATGTCGTCAGGTGCTTCGCCGTTCAAAAGGAAACTCTTCAGATAGTAGAGCACCATGTCGGTGTTGAACACATGATGTCCATCCACATTTGCATACTCCGAGAAGCAATAGCCGTCATACCACGGGCGCATGGCTCTGAGCGTCTCGTCCTCGTCCAAGGAGAAAGCCCCTGCCTCATTGTAGTAGCGGATAATCCTGCGTACCTCCTCGTCGCTGAATCCAAGCATCTCGTTGAAATGTTTATCAAGGGTCAATGCCGTGGCAATGTTATAGCCGCTGGTAACGTCGTCCATGGTCACAGGGCTTACGCCCATCATCAGGATACGGGTGAAACTGCCCTTGAATTTCTTGAATAAGTCACGCCAAACAGAAGGTCAAAGTTGTCCTTTGCCTCGATGTCGTAATATGCCTCCATCATCGACAAGAACATGCTCTTGCCGAAGCGACGCGGACGAATAAGGAAAAGGAAGTGTCCTGCCCTCTCCATACGTTCGAGATACTTGGTCTTGTCAACCATAAACAACCCTTCGCGCTTTACCTGCGCATAGTCCGAAATGCCATACGGCAACAGTTTGTAATTTCCCATGACTAACCTTCTGAATTAATGAACACATCACTATTTGCGTGCAAAGTTACATAATAATTCCGTTATCTCCAAATAATTCAATGGTTTTGTAAGAAGACTCTAAAACTATTTATCTTATACTACACTTTCTTCTCTCAGCAGAGTTAAGTTGTTCGCGGGCGGTGCGGATGTCGAAGTCAACCTTTGTAAGCGTGAAGTCGGGACAGTTGAAGGAGTCGAGGTTGTCGGTGTCGGTCTTCCTTGGGTTGCGCTGGGGGAGGAGGAAGGGCTTGGTTATCTTGCCGTTGTCGTCGATGGAGGCGAAGTAGGCGCGCGAGATGGTGCCGTCCTGCCCCTTGGATGAATATACAAACCAACGGCTGTTGCTGCTCCAGTTGTGATAGCTCTCCGACTTGTCGGTGTTCACTTCCTTGATGGCTCTCGTCTTGCCTGTGCGCAAGTCCATGAGCCAAAGGTCTGACTCACGCTGACTTACGGGGAAATTGCATCTTAGGGCAGAGCAATACATAAGCCATTTGCCGTCGTATGACGGACGCGCAAGCACATAACTGCGGTCGGTGGCAGGACCATTGAGCAGTGTGTCAACATTCTCGCCGAATTGTCCAGTCTTGGCATCAAATGAGATGGCACAAAGACTGCACTTCACCTTCTCGTATTCCGCCGGTACATTGCAATTTTTCGATGTGCTGAAATAGAGCGTCTTGCCGTCGGCAGAGAAGGCTGGGAAAATCTCCAAGTCGGCGGTAGAGAGTAGGGGAGAGAGGATGAGCTGGTCGGTCTCGGTGTCGAGCACCATCACGTCGCTGAACTTATGATACACTTCAAGGTTATGATCCTTATCCGTAAAGAAGCTCTGATGCACCGAGTTTACGGCGTAGGCACAGTAGCGTCCGTCGGGATGCCATGAGGCATAGCTTCCTGCCGCCTTGGTGGAGTCGGTCTTGGTGTCATACCATGTCTGCTTGCCGTCTTTCACCACGAGCGTGCCGCCGCCCTCGCCCCTCACCTGTGCTGTGTATTGTCGGGGATTGGTGCGGTTGGCAGTGTGGCAGTTGAAGCACTTGCCAGGCAATGCAGTCTCGGTCATCATAGGATATTCGTCGAAGGAGTGGATGTCGCGCTGATATATGCCTATGTTTCCTCCCACCTCATATCCCGGTTGGATGCGTCGGTAGGTGATGCCGAAGTCGTCGAGCGGATACTTGCTCACATACATCTTGAATGAGCGGTATTCCTTCCAAATGCCGTCTTCGTTCTTTGCCCTTACAGTGATGTCAATGCTTCCGCCGATGTTATCGCGAGTCAGTTGGTGCCACTGGTCGATGTCCCATTCCGCCCATTCGCCTTGGGTGTGTATCTCGCCTTGCCTGCTTCCCTTGGCAATAACATCTACCTTTTCGCAACCTGTTTCCTCCACGTTGAAGTCCATCGGTGCAATCCCCGCGGGAATGGTCACGCCGATATAGTCTGGATAGATATCCGGCAATCTATCCACCTTCTCAGTATTAGTAACGCTCTCCGTACAAGATACAAGAAGCGAAACAATCAATAATATATATACGAACTTTTTTCCATTAGTTAGTTCGCGCAACCATTCTTCATTCTTCATTCTTCATTCTTCATTTTCATCATTTTCTTAACATACGAAGCATACGCCGACCCCGGTACATTGCCTTTCTGCTGTATGGCCTGATAGGCATCGGCATATCCGTAGGGCATTTGGCTGTAGCCGCCGTATTGCTGCACCCACTGCATATATCCCATAAAACTCTTGATTTCCCCGTCGAGCAACAGCTGCCCCATAAAGTAGCTGAGTGCAAGGCGGTTGTCTGTGTTCTGTTGGAATAGCAATCCTAACATCTTGTGCTTTTCGGGATAGCTATACAGAAAACTGTCCTTAAAGCGATAGCGTCGCAACTTGCCCCACGTCTCATGACTGTTCACCTTGGCGTCGTTATATAGATATGTCTCGGCATCCTCAGCCCAAGCCCTATAGAAGAAGGTGTTCTTAAGGATGTTCAGCCGCTTTTCAGCAGCCTTGTAGTCGCCGTTGACGATATGACATTCTGCAATGCGCTTGGTGCATCGTCCACTCTGTCGGGCATTGAGTATCGACTGCTGAATGTCCATCATATATCTCTTGGCGGAGTTCACCATACCCAATCGCCAGAAAGCCTCGGCAGTAGGGAGGTCAGACATGTTGTCGCGCACCATCTGCAGAAGCAGTGCGTCGGTTCCGCTCTGTTTGAATGTGAACATGCGGTCAGCCAACTGTCCCGTCATGCCCATGGCGAGGTTGACGCAGTTGCTGCTCATGGCTATGTCGTATTGGTGTTTCTCCGCCCTGTGGATGATGTCGTGCCATCGCTCCTGCCTCACCATCGAGTCTTGCCACAGTATCTCATAAATAAACGGGTCGAAACCCTTGTTTATGGCGAAGATACCTGCGATGGTCATCGCAGATACCTGCAATGCCAAACGCAGGTATCTGCGTGAGCCCTTGAAGGTATCTTCATTTTTCCAGGGGTTAAACCGTGCCGCCAAGGCTATTGCTACAGGTGTGAGCATCACCACATATTGCATCACAGGAGTCATAAGCGGGATGCGGTAATAGTTGATGCCTGTCGCCATCATGCTCAGAGGCCATTGGTAATCCACTGTCCAATATGCAGCCATGATGGATATTACGAGCAACGCCGCATCTTCTATCAGCAGTAGCCATCCGCATTGCAGTCCGCGGATTGCCACATATATTACGGCCACAGGGCCAGCCGCCCAATATAACAGAGGTACTGCCAGCACATCGGCTATATATGCCCTCCGTCCTGTATTGCCCATAGCGACAGTTGCTCCAAGAGTGATAATGATAGCCACTGGCAGTGACATAAGAGTGTCGATGTCGCCTTGATGCCACAGCATCAGCAGTGGCAACAGGAAGGTGATAGGGAATGCCGTCTTGTCCCATCTCCTCACCGTCATCCACATCAGCCATTGCATTGCGGCATACACGACACCGATGAGCAACGCCCCGAGCCAAGGCACATAATAGAACTGCACCAAGAACTCACTGACATAGTCAGCCAAGCCTCCCGGCACTGCCATGCGCTCCCTGAAGTAGTCGCCGGTAGTCAGCCACAGTTGGTTCTGCTCCTGATAGTTCAATGCCTCAGGATAGCCCAAACCCCAGAGCAACCATACCGCGATGCCAAATAAAAAAATAGCTATGGCTCTAAGATGTTCGCGCAGCCATTCTTCATTCTTCATTCTTCACTCTTCATTTAAAAAAACTCCACTTCCTTAATGCTTCCATCCGGCATTTTCTTCTTATAAGTCTTCGGGAATTGTTTAAGCAGGAAGTCGCCAAGACTTGTTCCCTTCATGCTCTCGCCCATGGCGTTGGATGCCCTGCGGTAATCGCGACGCATACTGTCGAGCTTCGCCTTCATCGACTCGGCTGTGGCCTTGTCGCCTGCTTTTTCGGCATTGCGCCCCTCAATCATGAAGGGTGAACACTCCATGTTGAATCTCTCTGTCCTTTCCTTCCATGCCTGCAGTGAGTCATTCTGCGGAGTGCCCTTGCACGAACTGATGCTGTCGATGATGACTACGATGTCTCCCGGTTCAGTCACCACGAGCAGGTCCTGCACACCAGTGCGGTAGTGATAGTCAATGCGTATCACCCTCAAGTCGCATGTGTCGGTAGTAAACTCAAACTTCCCGTTCTCCACCACCATTGAGTCAACAGTCTCCATAGTAGCGGGACGTGTCATTGGGACAAGAAAGATTTTCTTGCCGTTAAACTTAGGGTTAATGGTTCCCATGATATGGCACTTGCCAGTTACAATTCTCTTCTCGGACTTACATCCGCCCAATGCCAAGGTCATCAATGTGATGACACTTACAAATAATATTTTCTTCATCTTTGTATTTTTTTCGGTAAAAATTGCTGCAAAGTTACGATTTCTTTTCCAAACCGCCAAATGTTTTGGGGGAAATAATGACAACGACAGATTAATCAAACTTTATTGTTGGCATATCGCTATCAGTGAGGAGGTCAAAGTCGGAACGGAAGAGACGGTCTTGTATGACGCGGTACTTCTCAAATTCTGACTCGGCAAACTCCTTGGCATATTCAGCCGTAATCTTTCCTGCATCCTGAAGTATCTCACGGTCTGTCGCATCTAAGAATTTGTCTATACGTTTCTCCCAATCCTCCATTGTCATGGGAATATGACGTTCAGCCATATCCTTGGCAATGTCAAGATAGGCATTGACAAGCCTTCCCATGGCTTGCAACTCGTTCTCACGCAGATAATTCTTGGCTATGGAAACATCTGTCTTTATAATCTTGCCATTGGGAGCCTTTGCCCAGGTTGTCAGTCCCATGTGTTCTTTCTCTGCGTTCGCACGCTCCACGATGAGTTCCGCTGCGGTATGTCCATGCACGGCATAATGCATCTTGTTCTGCACTTTCTTGAAGAACCTGCGCGTCGTGGGTGCATCCTTGTTGTAGTCTATTGCCGTGGCATAAATATCAGTCAGCTTTTGGTAGAAGTTACGCTCAGACAATCGAATCTCGCGTATCTCCTCCAATAACTGCTCGAAGTAATCAACATTGATAAACGAGCCGTTCTCCATGCGCTTCTTATCCACTATATATCCACGTATGGCAAACTGGCGTATGACGTATGTGCACCATTGTCTGAATTGAGTGGCGCGGATGGAATTGACACGATAACCAACAGAGATGATGGCATCGAGGTTGTAGAACTTTGTAAGATAGTTTTTCCCGTCAGCGGCAGTTGCCGAGATTTTCTCGGTAACTGAATCTTCGATGAGTTCTCCACTTTTGAAGATATTCTTTAAGTGTAAACCAATGTTGTCCGTTGAACAGTCGAACAACGTAGCCATCGCCTTCTGTGTAGCCCAAACGGTCTCGTCCTTGTAAAGCACCTGTATTCCATCTTCCTTACCTGTTGCCACAAAAGTAAGGAACTCAGCGGTACTGTTTCTTATTTCAAAATTCTTATTACTCATTTCTCATCGTCTAATTGACACATTCACGCTGCAAAGTTACGATTTCTTTTCCAAACCGCCAAATGTTTTGGGGAAATAATATGCAGGAGGCAGATAGAAAATCCCCGCCCGCCTCATTGCGAGGCAAGCGGGGACGAACAGTAATTTAACTACTAAAACCAAAATTACTTTTTCTTGAATGCCCACCATGTAGCTTCACCCCAGCCACCTGTGCCAGGTGCTGCGTAGATGAGCTGCAGTTGGCTATCTGTAGCCTTCATGATTTCGAAGTCTGTCGGCTTCTCACCACCACCATTTATCTTGAATGGGAAGAGGATAGAACCTGCGTCGGTATGGAGAGTACCGTAAGCCCACTTGCTCTGCGAACCGTCGATAGAAGCCTGTGATGGCTTGCCCATCTGCCAGTTCTGGATTTCGAACTTACCGCTGCGGATTTCCTTGCCAGAGCCGTCGTAAGACTTCACTGCGCCAGTCTTCCAGTCGAAGGTCATATATGCGTCTGCACTTTCCTCACCGGTGGCTACACCAGTGTCAGAGTGCTGGAGCTGACCAGAAAGAAGCTCAGGAGTAGCACCCCACCAGATACCGCTTGTCCAATCTTCGCCAGGAGCATATCCGAGGTTACCCCATACGGCTCCATCGCTACGCAATTCAGTATCCCATGTCCATGCCTTTGTGCCGAAGTCGGTGATAGCGCACTCTGCGTCAGAAGAGCTCTTGAAAGCCCACCATGTGGCTTCACCCCAACCTGCTGTGCCAGGAGCGGCATAGACAAGCTGCAAGTGGCTTGCATCGAGTCTGACGATTTCGAAAGAAGTAGGTCTTTCGCCGCCACCGTTTATCTTGAACGGGAAGAGAATAGCTCCCTCGGTAGTAATCAGGTTACCGTATGACCAGTTGGCAACAGAACCGTCGATTGTAGGAACGTTCTTCTCTCCGGTATATCCCTCAACAGAATACTTTCCGCTGCGAATCTGGTTGCCTCCTGCATCGTAGGTCTTGATATTTCCATCATCGTAGAATTCCATGTAAGCACCAGCGTTCTCCTCACCGGTAGCTACACCAGTATTTGAGTGCTGTAGCTGATCCAAAAGACCCTCAGGAGTAGCACCCCACCAAATACCGCCTGTCCAATCCTCACCAGGAGCATAACCAAGGTTACCCCATACGGCTCCATCAGCACGGAATTCAGTATCCCATTGCCAAACCTTATATCCGTATGCGTCAGAAGCAAGGACACGCATTTCGGGTGTTAATTCTAATGGTACAAATACATTACAACTCTTCTCGATGACAACCTTTGAACCATCGAAGTTCATGGTTTCAACATAGAATGTCTGATCATTAGGATTACCGCGCTTCGGCACAATCTTGAACTTGCCGTTGGCAACACCTGAAACGAGTACATTCTCTACGCCATCAGCATCCTTCTGATAGATGCGGACTACGCGTGAAGGAGAGGTGAAGAAGGTGAAATAGTTACCGTCTGCCTTCTCCTGGGTATAGGTCTCATCATACTGTTTGAATGAGAAACCGTCAGAAAGCTGCTGCTCCGACAGACTGCTGCTTGGCATGCTGATGTCGTCCTTCGAGGGGTCGCAGGCTGTAAGCAAGCCCACGGCAGCCATCATGAATATAATTGATTTTTTCATTGCTTTTCCAATTTATTTAATGATTATACATCTTTGATTACCAGCCGCCGTACTCTGAGTCAGCTGCTGTCCAGCCTTCGTTCTGTACGACTGTACCGAGAGCCACCTGGGTGTCGGGCATCTTCTGGAATCCGGCAGTTGCCTTGTAACGTGCAGAGTAGCCTCCGTTGTGCTTAGCTGCTTCGTTCTTGGCAGGTGAGCCGCAGTAGTAGATGTCCTGACCTTCCTGCTTGTCGAGTACAACAGAGGCAATGTGCCAGCGACGGATGTCGTTCCAACGGATACCCTCGCAAGCAAACTCCCAACGACGCTCGTCCTGGAGAGCCTTAAGAGAGTAGGCAGCGATTGGGTCAAGACCGGCACGAGCACGCACCTTGTTGATACCAGTCACGTCTTCTTTCAACTCCGACTGCATAAGCAGAACATCGGCGAAGCGGATAAGAACCTGGTCGTGGATGTTGTCGAGCTGGAAGTTGTTACCATAACCACCCTGCTGACCACCAGTCATACCATACATACAAGTTTCGAAACAGAATGCATACTCAGGAGCGGGATTGCCGTCAGAACCTGGGATAGTTCCGTCGTTCTTACATGCGATAGGCGACCACTTCTTTGAGTAATAGTCTGTCTCCTGTACGAAGTCTGCCCAACCGCCACGTCCGTAGTTCGGCATTTCCTGAGTGTCGTTAACGTCGCAGACTGTAGCCTTCAGACGGATGTCGTTAGGCTCAGCAACCTGCCAATCCTTCACGAGGTTTGGAGCAACAGGACCAGCACCCCATCCCTGACCGAACGGGAATGTGTTCTTAACATCCTGACCACCACGAACACCGAAGTGAAGTGCATAGCCATTAGAATAGCCGATAGTGGTGTTCCAAGAGGCCTGCTTGTTGAACTTGATTGCGAAGAGAGCCTCTGGGTTGATGCCATTGTCGTTCTCTACCCACTTCAGACCCTTACCGGCTGCGTATGGATAATCGTTGATGGTCTTGGAGTTTGTGTAAGCCCAAAGGTTACGGAAGTCATCAACGAGAGAGTAGCCAGAGTTGTTAACACAGTCGTCGATATATCCGATGACATCCTGCTTGGTCAGTGTTGTTCCGTCAGGAAGCTCAACT
>JALFIX010000241.1 GCA_022775105.1 Prevotella sp. | reverse complement strand
AGGGATTGCGCCTGTCTTCCGGCACGAGTGTAAGTCCACTTGCCGCATCCATTTCCATATAGGCCGTCTTGCCGTCGAGCGATATGGCATAAGAGCAAGTGACCTTCTCCATCAGAGGCCCATGTACAGTCAATGAAACGTCAATGGTTGGCAGCAATATTTTGACACATTCCACCAGTCCCTCGCCCCCGTCACTCAGCGGAATTTGGATGATGTTGGCGTTGGGAAGTACAGAGAGTATTCCCTCCGCAGCAGCCTCGCAAGCCTCCCTTGCAGAGATGCACCCCTTGAACGAGTCAAATGCTACAATAATTTTCTTTGTCATGTTAGTCATAGTAACAATCTGTTGGTCGGTATAACCATCTATTTGTGTGAGCAGCTTACGGGCGACTATAACATCTTCAATCCGACGACAGAGGCTATGAGGGTGAAGATGAAAAACAGGCGCCAAAAGGAAACTTTTACTCAGCAGGTGCCCACTTGCAGCGTACGGGAGAGACGATGGCGCCTTCTGCCTTCAACTGCTTCATGGCGGCATCCACTTCCTTGCGGTCGAGACCGCTCAGTTCTGCAATCTTACCTGCGTTGAGAGGCTGGCCTGCCTCCTTCATTGTTGCCAATACTTTTTCTTTTGCGTCCATAATGATTTGATTTTTTTTGTTGTTAATAATATTATTGTTGTTGTCTGTTCGACACTATGGTGATTTCAACGGGACAAAGGTAATAAAAATATTCTATATACGGATAATTATTGAGTGATGTTTATGGGAATTTAACAATGCTTGCTATATACCAGCATGTACTTTAGTATTAACATTATTTAATATACCCTGGACTCGGCAGGTGCATGCCGTACATCGTGAGGTTGTTCTCGCGGGCATATTTCAGGATGCGGAGTCGTGATTCGCGGGCAGCTTCCTTGTCCATGTCGTATGTGGGGCAATATTCGGGATACTCCAACTGGAGAGCAGCACCATGGATGAGGTCGGCAATAATGAGAATACTGTCCTTTTGGAATACAGTGTGTCCAGGGGTGTGGCCGTATGCAGCGATGCTCTTCACGCCACCTTCAAGCGTGTCGCCTGCCTCGAACAGGTGAAGATGTGTCTTATAGGCATCAAGAACGCTCTTTGCCAACTTGCTTCTCTCGCCCTCCATAGCGAGCCATGCCTCCGCTTCCACACGGTTGACATACACCTCGGCATTAGGGAACACTACTTTCCCTTCCTTCAGCAGACCGCCTATGTGGTCGGGATGAAGATGTGTGATGTATATCAGTTGCAATTCTTCTGGAGCTGCTCCCTTCTCCTTCAATTTAGGAAGAAGCTGACTGAATGGTGCACCAAGTCCTGCGTCGAGCAGTATTGTTTTTCCTTCCGTCTGTAGTAGCAGGCAACTCATGCTCGAAGGCACTCCCTTTTCAAGTCCAAGTGCAGCCCATAGTGAATCGGGTACTTCGGGATACAGCTTTTGTGGCTGTAGGGTAGGCCCGGGCTTGTCCTCAATCCACGTGATAGTGGTTGGTTCACTCTGCGAGATAGCCTTTTGGCTTTTCTGTGCGCAAGCTGTCATAATGAACAGTCCTACGGCGAATGTTAGTATCTTCCTCATGTTATATATACTTTTTGGGTACTTGTATTAAGTGAATAAATCGTCCATTGTTATGACATTCTGGACACTGAACTGATACATATTGTCATTCAGACCAAAGGGGGTTATCAAAGTAAGATGTATTGCCATACATGCCTTGTTGGATTCCGCCAGGCGAGCTGACTTGTTACGGAGGTTCTCGTCCATGTCCTTGTCGATAGTGTATTCATGTGTGGAAAATTTCATCTCGAACAAGTTGACGACCTTATCTGCACGTTCAATGACCATATCTATTTGCGCCCCATCTACGTTGCCCCCAGGTTTCCTGATTTGCAGTGAATATACCTGTGACGAAACTCCTGCTATGCCCAATGCCTGCTTAATCTGGTTGACATGTGCAAAGCACACACGCTCGAAGGCAAGCCCTTCCTATGTGTTGCGTATGGGCGTATTATTGTGAAGTGACCAATAATGCGCCTCGTTTTCATTGAGATTGTGTAGGAACTTATAATAGAATAAGGTGTAATTGTCAACAAGCTGGAAGAGAGCATCCCTGCGGGTGGCGACACCACCTCGGTTGTATTTT
Organism: Prevotella sp.; assembly: GCA_022775105.1. GTDB lineage: Bacteria > Bacteroidota > Bacteroidia > Bacteroidales > Bacteroidaceae > Prevotella. The sequence goes on along the minus strand of JALFIX010000241.1, from coordinate 4,441 downwards.
CGGATAAATCCACAGGCTTCCAAGTCTTCCAACACCCTTGTAAGAAGTCCGTTGTTTGTGATGTTGCCTTCGCTTATCAGCTCTTCGCGCGTCATGCCCACACGCTTTGTACCAAGTGTTGCAACTACATTGACGTAGGGCTGCGGATTCTTGAAGAGCGAGTCGTAAAGCTCGTTGTATTCGTAGTGCAACTTGCCCTCCCATGACCATATAGCACTCCAGTATTCCGTATCGGTTAATGCCTAAACAACGGCTTTTGGCGTACTGCTCACATTCAAGCAGGGTGAATGGGGCAAGGTTGATGCGATATGTGACACGGTTGTGGAGACCGCCGTGGTTCTTGAACACGTTGTTTATTATCCACGATGTGGCGGAACCGCAAATAATCAGAAGGATGTCCTTGCGTGCCGAGGCATATCCATTCCAGAAATGCTCAATGGCTGAAACGAAGTTGGAACGTGGGGCATCCATCCACGGAAGTTCGTCGATGAACACCACTTTTTTGCCAGACTCTTGCTGGTCGAGCAGTTGTGACAACAGGAAAAAGGCATCTGACCAATCTACGGGAACGCGGCATTTCTTCATTCCGCTTCTCAACAGCGACTGGCGGAACTCCTTAAGTTGGGCACGAGTGTTCTGGTTTGCCAATCCCGAATGTTGGAATGCAAACTTATATCCAAACGTCTCTCTTATGAGAAACGTCTTGCCGATACGTCTTCTGCCTGTAACCGCCACAAATTCCGAGTATTCCGAATTGCATGCCCTCAGCAGCTCCTGTTGTTCTTCTTTTCTTCCTATGATCATGTCGCCTTTATTATATAATGAAATATGCCGCAAAGGTAATGTTTTTTTTCATAATACAAAAGAAAACAAGCGTTTTCTGTTTATAGTCCTTTTAATCTTCAGTTTACTTTATTTCTCGTAGCGACACAATATAGCAGAGATAATTGGCAAAGATAGAATGTCTGCTCATCTGTACGTGCCAAGGACAACGGGACTGAATAAGGCATTCCGTTGCCATCAGTCATACTGACTGTAATACACGGTGCCTTGTCCATTACTTCAAGATCCCATGTGGCATCCATCTCCCTGCTTTTCTTTCTCATAATATCATGGTTCTATTCATTGTTGTTGTCTGTTCGACACTATGTCAAGCAATTGTCGGTAGTTCTCCATACTATTAGCTGCAATCACGCCCGTCGGTTCCGTAAGGCGCAGCTTGCTTCCGTCGGCGGAAGTGATTACGCCTCCCGCCTCGGTGACAATCAGCGAGGCGGCGGCATAGTCCCACGGACTGAGCAGATATTCGAAATACAATTCACACCTGCCCATTGCCAAATAGCAAAGTTCGGGAGCGCAAGCACCGAATCGGCGGATGTCATTACATTTGCCAAAGGCATCAACGATTATCCTCGAGCATACTTCGGCATACTCCTTGTGATAAACGGGTAGGGCGGTACACAGCACGGCATTGCCGAATGGGCGGTCTGAGACGTGGATTCTCCTGCCGTTGAGGTATGCCCCCTTGCCTTTCTCGGCATGGAACAGCTCGTCGGTGCGGGGGATATACACCACTCCCATCTGCATGTCATCTCCATGCTTCAGTCCAACGCAGATGGCACATTGGTCGATACCGCGGCTATAGTTGGCGGTGCCGTCGATAGGGTCGATTATCCAGGTGTATTCGTGTCGGGTGTCGTTGATGTCCTTCTCCTCGCACAGGAATCCTGAATCGGGCATTATTTCCAAGAATCTTTCGCACAGGAAGTTCTGCACTGCAACATCCGATGATGTCACGATATTCTCGCATCCTCCCTTCTGCTCTATCTCAAATCCGTCGCTTACCATCAGTCTTGATGCGTCACGGACGATATTTGTCAGTTGTTCAATTGTTATCATTTGTTTGTTATGAATATCAATTCACTTGATTTGAAGTGTTACCTTTTAGTATGAACTTCGGGATGCCGATGCAGAAACGCGTGATGATATCAATCGCCATTTCTCATCTGTTGATCAGTTAGTCTGGCTGCTGCCCGTCGTGAGCCTTCCATGCACATTCGGTCAGCTTCATGTCGGTGAAGATGGCCTTGAAGGATGAATCCTCGGGAGAGCAGGCGTAGATGCCGAAACGAATCTTTCCTGCGCCTTGGTGCATGTGGCATACGCGCATCTGGGTGAAATGTTCTCCGTCCTGCGAGCACTCTATGCAATAGTCGTCCTCACGGCGCGAGAGGCGATACCACATCGTCTTCACATTGGCGGGTATGGCAGTGGTTGCCCAATCTGAGTAGCCGTTGTTGGTGACCACGCTACCCAAGTGCTGAAACTCCTCATTCTCATATTCAACACTGCCTTTCAGCCAGTTTTCGCTGTCGAGATACATCACAATGCCGCATTGGTCGAAGCGATGGTGGCTTTCGGTAAAGTCGGTCTTTACCACGAAGCTGAAGAACTTCTCTTCTGTTTCCATCTGAAACACAGGGGCGTTGTCGTTGCGGAAATGATAGTATGTACGTTGCCACAAGTCCGTTCCCGGTTTGGTCACTACTTCGATTGTGTCACCCTTGATGACGCAACTCTCGGGTTGTCGTGTCCACTTGAAATTGTCGATATTCAGTGTCATAACCTTGTTGTTTTGTTCTACGTTTTCTTGGCTTTTGCCATTGTTGTTGCCGCCGCATGCCGTCATCAATGCCAGCAAGGCGAAAGGAATTATATAGTGTTTCATCGCAAATTCTATTTTTTATGTTTAACCGTCCTGATTCTTTCCCCAATTGTAGCCACATCATTTATCTTACTGTTTCCTTACCTGCATCTATCCATCCTGTGATGCCTGTGTTGAGTTCTATCACTTTGTATCCGTTTTCGACGAGTATTCCCGCAGCCTTCTTGCTTCGTCTGCCGCTACGGCAGTAAACGGCAATGGTTTTGTCCTTGGGCAGAAGCGATATGGCTCGTGCCTCGAAGTCATCTTTCGTCACGTCGATGTTGACGGCATTGGTGATGTGTCCACTTGAATACTCGTCAATCGAACGCACGTCAAGCCTTACTACGGACGTGTCTGATATTGCTTGTTCAAAAGCCTCTGTGTCAAGGCTTTCGAACTTCTGTTGCTGTGCAGTGCAACCCAACAGGCTGCACAATATAGCAGAGATAATCATAAATAACTTTTTCATTGTTGTTATAATCACTTGTTTGTTATTCATTCGTTAGATATTATGGCTTGCAAAATACTTCCAAAGTGGTGCTGCCATCATAGCCTGATGAAACTCGTCGTTTCGTAGCATACGGATCACCTCCTCACGGTCGAGGAGCACAATCTTGATGTCTTCTGATTCCTCAAGATGCTGCGTCGAAACCTTCTCCACCCCCATGGCAAGATAGGTGTGGCTATAGTTGGTGCATGCTCCTGCGTTGGGACTTATCGTCATCAGCTTCGACCATTCCCCTCCTGCATAGCCAGTTTCTTCATATAGCTCTCGCTTGGCTGCCTCCATTGGGTCTTCGCCTTCCTCAACACATCCTGCGGGAATCTCTATCGCAGTGAGATGTTGTGCATGACGATACTGTCGCTCCATAAGGAACTTCCCTTCCTTCGTAATGGCTATCACATTGCAGAACTCGGGATATTCCAACACGTAGAAATCCTTTATTTCCGCTCCTGTTGGCAGTTTTACGTGGTCACGTCGTGCTGTCAACCACGGTCTTTTGTATAAGTACTCACTCTCAAGCACTTCCCATGCCATTGGGTCTTTTCCATTTTTCTTCATAAGTCACTATTGATGGTTATCGTCCTTTTTACTGTATTCCTTAGATTCTCTTTTGCCACTTCGGGCAAAAGGAGTTGCGCAAGCGGGCGGGAGTCGTTCTCGTTGATGCTCTTTACCTTTGAGAAATGTCGGGACAGTACAGACTCAGGGTCATCTATTGCGCCCGAAAATAGCCATACCTCCACTCCTTTTCTAAGGCAACGCTTTTGCACGCCATGCGGCACCTTGCCCATCAGGGTCTGGGCGTCAGACTTGCCCTCTCCCGTGATGACTATGTCGGCATCTTTTATCATCTCGTCAAATACGGCAAGGTCCAGAATGATGTCTATTCCTGATCGCAATTCGGCGTTGAGGTAGGAGAGGAAGGCATAGCCCAGTCCTCCTGCCGCTCCAGCTCCAGGATGGTTTGCCATGTCGGCGGTGGCAATGCCGGCTTCCTCTGTTTTATGAGCAAATGCCCGAAGCCTTTGGTCAAGAATCTCGACCTGTTCGGGTGTAGCTCCCTTTTGCGGTGCGAAAACGTATGCCGCTCCCTGTTCGCCATATAACGGATTGCCTACATCGCAAGCCACGACAAACTGGCATTGCGTATGCAAATGTCCAAGGTCTTGAAGAGCCTTCAGCATACCCTCTCCGGCATCGCATGTGGCACTGCCTCCTATGCCCATCAC
>JALFIX010000235.1 GCA_022775105.1 Prevotella sp. | reverse complement strand
TTTACCATTCTTATTTACAATGTAGTTAAACATGGCTGCTATTTGGATGTACTTCTCGTCAGGATTATAAGAACTGTCTTTGCCTGAGAGAAGGATATCCTTTAATATTTGCTTGAGTTCAGGATAGTCGTCCAACTTCTTTATCATATTGTCAAAGAGAGTGTTACGCTCCATCAATATTGCATTTACGGCTTGTAGGACACCTTCCTTATCCCACGAATACTGTTCTGCATCTATAATCTGAAAGATGCGGCTCACGAGGAACGGATAGCCAGAGGTATAGTCGCGAATCATCTGGGCCACAGACTTTTCGTCAAAGTCCAATCCATGGTCGGCTTTGTATTCTGCAAGCATTCCCGCTATGCCGTCAGCCGAAAGGCTCATATCGACATCGAAAGGAACGGCAATATTCCAAGGACTATTGTACTGGTGCTGATCCTCAGAACGCATCTTCAGTTTGAGGTTCTTGATGTCGTAAATGCCGGCAAGGATGACGGTCTGGAATGTGGGAATGACATTCCTTCTCAGGTACATTCCACGAAGAAGACCTAAGAATTTTGTGAAAGACACGTGGTTTCCGGCTTGGTCCACCTCGTCGATAAGAAGCACCAAAGGTTTCTTGTTGTGGTGGCAAATTGTACTGATAAAATCAGCTAATTCCATCTCTGAGCATCTTTCTTTATGTGTACCGTAGAACGATTTGATTTCATTTCCTGTATCTTCGTCAAGACCTTCTAAGGATACCCATTTAAATTGTTGCACCAAGAGCCACACAAACATAGAATAGAGTTTCTCCTCATCTGCAAATGTGGAATCGGAAATACCTTCAAAGCTGATTTGTAAGATACAATATTCGTCAGTGAGGCGGTTACTGATAGCCTCCAAAGTGTTAGTTTTGCCATACTGCCTGCCACGATTGATACAGAAATATTCCCCCTTGGCAACCATCTTGCGGATGATTTCCAGACGCTCTGTGATATCGACCATATAATGCTCATTCGGGCGGCAAGTGCGCGCAGTATTGAATCTTCTCATATTCTTATGCATGATTTTGATTGGCAAAGATAATAAAAATACTCTATATACGGATAATTATTGCGTGATATTTACGGGAATTTAATAATGCTTGCTCAATACCAGCATGTTTCTTATTTCCAGTGTTATATCCATATACGCCCGCTTGCCGTCTATATAGTCGGCGTAGAGTTGCTCTTCGCTTCTGCCTTTCAGAACATGGCATTTGCCGCATATCTCACAGTTGTGTAGGCATTTCCATTCATTCAGAACATAATCCAAACGTTCTTCTCTTGTCGATGAATCAATATTCGGGGCGGTCATAATTACCAAATCAGAAAGTTATCTGTTCTTACGCAATACCAAGCAGTTCTATCTCGAAAATGAGTGTAGAACCTCCTGGTATGCCTGGTTGCGAAAACTTGCCATAACCCATTTCAGCAGGGATATATACCTCCCATTTATCGCCCACACACATCTGCTGCATAGCGATGATCCATCCCTCGATAAGGTCACACAGACGAATTGCCAAAGGTGCACCTCCACGGCTGCTGTCAAACTGCTTGCCGTCGATGGTACGTCCTGTGTAATGTGCAGAAACTATGCTTCGGGGCGTTGGATGCTTTCCATCAGCCTTGCCCTCAGCCAACACCTTATAATATATACCCTTGGGGAGCGGTTTCACTCCCTCTTCCTGTGCTTTATTTACAAGCCATTCTTTGTTAGCTTGTGCGTATTCTCTTTTATTCATGTTCAATCAATATTTGTTATCAGATAAACCGCCAAGGCAACCTGCAAGATGATTATTATTGGTATGCCATACTTGAACTTCTTGTGCTTTGTCTTGTGATGCCAAAGCCGCATACCTGTCCATGCGCCTATGCTGCCGCCAACGACCGCCATCAGCAGCAGTGTAGCCTCCGATATACGCCATCTTCCTTTCCTCGCCTTGTACTTGTCAATGCCGTACAAGAAGAATGTGGCTATGTTTATGGCAAGGAGATAACCAAGAATTATGTTCATAACCTCAACGTCCAACCATAATCACCATGGTAAATCATCTGTCTTGTCATACCGCCGTCGATGCAGATGTTCTCGCCTGTGATGAATCCAGCCTTGTCCGAACAGAGATACAGCACCATGTTGGCGATGTCCATCGGATTGCCCACACGTCCTGCCGGCTGCTGTACGGCATCTGCGCCCTCGTATTCCTTATAGTCAGTGTCAATCCATCCAGGGGAAATGGAGTTGACCCTTGCCTTCCCAGCCAAACTAACAGCGAGCGCATGGGTGAGGGCGGCAATGCCTCCTTTGGCTGCCGTGTAGCTCTCTGTCTGCGGCTGGCTCATGCGGTCGCGTGAGGACGAGATGTTGACTATCGATGCTCCTTCGGCAAGATACGGAGCGAGTAGCTTGACAAGATAGAAAGGAGCTGTTACCCCGACTGCCAAGGCATACTGAAACTCCTCCCACGAACATTCATCCAACCCCTTCATCAAAGGCATGGCATTGTTGATGATGAAATCCACCTTGCCATACTTCCCAATTACTTCATCTGCAAAAGCTTCCAGCACCTCCTTCTTAGAGATATCCCCAACGAAGTGGTCGCCCTCACGCACATCAATGACCGCAACAGAAGCCCCTCTCTTTCGGAACTCCTCTGCGATACATTTGCCGATGCCATGCGCACCGCCTGTCACTACGGCTACCTTATCTTTATTTTCCATTTTTTTTCTTTATAGTGCCAATGAATTTTTTACACATTCTTATATGTTGGTATTATATTGAAGCTCCGAGGGAAAATGCCTCTTTCAGGGCGTTGGTGTTTTTGATGTTGGAGAGCTGCACCATGGATGAGGTCGGCAATAACGAGGATGCTGTCCTTCTGGAATACAGTGTGTCCGGGGGTATGTCCGTATGCAGCGATGCTCTTCACACCACCTTCAAGTGTGTCGCCTGCCTCGAACATGTGAAGGTGTTTGACATATACCTCGGCATTCGGGAACACAACTTTCCCCTCCTTCAGCAGACCGCCTATGTGGTCGGGATGAAGATGTGTGATGTATATCAGT
>JALFIX010000224.1 GCA_022775105.1 Prevotella sp. | reverse complement strand
TGGCATAGAACCTGAGTCAAACCATACGTCGTTGAGGTCTGTCTCGCGCTTCATCGGCTTGCCGCTCTCGCTCACGAGAACGATATTGTCAACATACGGGCGGTGGAGGTCAATCTTGTCGTAGTTCTCCTGCGAATAGTCACCGGGAACGAATCCGTTGTCCTTCAATGGGTTGCTCTGCATAACTCCGGCAACTACGGCCTTCTCTATCTCATCATAGAGTTCCTGCATGCTGCCGATGCACTTCTCCTCGCCGTCCTCATTGCGCCAGATTGGGAGCGGAGTTCCCCAGTAGCGCGAGCGCGAGAGGTTCCAGTCGTTGAGGTTCTCAAGCCAGTTGCCGAATCGTCCTGTACCTGTTGACTCAGGTTGCCAGTTGATGGTCTTGTTGAGTTCGAACATCCTCTCCTTCTTGGCTGTCGAGCGGATAAACCATGAGTCGAGCGGATAGTAGAGCACCGGTTTGTCGGTACGCCAGCAGTGGGGATAGTTGTGCACGTGCTTCTCTATCTTCCATGCCGTTCCCTCCTGCTTCATCTCCATACAGATGACGATGTTTAGGTCCTCTGCCTTGGCGGCAGCCTTCTCGTCATACTTTCCGTTGATATTGAATTCGGGCTTGTATGCGTTCTTCACGTAGTCACCGGCGTGATGTCCGTATGCGGCACTGTCAACACAGGCTGCAATGAAGTTGTTGTCAAGTTCGGCCTCCACATAGTACTTACCCTCAAGGTCAACCATCGGGCGGGTTTCACCTTTCTTATTTATAAGGAAAAGCGATGGGATATGTGCGTCCTTAGCCACCTTGGCGTCGTCGGCACCGAATGTTGGGGCGATATGCACAATACCCGTACCGTCGTCTGTCGTCACATAGTCGCCGGGGATTACGCGGAATGCACACTCCTCCATCTCTATGAACTTGTCCTTGCCGTTCTCCGAGGCGAACACCTTTTCGGGATGCTCTGCGGCATAAGTCGTAGCATATTCTGGAGCGAGGTCACCAAGTTTCAGACAGGGCTTCACCCATGGCATGAGCTGCTTGTACTTATACCCTACCAAATCCTTGCCAACATACTCAGCCACAACACGATATGGTACCACCTTGTCGCCATGCTTATAGGCATCCATGTCGGCATCCTTGCCCTCGGGCTTCAGATAAGCGTCGAGTCGTGACTCAGCCATAATGACTGTCATCTTCTCGTCGTTATATGGATTATAAGTCTCCACTGCCACATATTTAATATTTGGTCCTACGCAGAGTGCGGTGTTCGAAGGCAGTGTCCACGGTGTGGTTGTCCATGCAGCAAAGTAAGCCTTGCCCCAGTTTGTCCATTTGGCGTCGGGATTGGTAATCTCGAAGAGAGCAGTGCAGGTGGTGTCCTTCACGTCGCGGTAGCATCCCGGCTGGTTAAGCTCGTGGGAAGACAAACCCGTACCCGCACCCGGAGAATAAGGCTGGATGGTATAGCCCTTATAGAGCAGTCCCTTGTCGTAGAGCTGGCGAAGCAGCCACCACAAGGTCTCGATATACTTGTTGTCGTATGTGATATATGGATGGTCGAGGTCAACAAAATAACCCATTTCCTCGGTGAGCTTCCGCCACTCGGCAGTAAACATCATCACATTCTCACGGCACTTGCGGTTGTAGTCCTCAACAGATATGTACTTCTCAGAGTCGTGGTTGTCGATGTCGGCCTTGGTGATACCCAACTCCTTCTCCACACCAAGTTCCACAGGCAGTCCATGGGTGTCCCATCCCGCCTTGCGGTGAACTTGGAATCCCTTCATGGTCTTGTATCTGTTGAATGTGTCCTTTATGGCGCGAGCAAGCACATGGTGAATTCCCGGATGTCCGTTAGCCGAGGGAGGTCCCTCGAAGAATACGAATTGCGGACAACCTTCACGTTCATCTATAGTCTTGTGGAACACGTCATTAGCATTCCACTGCTCAAGTATCTCTTTATTCACTTGAGTCAAATTCAAGCCATTGTGTTCGGCGAATTTCTTTGCCATAATTGTTCTTATATTTCTATGTTATTTATTCCACTTATATTATTAATTTACAGGCACCTTCCCGGCCACCTGCATTTTATAGCGTGCAAAGTTAGTACTTTTTTTTGTTCTGACAAAATAAATAACTTTTTTTAAGTGTTTTACCCACTGATAAAGTGGTATTCACATATTTGAGTGTTCAGTTAAAAACTGATTGCCCCATTCAGTTGTCAAGTGAATGCCCTATTCAGTTGTCAAGTGGATACCCTGTTCACTCTGCAAGTGGATACCCAGTTCTTAGGTCATAAAGAATGGCGTTGTTAAATAGCTCTTATACTAAACATTTTGTGATTTTTACTGCCACTACTGCCACCTTTGGGGTTAACAATCTTATATTCAACATATTAAGTGGTAGCAGTAGAGGTGGCAGTAGGGTGACAAAGGTGGCAGTAGAAGCCCTTTTTTGCCAAAAAAACATTCATTTTTTGATTAAAACAGGCGATTTTCATTCAAAATACCGCCTATTTTTTATGTTAATTGAGAGGAGAGGAAACAATCAACAGTGACATTGACATTCTTGTGGAATACGACCGTATGAATGAACGTATTTCTTTGATGCGTATAACAGGAATGATGATTGGTCTGTTAACCGGGATAAATTATTGGTTTATGAGAGAAAAAATTAAGGACAAAGGGCGTTTGGAGCATATTATGAATGCCATAAATGGGATAATGACGGACAAAGAATTATATTCTTTGGAGCAGGTAAAGTCAAGTACCATCCTATTTTATGATCAGATTTCTTATTGAAGTGATCGTAGTAGAAGGAGATGAAACTGAGGTCGGGGGATGACTTTAGGAGTGATTCTAATACAGAGAGCGTTGTGTTGACAAAAAGGAAATTGGGGAGCATTGGAATACGTTGCTTTTTGCGTTTCCCATTCACCTCTTTATATACTGTATGAAGAGGAAGGTGTGTCTCTATTCCTTTGGCAGTCAGGAGTTCATTGGCTTTTTCTGCTCTGCCGTATGACACTCTCAGGACATACCATTGCTTGGTTTCCGATTGGGCATTCTCTACCGACACCCCTGTTTGTGAGCCATTGGCTTCGGGGATGGCAGTGGCGGTAAAGCCAAAGCGTTGAGGCTCTTTGCCTCGCCTAATGTCCACATCTGGCATTGTGTTCATTTTACTTAGGTATTTGACACCCGAAGACTCGGTGCATCAGTGTCTTGCCCGCCTCTGCCCACTTGTGAGCAGAGGCAAGGCTTAGACATTGCAAAGGTAATAAAAATGTATGGAAATGGGATATGATTGACTGATAATTTAAAAATAATTAATACTTCAGGATAGGATGGACAGAGAATAATTGTTATTCGTTTGAGTCTGATGTGTCGTGACTCTCTTCATACTCGCTAATCCATTCCTTAAGCTTTTGCTGAAGCTCTTCTTTCTTGGGAAGGCAGAGAGCATACTGTTGTGCATAGGCATGAGATTTCCGTACCACTGGTGCGGAAATAATATATTGGTAAGATTTGGTCTACAGTGGAGACTAAATTGAATATATTTGTTTGGAATTTAACAGAAATGTGGAATTCGATTAAAAACACTGCACACTGCACTAATCGTGCTGGAAGCTCTGTGTTTATCGGGGTTTTGAGTAGTGCAGTGTTGTCGCAACACTGCACTAACACTGCACTAACACTGCACATGCATTGTCTTCAGGGCAAAGCATTACAATTACAGCATTACAATAAATCTGTGCCCATACTGAAAAAGCAGTCACATTCTTGCCCAATCATCCTTCGATCAACCTTCGTTCATCCTTCGTTCATCCTTCGTTCATCCTTCTATTGGGACTAGGAGGATGATTATTGGATCAACGGAGGATAAAGAATGCAGTAGTATTTGCACATAATATTGCACTTTTTTCTCAAAAAGTTTGGAGTTTTCTAAAGTCACCTGGTGGCATGAAAACCTTAGCTGCTAATGTTCAAAATGCCGTTATAGTAATTTATTGATAATAAATACTAACATATCAAAGATGGCTTAGATAATCATGACAAGGGCAGGCGCAAGACCCGAAATATTGTCTCTGCACCTGCCCTTTTAATTGTCAAAACAAAGGGATTATTCCGGGATTACATCCCCATCCCCTGGTTCTCCGCCTTCAAGCGAATAAGTAAGCAACAATGTTGGATCTGTCTTATAGACAGATATTTCAGGAGTTACATATTCCTTTTTCATTTCGTTATAACTTTTTTATTGTTTATGATACTAATTCCATTTAAAACTTTGGATGTCTTGCGTCCACTTAAATCATAAATCACATCCACTCTGCCATCTGCACGCTCAACTACATTGATGTCGGTTGGCACATCTGGTTCATCGATTAAGAAGTAGCTCGCCCGGACTGAAGACTTGGGTGCTTCGAACCATGCACGGAATGCATCGAGCGTAACCGGCACATTATTGTACCAGAACTTATCCCTACTGATAAAGTATTGATCTACAGAGGCATTTTCAGGTGCTTCGGGGTCAAGACTGAATGTAGTATAGCTTCCCTTCAT
>JALFIX010000221.1 GCA_022775105.1 Prevotella sp. | reverse complement strand
CTTGTTGAGAAGCTCAAGATAACTGTTCCAAGTCTCCTCATAACGTTCTTCTGCTGTTTTCATTGTTACCTCTTTTAAAAAACGCGGCAAAGGTAAACAATTAATTTGGACAACGCAATACGTCATCGTGGAGACGCTTACCTCAAACTACAGTATTTTAGCCACGTTTCAGAAATACACCTTACGTGTAGCCCTCTCGTTTTTCACAATCTTTATTCCCTTGGTGTTGCCATTAACCTGGGTGCCATCGAGAGAGTAAATCTTGGTGGAAGACTTGGAATCGGCATTGTCTGCCTTAACGCCCTCTATGCCAGTGGCGAACTTATAGTCATCGTCAAAGACTGCATTGCCTGTGCCATCCACACGCAGGGTGAAATACTGCGCACCTCCTACTGTCCTTACGGGCTGCCACTCAATATCGCGGTTGTCCTTTGAGGCGAGATAGACATAATATACAGTGTTGGGGTCAAAACTGCAATTAGTCAATGTAGTTGAAGTGGCACTCAATCCCGTACCAAACTCAAACTCAAGAATTTGTCCACCGGTTAGGTTGATAAATCCCACTTCACCCGTAGCCTCCTTCTCAAGCACAAGTCCAAGCTGACCCGTAAACTTGCCCTTCTCGAAGTTATACAATCCTCCGGGGATAGAGATAGAGAGGGAGTTGGCCGTGGGGTTATACTTGATGGAATACGGTTTGTCGGTAATCCATGAACTCTCGAACCTGTCGGTTGACAAGGCGTAAGGATGAGCAATGACAACACCGAGGTTGTAGCTGAAGTTATACTTCGAGCCACGCAGGTAGTCCATGGAGTAATATCCGTTGTCAACACCAATCCATCCCCACTCTATTGCCACTTTGCCTTCGGCATCCCATCCATGGGCAACGAAGATATGACCGTAACCCGTGGCGGCATCATTACCAAAGAGCAACACGGGATAACCCTTCTCAAGCTCGCCATGAATCATGGCGTCCCAATCCTCCTTGACGAAGAAATCCTCATAGAACAGCTTCACACTCTCGTCGGGGAACTGGAAACAGTTGACCAATGCGAGTGGAACGTCCTGGGTATAGGCAGAACTGGAGTAGTTATACACCATGTTAACGGCATATCCACAATCGCGCATCAGCGTAGCCACAGCCCTGCCCTGAGATGGAGAATAAGCGGCATAACCATCTAACTTGTCTGAGCCGTCCTTACTATACTGACCGTAGCGGTCCTTGAGATTCCAAGTATATGTGGAAGTGACCCTCTCGCTGCGGTATGTCTTTCCGTTGTCCACACTGTATGTTCCTGTGAAATCCACCGAACTTGGATATTTGTGATAGTTGAGAAGCTCGGAGAGGGTGACAGCACCACAACCAGCGGCACACTTGGTATTGCCTATCTCGGGAGTGTAGGCATAATAAGGCATGGTCTCCTGACCCCATTCAGTTGTCATGAGAGGCTCCACGACAGATAGAGACGAAGCCTTCTTTGGGGCAGGCATCTCGCCGTTGTCAATCATCTCCTGCATACCGGCGGCAGTGGCTGAAAGCCACCAGTTGAAGGCGGGAGAGTGATTGGTTGAATTGAAATCACCCTTGGCACAGGCAAGCACGGGAGTGAAACGGTCGTCACGGCTGACGATGACAAACGACGAGTTGCCATTGGAATAGACGTTATAAATGTTGTCCGTCTTCACTAACTCCACGTCAGTAATCTGCATCGCCCTGTTGCCTGAAGACGCACCGTTCTGTGTTTTCAGGGCCTGGAGCGCCAATTGCTGCATCTCTGCAGCGGATCTCTCCGCTGCAGAAACGTTCATTCCGGCAAACAAAGCCAGAAAGGATATAATCAAATTCTTGTTCTTCATAATACGATGACTTATTTAAGCGTTACAAAACCATTAAAGTTGTATCTGATATTATACAGGTGGTTCTTCACCGTGGAGGTCGGGAACTTGGTGACGTTCTTTATCTCCTTGGGCTGGAGTCCACGCTCGGCGGCAGCCTTAGCCCTTGCCACCGACATGGCACGCTCTGCAGCCTCCTTGGCAGGACCTGTCACCTCGAATGCCTCATAACCAATGGCATCTCCCATATAACCATCTGATACATAGTAAACGAGCGAGAAGCAATACACACCGTCGTCGAAGTAGCTCTTGTCGGTGATGCCAAGCTCAGGATAGTTGGCGGCATCGCCTACATAAACCATACCGTACTGAGTGTCATAGAATCCCGTAGCCTGGTCATCCACCACGATATTGCCTTCGCCGTCCATGGTGAATGTGAATCCACGGTCGCTGTATGCCCACGGAGCAATCTTGAACTTGGTCGGGTCTTCGTTAGCCACATAGAGTGTCACGCCCTCATCCACCTGGTTCTCCTCGGCAGTACCGAAGAAGAGTGCATAGTAATAGTTACCAGTGTTGATGGCCTTCCATGTGACAGCGGCGGCAGCCTTGCATGTGAACTGAAGGTAATAATATCCCGTGGCATTGCCTTCGGAGTCGTATCCCACGGCAACAAGAGTGTATTTACCCTCTCTCGGCACGGACACAGCCTTATGTCCTCCCTCGGAAGTCTCGGTGGAAGCTGTTGCACCAGATACAATAGACTGAGCAGCCACATTGGCGTCTTTCTCCTGCAATGAACCGTCGAACACGGCATACTTAACCTTTGCGACATCCGCACCCAATGCGAACATGAACACCTGTCCATATACATTGTCATTGGCGTATGAAGCCACGTCGGTGATGGTAATCGTGTAATCACCAATCACATATCCCGGAAGCTGAACCACCTCGGGACCGTAACCTATACATCCCTCTGCCACAAAATAAGCCATATTGAGGGTAATCTGTCCCTTTGTGGTGTCATATCCCTGAGGGAAATAGTCGTAAGTGACATCCTGTCCTGCAACGTCCTTCCAATAGTAATATGAGTCCATCACAGATATTGGACCGTATGTGGGATGGGTATCTCCCGTCCATGTCTTGGCACAAGTGAAGATATTGGTGTTTCTGTCCCAATTGACAACGAGGTCACACTCATTATACCACCCCTTGAAGAGCAACTGAGCCTGAGATCGGTCGTCGAGGGACTCACGATAGTGCACCGGCTGATAGTAAGAGCCAAAGCCCAAAGCATTGTAGGTATATGTAGGCAGAGTGCCGTTGCATATCAGCTTTGTATCCATATATCCCCCTTCACCATATTTGGCAAAAGCAGCCTCCCATTGCTCGAATGTGGTGATGCCATCTGGATATTTCCATCCAAACGGTTCCCATTCTGTCCAAGGAGAGAACATGATCTTGACTGTGGTGGAGTCGCTGCCGTAGATAGTTGTCTCGTCCTTCAGTCTCAGCGAGATAGGATAAACCTTGTTATTCTTCAGCGAATTGAAGTCGAAAGAGATTGTGAGCTTGGCAACGTCCTCGCCGTCGGCAAACGATACACTCGACGGTACGGTGAACAAGCCAGCCTCATCTGAAGTCTCGATATTCACGGTGAGTGCTCCCGCTGTCTTTACGCGTCGCACCTCCACATCCACACTATTCTGCCCTTCGTCGATATTGAACTCAGTTGTCATATCCGAAGAGAAGTAAACCTGTGCATTGTCGGGCTTGCCCACCATCTGATAGTCATCAGACGAACAGGAAACCAGACCGATGACGGCAAACAGTGCCGTCAACGCCATTGTTATGGATTTGTATGTTGTTTTCATCTTGCTTGATATTTATAGGTTAATAATTACCCGGAGCATATATACCCATCTGAGCCGTGCTCACGTCGATGCACATAGTGGGGTCTGGATTGTTCTGGTCCTTCACCGCCTTGTTCACCTGTGCCTCGGCATTGGGGATGACATAGTTCCAATTGGGTTTCATGCCTTGCGCGTTAATATAATATATGTTCGCGGGCGCGTTGGTGCCCTGGTAGTACTGCATCACTCCAGGCTGTATGCGCTTGGCTGAGGGGAAGGCGTTGCCCTCGCCCCAGAACTCGATGCGCATCTGGTCGAGCACAGCCAACTGCATGTCTCTCTCATTGTCAACCACCTTGTTATATGCAGGATCGCGGTATGTCCTCACCCAATTGTTGAGCAATTCAATACCTTCATATATACTCTTACTCATACCCGCAGCCTCAGCCCTTATGAGATACATCTCTTCGAGGCGCATGAACGGCACGTCGGTTGCAGCACCCACTGAGTAATTCTTGGTGTCGCCACTGGCACAGCGGAACTTCAGGGCGAGATAGTCGGGAGCATTGGCAATGAAGTCCTCATCGCGTGCAGTCTGGTAGTCACCCTTCTTGCGGTTGGGGTCGAGGAACTGCTTGCGGCGGTAGTCGTTCACTCCCATTTTGTCATACAGTGAGCGGTCTATGATAGGCTGTGTCAGGTTGGAATAACCCCACTCAGCCTCACCCGAAAGCATACCCGCAAGGTTGCTCAGGTTGTTAAGGTTTTCGGCTGAATAGTGACCGTACCACATCCATCCGCTTGTAGCCATGGCAAAAGCGGTGTTTGCGTTTGTCAGCTCACTCTTGCTCATCATCTCAGCTCCTTGCTTCTCGGCAGTCTCGATGGCGAGGTTGGCATAGTTGTATGCCTCTTCATAGTTCTCGTCCCACAGATAAGCCTTTGCCTTCAAGCCATATACGACGGCGAGGTCGGGAGCAGTGTGAGAAGTTGTAGTGTAACCAGTGGCCTTGAATATCTCCTCTGCCTTGTCGAGGTCGGAGATTATGAACTCCATCATCTCATCGTGGGTGACGCGCGGATTATTGGCTGACTCCTTCTCGGTGGTCTCCTCTGTGACGATAGGCACAGTGAGTCCGAGCACCTTTGAACAGTCGGTATAAATGTTAGCCTTTGGTTCATATGTCACCATCAGCATATAGTAGTCGAACGCCCGGCAGGCATAGGCCATGGCAACATAGTTGTCATCCGTCTTTGTAGGATTCTCCATAGCCTTGTAGGCACGGATGACGTCGTTGGCAGACTTCACGTACATATACAGTGTTCGCCAGGGCAGATAGGCATAATAGCCTGTAGTACCCATATTCTCGTTCATGCAGTTGTATGCCCTGAACCAGTCATATCCCGAGTTGCTTCCTCCGGGATACATGTCGCCCATCATCTGGGTGAAGGCAATCATAAACATGGGATATGACATGTCGCTCTCGTGGGTATTAGACCCATGTACGAGATACCCTTGGGTCATCTGCGTGGTAATACCGTTGACTGCACTCTCCAGTCCGGCATCCACAATCTGGTCTTCGGTAACTGAACCGTCCGCGGGCGAGGTTTCCTCAATACATCCCGTGACGGTAAGTAGCATAGATGCCGCCAAAGACAGTCCGTATATCTTGTTTTTATTTAATATCTTCATATTTCTTAATTCCTAATTTCTAATTTCTCATTCTTCATTCTTCATTCTTCATTCTTCATTTAAAAATTAGAATTGCACCGTCAGTCCTCCCGAGATTGTTCTCATCGGAGAATAAGTTGTTGAATTGGATGCTGAACTATAAGAGAGGCGCGGGTCGAATCCCTTGCGTGCAGAGAAATACACTACATTCTCACATGCCATATATACTCTCAGGCTATTGAGCATCAGTTTCTTGGCTATTGATGTAGGGAAGGTATAGCCGAAGTTGATGTTGTTGATGTTCAGATAGCTCGACGATGTGAGGAAGCGGGTTGACGTGCCTGAAGAATAGAGGTCGCCATACTGGAATCTTGGGATGCTTGAACCCGTGTTCTCTGGTGTCCAGGCATCAAGCAGGTCCTTGTGGAAATTACGTCCGCCAAGTGAACTTGATGGGCTTGACATAAACGAGGCATAGCTTGCGTCGATGGTCTTGCCGCCAAGCTGGTAGGTGCAGTTGACAGAAAGGTCGAAACCGTAGAACCTTAAAGTTGTTCCGAATCCACCCTGCCACTTTGGCACTGTGCTTTCCTCGGTTATATAGTAGTCAGCCTCGGCATACGAGGTTGTCTTCTCGCGACCTGTCCAAATGGGATAGCCTTTGTCGTCGAGCACGAGGTTGTTGTTAGCGTCAAGCTGGTAGGTGTTCTTCCACCACATCGACTCACCCGTCTCGGGGTTCACACCTGCATAGTCCTTGATGTTCCAGGTATAAATCGACTGTCCCTCGGCAATGAAGAAGCTGCCGCTTGAATATCCGTCGATTCTCTTGCCGTCGGTGGTATAATAATAAGAGGTCTTATGCTCGTCGTCAAGCTTTGAGATACGGTTCTTGATGGTAGAGAGGTTGACGTTGAAGTCCCATCTCAGGTTGCGGCGGTTGAGGATATTGAGCTGCAGGTCGATTTCAAGACCAGAGTTGTAGAGGTCGCCCAGGTTGGCGTAATATCCTGTATATCCGATAGATGGAGCTGTGGTATATGCCATGAGCATGTCGGTGGTGGTGCGGCGATAGTACTCGATGCTACCGCTGAGACGCTTGAAGATGTCAAACTCGATACCGGCGTTGAAGTTGGTCTGGGTCTCCCATGTGATGTCCTTGTTACCCTTGGATGCGAACGAGATACCCACCTTGTCGTTGGAGTTGACGATGCTGTACATGTCGGAATACAGGAAGTTGTTAATGTTGTCGTTACCCTGCGAACCGATAGAGGCCTTCACCTTCAGCATGTCAATCCATGAAGACTTGAACCATTTCTCCTTTGAGAGAATCCACGCTCCACCTACTGACCAGAACGAGCCCCAACGGTGGTCGGGATGGAAACGGCTTGAAGCGTCGCGGCGGAACGATGCCGAACCGAAGATACGTCCGTCGTAGTCATACTGCACCCTTCCGAGATAACCCTCGTTGTTGTATCTCTGGTTGTATGAACCGGCGTTCTTTCCGTCAACGATTGCCTCGTTGAGTTCTGAGCTTGTTGAAGAGAAGATGTTTGTCTTGGTGGCAGACAGCACGTATGCACGGCTGTCATAGTATTCGTGACCCACCATCACATTGAGGTTGTGCATCTCGCCAATGGTGGTGGTATAGTTGAGAATCTGCTGGAGGTTGTAGTTCACTGTACGGGCATGTGACTTCATGATATATCCGCCCATGGAGTCAAACTGTCCGTAGTATTTGTTATATACACCCGTACTGCGGCTTTCGTCGAGGTTGTATGTTCCGTTTACAGTAAAAGTAAGTCCCTCCATAAAAGTGATGTCGGCAAATCCGTTGAGCGAATAGGCGTTACCCTCGGCATTGCGCTTGTTGAGCAGCACTTCCATCAGGGGGTTGGCATCGGGCATAAAGGGACGGTCGCAACCTGCGTTCATTCCGTTACCGTAGTCGAAAATCCTGTAGCCATTGTCGTCCACCATGATTGAACCGTCGGCATTGCGCAGGTATAGCGGATAGATGGGTGCTATCTGCGAGGTGAACGCCCAGATATTACCTGTAGAAGAAGTTGAACCGTTGTCGCTCAGTGAGTTGCTGTCATATCTTGCGAATGACATGTTGGCTCCCACCTTTGCCCATTTCTTCACCTGGTAATCAGCACGCATACGGGCAGAGAGACGCTTGTAGTCGCTGTTATATGAAATACCCTGGTTGTCGAGATAACCGAGAGAGACATAGAACGTTGAACGATCGGTTGAACCGTTGAACGAGAGGTTGTATTCCTGACGGAGTCCGTTGCGGGTTCCTTCGTCCTCCCAGTCGTCGGGAGTGAGCAGATACTGCTGTCCCTTGTATGTCACCACATTGCCGAGAGTGGCATTTGGGTTAAGCCTGCCGTCGGAACCAATCAGATATTGACCTTCGGGGATGTTCCAAATGTTATATCCAAGACCACCCTGGTCGGAGCTGCCTGTGAGCACACTGTTGGCACTTGCCCATGCCTGTGAGGCTGACTGTCCGCTGGCTATATAGCTGTTCTTCAGTGCCTCATACTGCATCTCGTAGTATTGTGCAGGATTAGTCACCACGTCATAGTGTTGCAGGGCACGGCTGTTGCTACCCCACTTTGCATCGAAGGTGATGATGGCATCCTGACCTTTCTTGGCCTGCTTGGTGGTGATGATAATCACACCGTTGGCACCACGGGCACCGTAAAGAGCAGACGAAGCAGCGTCCTTGAGCACTGTCATGCTCTCAACATCGCTTGGGTTGATGTTGTTGATGTCTCCACTGTATGGAGCGCCATCCACGATAACAAGAGGATTAAGACCCGCATTCAGCGAACTGAATCCACGCACACGGATTGTGGGTGAAGAACCTGGACCTCCATTGGAAGAAGTAAGAGTTACGCCGGCAACAGCACCAGCAAGTGCGGAGGTGACATCCGACACCTGCGACTGCTCCAGCTTCTCGGAATTGACAACCTTGGCAGAACCGGTGAAGGCAGACTTCTTGGCCTTACCGAATGCCACGACCATCACTTCCTCAAGGCTGTGCTGGTCGGGATCCATTACAACCTTCATGTTGGCTGCCGCGTTTTTCTTGGTAGTTAACATACCGATGTAGGAGAACTCCAACATCGCATTAGATTTCTGGACTTCAAGTGTGAAATGTCCATTGACGTCTGTGACTGTTCCCGTGTTTGTACCCACGATTTTGACGGAGGCACCGATAAGCGGTTCCCCGTCCTCACTGGAAATCACGGTACCAGACACTTTTGTTTGTGCCATGACCATTCCTATACTCAGGAACAGGCATGCCAAAAGCATTTGGATTCTTTTTTTCATAATATTATTAGACCTAAATATATATATATTCAAAATTGACCGCAAAATTAATCAATTTTAGCCAATTAGCAAAGGTTTTTCACAAGAAATATAGTTTTTTGTCACTCTTTTGTAAAATTAACGAAGTCGGACTATGGATAAAGTATTCGTTGAATTTAAACTATAAGCCTTGAATTTGAACACAAAGACACAAAGGAACAAAGTTTTTTCTTCAGATACAAAGATAACAAGCGACTTAAAAGTCGCCACAAAGCCTTGCGGTAGAAAATACTTTGTGGATTGAATGGTTGAAATGAACGCCCTGAAAGGGCAACGAGCACATAGCCCAGGGCAAAGCGAAGCGACACCCTGGGTTTGTATAACGAGGGTATCGAACGCCCTGAAAGGGCAAAAGCGCAATTTCAGCAATGAATAACGCTTTTGCCCTTTCAGGGCGATTTAACACAATAACATCAAAACCCAGGGCGTTGCCCTGGGCTATGCGCTTTTGGGCTTTCAGCCCGTATCCTCAAACATACAAGTATTAAAACTCCGCAACTCCGTGTTTCACAAAAAACTATGTAACTCCGTAACTCCGTGTTTCACAAAAAACTCTGTAACTCCGTGGCTCTGTGTTTCACAAAAAACTCTACCACGTCCAGCTCTGGGTATAGGTGTTAGCCTCCACCTTGTTTTCTATGTCGTCGGGGAGATTGCAGAAGAAGTCTATGCCTGTCAACTCTTCCAGTCGGTCGATACTCATCACATAGTCTCTGAGGTCGTCGCCCGAGTGGTCAACATTGATGTTCTCTGCCCAAAAGGCTATTGCCTTATATCCTTCGGCGTTCTTGTAAAGGATAGCCATATAGAAATACTTCGGCACTATCAGCTTGTCCTTCACACGCTCGATGATATTCGCCTCGTCGTCTATTGTGCCCCCCTTGCATACGTACATTGTGTCGGTGGCAGGCGAGTTGGCAATCCATTTTCTCATTCTGTCCTCCATCTTAGCCCACAGTTTCTGGTTGAACTGCGGATACTGTGGCTGCATGTTGGTGAGATAGAAGGTCTGCTTGTTTGCCGCGGTGGAATACTGGCGGTCGGCAGACGGACAGATATGTCCGTGGTCGTAGCCCGAACTTCTGAAATAGTCCTGGTCCCAATACATTGTGAGTCCTGTTTTTGCCTCGATGGCCTGCAGGTCCTCGTCAAAAGGATATTGCGGATTGCCCTCATATCGTCCGGCATTACCCGTATATCCCTTGTACATCTGATAGCACGACCAACGTTGCGACATCTTCTCATAGTCCCATTCGGTGCAGAAGTTGAGTCCGTATGCATCATCAGTACTATGCACGATAACTATGCTTTTGCCGCCCTTGATCCTTGGGAACTCCAGTCTTGCCACCTCAGGCTGCATACCGTCATAGTTCTTATTGGCATTCAGAACCTTTTGGTTATTACCACCGCCCTGGATATCATCATCGTCAGAGCCACAAGCCGCCACCATGAATATGGCGGCGGCGAGCAGTGTATAGATTTTAAATATCTTCATTAAATGCAATAAAATCTCTTAATTCAGATTATTTGATGACCTTCTTGCCATTAACGATATTGATGCCCTTGGCAAGCTTGTTCATGCGCTGACCTGCGA
>JALFIX010000001.1 GCA_022775105.1 Prevotella sp. | reverse complement strand
GAGAGTTTCCCTACTTCAAGAGCATCCCCCGGTTCGCCGTGCATCAACATTCTCTCCATCCTCAACCGGTAATGCATGATGTCATTGCCATTGGACAGCAGTCCCACCCCTAACATCATCATACATAATAGAAGAAGGTTGAAACCCACTGTCTTCATTGTGAATCCCTCGCTGTGATGTCCCTCTACACAACGATAGCGCAGCAGTTCGCCCAGGAAATAAACCAAAGCCCTCCATACAGCCATCACCACGGGCATGGCTATCGCCCACCACCCCCAAGGAGACAGACTGCGCGAAGGATGGAAATCGGTGATCATCGCCAAGAGATAAAGCGAGGGGAAACAAGCCAAAGCGTGAATGCACGCCGGCTTTCGGCTCATCAGCCTGGACATCGTGAAATAGAGCAAACCGAGTACAACGGTGATGATTATGCCGCCAATGAGTCGCGAATAAACCGTAACCCCACCACTGAGAACATGCTGGGAATAAGCTATCGTGTCATCCTGATAACAGAACACGTAGATGAACACAAAGACGAAAAAGACGATAGCACACACCGTCTTGACGACGGTGGTGCTACCTTCTGTACGATTATTACTTAAAAACATTTAAAGTTGTGTATCAATTCTTTTTCAGTACGACAGCAGAGCGGGCGGGCAGGTAGAGCTTGAGCCACTCCTTGCGGTCGTTGACATAAAGCGGGTCGAAGTTGGTGACGTGGGTGATTGAGTCGTCAGCCAGTCCGTTGCCTCCAAACACCTTGGCATCGGTGTTGAGCACAACATCGTAAGAGCCTGTGGGCACGAGGAATCCGTAGTCGGTGAACGAACGGTCTGGACTGAAGTTGAACACGAAGATCAGGTCGCCACGGCTGAATGCCAGCACCTGGTCGCCGTCGTTGTGCCATATCTCCTGCACAGGAGTCTTCTGGAAGTTCTTCTGACTGGTAATCACCTTGAGCATAGCCTTGTCGAAGTCGCCGAGATAGTGGTAGTCGAGTTCCTTGTTATCCACAAGGTTCCACTGGCGGCGAGCGTACTTGTAGCTCCATCCGTTGCCCTCGCGCGGGAAGTCAATCCATTCGGGATGTCCGAACTCATTGCCCATGAAGTTGAGATAGCCGCCATTGATGGCTCCGGCAGTCACGAGGCGAATCATCTTGTGCAGCGCGATGCCGCGGTGAACCATAAAGTTCTCGTCGCCCTTCTTGAAGTGCCAGTACATGTCGGCGTCAATCAGGCGGAAGATGATGGTCTTGTCGCCCACGAGTGCCTGGTCGTGGCTCTCGCAGTAGCTGATGGTCTTCTCGTCGGGACGGCGGTTCTTCACCTCCCAGAATATTGAGCTGGGCTTCCAGTCCTCGTCCTTCACTTCCTTGATGGTCTTGATCCAATAGTCTGGGATGTTCATCGCCATACGGTAGTCGAAGCCGTAGCCACCGTCCTCATACTTGGCTGCCAGTCCGGGCATTCCGCTCACCTCCTCTGCGATGGTGATGGCATTGGGGTTAACCTCGTGGATGAGGAGGTTGGCAAGTGTGAGATAGCAGATGGCATTGTCGTCCTGATGTCCGTTGAAGTAGTCGGGATAACCGCAGAAAGCCTCGCCGAGTCCGTGGCTATAATATAGCATTGAGGTGACACCGTCGAAGCGGAATCCGTCGAAGTGGTATTCCTCAAGCCAGTACTTGCAGTTGGAGAGCAGGAAGTGCATCACCTCGTCCTTGCCGTAGTCAAAGCAGAGGCTGTCCCAAGCCGGATGCTCGTGGCGGTCGCCGGGATAGAAGAACTGGTTGGGGTCGCCGCAGAGGTTGCCCAATCCCTCGATCTCGTTCTTCACGGCATGTGAATGTACGATATCCATGATGACAGCAATGCCGTTCTTGTGTGCAGTGTCGATGAGTTCCTTCAGGTCCTCGGGTGTTCCGAAGCGGCTTGACGGTGCGAAGAACGAGCTTACGTGATAACCGAACGAACCATAGTAGGGATGCTCCTGGATGGCCATCACCTGTATGCAGTTGTAGCCGTCCTCGATAACCCTTGGCAGCACGTTCTCGGTGAACTCCTTGTATGTGCCCACCTTCTCGGCATCCTGTCCCATACCCACGTGGCACTCATAGATGAGCAGCGGACTCTTGTCGGGCTTGAATGTCTTCTTCTTGAACACGTAGGGTTTCTCGGGAGCCCATACCTGTGCAGAGAAAATCTTGGTGGTGTCATCCTGCACCACGCGGCGGCACCATGCGGGTATTCTCTCACCCTCTCCGCCGTTCCACTTCACCTTCATCTTGTAAAGGTCGCCGTGCTTCATGGCCTTGGTGGGTAGTTTCAGTTCCCAGTTGCCAGTACCCTCGATACGCTTGAGCTTGTATTTTTCGTTTTCCTGCCAGTTGTTGAAATCACCGATGAGATAGATTTCAGTGGCATTAGGTGCCCACTCGCGGAAGACCCATCCCCTTGCAGCCTTGTGGAGACCGAAGTAGAGATGACCTGTTGCGAAGTCAGACAGTTTGATTTTGCCTTTCTTGGTCAACTGTTCCAGCTTCCACTGTGCGTGGTCATGGCGTCCACGTATGGCACCCTCAAAAGGTTCGAGCCATGAGTCGTTCTTTACCAGCCCGATATGTGCGGGCGCCTTTTTCTTGGGAGCGGCGGCGGCATCAGCCGTCTTCCTTCTCCTGCAAATCTTTTTCTCAGCCATATCCTAATTCCTAATTCCTAATTTCTAACCTTAAATATCGCCTTACGTATTTCCTTTTCCTCTGAGATACATGGAGCATGGCCGTCCTGAGGGAAGAAGATGGCGAACATTCCTGGATGACACGTGACATACTGCTGTGAAGCCACTCCGGGGAGTTTTGTAATGTCCTTTTGGGCATTATACTCTCCTTCAGGCAGTTCAGCTCTCGGTGTGTAGCCGTACGTTTCGCTGCATGAGAGAGGAATCTGGATGTCAATCATCTCGTCGTGAGTCTCGAGCACGGCTTCCTCAGCGGTTTTGCCCTTAGCCACTGCGATATTGACAAACAAGTCATCACCCTTGATAGGATGCTTACCCTCGCTAAGTTGGTCGAGGTCATTGTTGGCAATAAATGCCAACACATCGTCAAATAACGGATTGAGTCGCGAATAGTAACTCAGTTTTTCTAATGAATCTATTATCATACCCAAAAATAAATTAGTCAATATATAATATAACTCTTAATTTTTAATTTTTCTTGTCCACCGTTCGCCATCCTGCCGAATACGAACCGGTGGCGGTGATGTTGCCATTGCGGTCTTTCTCAACGAAACGGCCGTCGCGCTTGTTATCTACATAGCTTCCCTCAAAGCGTTTGCCGTCCTTGTCCTCCTCGATAGCCTTGCCGTGGCGCAGGTCATTCTTGAAGTCTCCCTTGAACTTTGAACCGTCGGCGTAATGTATGATGCACTGTCCGTTGAGCTTGCCTCCTTTCCACTGACCTTCATACACATCGCCGTTTTTCATTACGAGCTTGCCCTGGCCGTGCTGTTTGTCAGCCTTCCAACCGCCAGTATATACGTCACCGTTCTTCCATGTGAGTGTGCCCTGTCCATCCTTGTCGCCCTCGCGGAACTGGCCTGAGTACTTGTCGCCGTTGGCATACTTGCATATACCGTTTCCGGTGCGTTCACCCGAGACATAGTCACCCTCATATACATCACCGTTCTTGAACTTGTAAATTCCCCTTCCGTTCTGTATGTCATTTTTCCATTGGCCTATATATACATCACCGTCAGCATACCAGAATGTGCCCTTGCCGGAGCGCTGGTTGTCGAGCCAGTTGCCCTCGTATCTCGAACCGTCTCCCCAGTCAAAAAGCCCCTGGCCGTTTTTCTTGTCATTCTGCCATGCACCCTTGTAGTATGCGCCACTGGCAAAGGTATAAACGCCCTGCCCGCTGCGGATGTCCTGCTTCCACTGACCCTCATACTTGTCACCATTATAATAGTACATAGTGCCCGTGCCCTGCTGATAGTCACGATACCACAGTCCGTCGTACTTGTTATTGTTGGCAAAGTAATAAGTACCCTTGCCATGCTGGTGGTCCTGATACCATTGGCCTACGTATTTCTCACCGTCGCTGAAGACGTAAGTTCCATATCCCTGACGCTTGCCCTTCACGAACTCGCCCTCATACCAGTTGCCGTTTTTATATGTAGCCTTTCCTTTGCCGTTAGCCTTTCCCGAGACAATCTCTCCCTTATACTGCCCACCGTCTGAAGTGGTGCAGTTTCCCAGTGTAATCTTCTGGGCATAGGAGCCGGAAGTGGCGCAGACCAATAAGGCTGAAAATATGATTTGTTTATAATTCATTTCTTAATTTATAGTATTTTAATGCCACAAAATTACGGCAAAAAATCCAAATATCCAAAGATTGACGGAATAATTTGCATTATTTAGCATAAATGTCGAAAAATATCGTCGGGAGAGGATATGAAAGTAGTGGCACCGTGTGCCGTAAGAAACTCCTTGTCGCGGAATCCCCAAAGCACACTGATACACGGGATGTCGGTATTGCGGGCTGTGGCGACGTCCACTTCGCTGTCGCCCACATACACTGTTTCACTCCTGTCGATACCCAACTGCCGCATGGCCTCAATCACGGTGTCGGGGGCGGGTTTGCGCCTGATGTCATGGCGCTCGCCTATAGCCACCTCCACTGTGTCTGCAAAGAAATGGAGGCACAATTCGCGGGTGGCATCATAGAACTTGTTGCTCACCACAGCTACGCGGCAACCTTCACTTCTCAATCTCCTGAGCATATCCTCTATTCCGGGATATGGCTTGGTGGTATCGAGAGAATGTTGCATATAGTGCTTGCGGAATGTGTCGAGAACGGATTCGTATTCGGGATTTTCCAATCCACCGGGCACTGCCCGTTCAATAAGTTTGCCCACGCCGTTGCCGACAAAGGTGCGCACGTCATCTATGCTATGTTCTGCCATGCCATGCTGACGCAGGGCATAGTTGGTACTTGCCGCAAGGTCGCCGAGTGTGTCGAGCAACGTTCCGTCCAAATCAAATATATAATTCTTGTACATAATATAATTATTCAAATTTCTTAATTATTGGGAGTTAACTCCCTTAACTCCTTAACTCCCCAACCTCAGACTTCTTTCCGCCATAGTCCTGATCCTCTTGTTCAGCGGTTCGTCCGCTATAAGCTGTTCTATGGTGACATGCATACGGTAAGACCAGCGGTTGTAGCAGTCGCCCGGAATATTGATGCGCTCCGCCCTTGGGTCGGGGTTGCGCAATGTGGCATCCATGGCGAGCCAGTCCTGCAAGGAAATCATGCAAAGCATCGACGGCGAATAGGCATGTCGCGAGATGATCTCCTCGGCAAGGGTTGTTGTGAGCGCCTGCGGTGCCCTACCCTCTTTCTGCATTCTCTCACGGAAATAATGCTGGGCAGCCTCAGGCCTTTCCTGCCACCATAGTCTCAAGGGCGGCATGTCGTGCGTGGATATTGTGGCAACACTCAGGTAGGGGTTGGCTTCCAGATGCGAGAACTCCACTCCGTGTTGCTTTGGCAATGTCTGCACTTCCAGTGTAAGTATGCGGAGAGCGTCGAGTGTTGGCTGTACGCACTCGGGCAGCAGTCCGAGGTCTTCGGCAGTGACAAGCATCTTGGTGCGTTCGAGCACAGTGGCAAGTTTTCTGTAAGCCAATGCTCCCCACATCTCATTATGACGCTCGTAGAAATAGTCGTTATAGATTGCCATAAAGGCCTGTCTCTCCTCAGATGTCAATGCCTCGAACACCGGTGCGTTGTAAGCCCTGACACGTGGATGATACATATCCTTCCACTTAGGGTCTTCAACAAAAAGCACGTTGGCAACCAACCGGCATAGTCCGTCGCGAATCCACACGCTGTTCTCGTCGTTTCTGCCGTTGAAGGTGTTGAAGATCTTGCGCTGCGTGTCAAACTCCGAACGCAGTTCATACATTCCATAGTCCTTTTCCACCAAGAATGTGTTGCGCACATATTCCGCATGTATGCCGAATATCTTGGTAAGAACCTTCCAATTGATGAACGGCTTGGTCATAAACTGATGACGGAAGGTGAGTCCGCGCATACTTATGTCGTTGGAAGACAATGGCATCGACGGTGAGAAATGTCCGAGCAATGCATCAACCTGTGAGCGCGGAATCTCCCAAATACGGAAGAACCCGAGCACATGGTCGATGCGCACGGCACCGAAATACCGCTCCATCCTTTCGAGTCTCTTTTGCCACCAACGGCATCCGTCGCGCATCATGACATCCCAGTTGTATGTTGGGAAACACCAGTTCTGTCCTTGCGAGTTGCCTTTGTCGGGCATTGAGCCTGACTGCATGTCGAGATTGAAGAGTTCACCTTCACTCCATGCCTCAACACTGTCGGCACTGATTCCGATGGGAATATCAGCCATAAAGGTGATATGCTTGCTCTTGGCATATTCCGCGGCATCCTTCAACTGCAGATGCAGCATATACTGCACCCAACATATAAAGTCAGCCTCGCGCTGTTTTGCTATAGTCTCCACCTTTCTGCGATTGTAAGCCGAGTCCTCCTTCCAGTCGGTGAACCTTGCTGTATGATACTTGTCGCGCAGCAGGCAAAATGCAGCGTACGGCATCAGCCAGTCCTCATTTTCCTTCTTGAACTTGGCGAAACCCTCGTCGGCATTGATCTGAGTCTCACGGTCGGCATACACTTGCCTCATATATTCCGTCTTCACCTTCTCCACAGCCTCATAGTCAGTATAGGCGAGGTTGTTCAGTTCCGAGCGCCGTCTCTGGTAGTCCATCATTGAGCCTTCGTTTGACAAAGCCCCTACAGCGTCGAGGTCTATATACTGTGGATGCAGGGCATTCACCGATATGGTATTATAAGGATAGGAATCATTCCAATTGTGCTGCATGGTGGTGTCGTTGACGGGCAGCAGCTGTATCATTCTCATTCCTGTGGCGTCAGCCCAATCGACAAGCAGCTTGAGGTCGCCAAAGTCCCCCACTCCGCACGACTTTTCGCTGCGCAGTGCAAACACAGGCACTACCACACCGGCCGCCTTCCACATCTTCTCACGCTTACGCAATAGTCCTCCGTCAAGCACACGCACCTCGCCGTCGGGCATTCTGTCGAAGTCAGCCGTGCGGTCATCACCTTCCTCCCATTCCTCAAGAGCGCGGGTGGTGTCATCCACAACCACGTATTTATACTTTAACGGTTCGAGCATAACCTCCACATTAACAGCGACTGTCCAAACCGACTGTCCCGCATATTCCATGGGCAGATAGCGGGATGGCGACCATGAGCCGACCGAAGGGTGATTGCCACACAATGCCACTGACTTACCCTTAGGCAACTGTGGTGCAATGATGCGGAACACGGCAGTGCGGCGGAACGTGGGCAGTTGCACAGGCTTAACCTCGTCAATGTCCCTCCCTGTAGCCGTGAGCCAGGCAGATGAGAACAGATGGTTGACAAGCGGAGTGGTCCTCCACTGGTCGTCCAATCTGTAGTCGTGGCCGTCAGAGCAAGCCAACAGGCGCGGAACGAGATTCCACTCACGGCGCAACACATATCCGTCCTGAGCCTCTATCTGGTAATGATACGTAAACTGTCTGATGCCCTTATGGCGTGACTCGACCAATGCTGTCTCAACGCTCCAGTTTTCCCCGTCCTGGGTATTCATGGGTATATCCTGTCTTTTTCTCGCACCGTCGGAACATACATATCCGATGACCACATGAACGCTTTCGCCCCATGCCGTGCGATAGTTGACCGAGAAATTCAGTTTCATATTTTGTCCTTATTTTAATAAAACCATAGCCGCCAATGGCAGCTTTTCACTGCAAAGGTATTAAAAAGATTATTAAATACAAAACAAAAATGCCGAAATATTTCCTTTATTCACAAAAAAGCGGTAACTTTGCCGCGATTTTAAGAAATAAAGCATTAAAAATGAAAAAAATTAAAAGGATAAACGCAAAGATTTACCTGTGGGGTGCCGTTGCCGTGGCACTCCTCATTGCCGGTTGCAGCTGGTATTGCCTGTTCTCATCACTGTCGAAATCCGAACAGACTGAATATGTATATATCGACATGGACGACGACCTGGATTCCGTAATGACAAAAATCCAGCCCTTAGCCAAGCCATTCCAGTTGTCGGCACTATCGACACTCAGCCGCCATGGCGGATATGCCGGCAACATACGCACCGGACGCTATGCCATACGCCCGGGCGAGGGTGCACTGAAAGTATTCCGTCATCTCAAGAACGGACTCCAGTCGTCAATCAACCTCACAATCCCCGAAGTGCGCACCATCGACCGCCTTGCGGGGGCATTGTCGCGCAAGCTGATGCTCGACAGTGCCGAAGTGGCCCGACATCTCACTGATTCCGCTTATTGCGCGCGTTGGGGATATAATACGGCAACCATACCCGCCCTTTTCATTCCCAACACCTACGACATCTATTGGAACGTCAGTCTCGACAAGTTCATGGAGAGAATGCAGAAGGAACACAAGACCTTCTGGAACTTCGGACGCATGGAGAAGGCGAAGTCCATGGGAATGTCGCCCGTGGAAGTGGCGACCATGGCTTCTATCATAGACGAGGAAACGGCCAACAACGGCGAGAAGCCCATGATAGCCGGAATGTACTATAACCGCCTCAAGACAGGTATGCCGCTACAGGCTGACCCGACAGTGAAATTCGCCCTGAAGGATTTCGCCTTGCGCCGCATCTACAACAAGCTGCTCCAGACCGACAGTCCATACAACACTTACAAGAACACAGGACTGCCCCCCGGTCCCATCAAGATAGCCTCCATCGCCGGCATCGACGCAGTGCTCAACCACGTGCGCCACGACTACCTGTACATGTGCGCCAAGGAGGATTTCTCGGGCACTCACAACTTTGCGAAGACATACCAGGAGCACCTCAATAATGCCGCGAGATATACAAAAGCACTCAATCAGCGGGGCATTAAGTGATTTTGTCTCCCAATAATTTGTCTATTCAATAGAAATTGTGTAACTTTGCACCCGAATTTGGAATTTGTATTAACAAAATGTATATGAAGAATGACAAGTCTTTCTCGATGATAGCCGAAGTAAGTGGTGAAATCAACGAGATAATCAACAAGATGCCAGTACCCAATAGAGTGGCGGTTCTTCCAACAAAGAACCTCGTGCTCTTTCCGGGAGTTATGCTGCCTATACTTACAGGAAAATCCACCACCTCCAAGTATATCAAGAAAGCGGAGAAGAGCGGCGAAATAATCGGCGTTATATGCCAACTCAATGACGTTGACGAACCTGAGCGCGGTGATATCGCGTCGAAAGGCGTGTATGCCCGCGTCATCAAGTGTCTTGAAATGCCCGGAGGATTTATGACTTGCATCGTGCAGGCTCTCAGCAAGTTAAGCGTAATCAGTTGCGAAAGGGTCCAGGACGTGCTCTGGTGCTCATGCGAAAAGGAGCCTGAAAGGACCAGCTATAAAGACGACATTGAATTCAAGCAAGCCTGCTCCGACCTCAAGAAGGTGGCACTCAAATATATCAAGTCCGACGACGACCTTCCCGACGAGAGCACAATGGCAGTTGAGACATTGAAGGATGACGTCACCCTCGTCAACTATTTGGCCTGCAACAACCCCTTTTCCATAAAGGACAAGCTCGAGATGCTCTCCAAGAACGACCTGAAGGAGCGTCTCTTTATGCTGTTGAAGTTCTATGACCGCGAGTTGCAGCTCATAGCCATCCGCAACAACATACGCGAGAAGACCCACGACGAGCTCAACCAGCAGCAGCGCAAGTATTTCCTTCAGCAGCAAATCAAGAACCTGCAGGCTGAGATGGGCAACCAGGACTCATCCCCCGAGAAGCAGAAACTGCTGGTGAAGGCGGAACAAAAGAAATGGCCTGAGGAAATAGAGGAGCTGTTCTATGACGAGCTCGACAAACTTGACCAGATAAACCCGCAAAGTTCCGACTACAACGTGCAGCTCTCCTATCTGCAGACACTCGTTGACCTGCCCTGGGGTGAATACACTCCGAAGGACATCAATATCCAGAGAGCCGAGAAGATACTCAACCGCGACCACTATGCCATGGAGAAAGCCAAGGAGCGCATATTGGAATATATCGCCGTACTGAGCCTGAAGGAGAACCCGCAGGCTCCAATCCTGTGTCTGTACGGTCCTCCGGGCGTTGGAAAGACTTCGCTTGGAAAGAGCATAGCCGACGCGCTGAAACGAAAGTATGTGAGGGTGTCGCTCGGCGGTCTGCATGACGAGGCTGAGATACGCGGACATCGTCGCACTTACATAGGTGCCATGCCCGGACGCATCATCAAGGGTATGCAGAAAGCAGGCTCGTCAAATCCCGTCTTCATCCTCGACGAGATTGACAAGGTGACGCAGAACACCCACAACGGCGACCCGTCGTCTGCCCTGCTCGAAGTGCTCGACCCTGAGCAGAACAAGGCGTTCCACGACAACTACCTCGACTGCGACTACGACCTTTCGAGGGTGATGTTCATAGCCACGGCAAATGAACTCAACACCATACCCAAGCCCCTGCTCGACCGTATGGAGGTGATAGAGCTGAGCGGATATATCACCGAGGAGAAGATAGAGATAGCCAAGCGGCATTTCGTTCCCAAGGAGAAGGAGAACGTGGGACTTGCCGGTACAGGTGTTACATTCACCAAGCAGGCTCTTGAATACATTATTGAGAAATACACGCGCGAAAGCGGAGTGAGACAGTTGGAGAAGCAGATAAACAAGGCTCTGCGCAAACTGGCATTCTCACTTGCCAAGAACAATGAGCTGCCCGTGGAAAGGATCAAGCCCGCCGACGTGGAGTGTCTGCTCGGCAAGGCACCCTTCAACCGCGACATCTACCAGGGCAACAACTATGCAGGAGTGGTCACTGGACTCGCATGGACCAGTGTGGGAGGAGAGATTCTCTTCATCGAGACAAGCCTGAGCAAGGGCAAGGGCTCCAAGCTCACACTCACCGGCAACCTCGGCGACGTGATGAAGGAGAGTGCAGTGCTCGCCCTCGAATATGTAAAGTCACACTACAAGTCCCTTGGCATCGACTACCGCATCTTCGACCACTGGAACATCCATATCCACGTGCCTGAGGGAGCCACTCCGAAGGACGGTCCCTCGGCAGGCATCACCATAGCCACATCCCTCGCCTCTGCCCTCACCCAGCGCAA
The DNA here is from genome assembly GCA_022775105.1 of Prevotella sp. Taxonomy (GTDB): domain Bacteria; phylum Bacteroidota; class Bacteroidia; order Bacteroidales; family Bacteroidaceae; genus Prevotella. Next base: position 13,459 of record JALFIX010000001.1, on the reverse strand, counting down.
GGTGCGCAAGAACACGGCAATGACCGGCGAGATAACCCTCCGCGGCAAGGTGCTGCCCGTAGGCGGCATCAAGGAAAAGATTCTCGCAGCCAAGCGTGCGGGCATCACCGACATAATGATGTGTCAGGACAACAGGAAGGATGTGGAGGACATACCAGAGGTATATCGCAAGGGACTGACCTTCCACTATGTGGAGAACGTGCAGGACGTATGGAACTTTGCACTCCTCGACGAGAAGGTTGACAATGCTCTCACATTTGAAATAGAAGAAGAGGAAGAGAAAAAATGACATTTGAATTACAACATACAGACTGTGCATCCGATGCCCGCGCAGGAGTGATAACCACCGACCACGGTAAGATTCTCACTCCCATCTTCATGCCCGTAGGCACCTGCGGCAGCGTGAAGGGAGTACACTTCTCTGAACTCCGCCAGCAGGTGAAGGCGCAGATAATACTTGGCAATACATACCATCTTTACCTGCGCCCGGGACTTGACATACTGCACAAGGCAGGCGGTCTGCATGCTTTTGGCGGTTGGGACCGCCCCATACTCACCGACTCAGGCGGTTTCCAGGTGTTCTCACTTACGGGCATACGCAAGCTGAGGGAGGAAGGTTGCGAGTTCCGTTCGCATATCGACGGCTCGAAACACATCTTCACCCCCGAGAACGTGATGGACACGGAGCGCATCATAGGTGCCGACATCATGATGGCTCTCGACGAATGTCCCCCGGGAGACAGTGACTATGAATATGCCAAGAAGAGTCTCGGACTCACGCAGAGATGGCTCGACCGCTGCTTCAAGCGATTCAACGAGACAGAGCCGCTGTATGGCTACCACCAGTCGCTATTCCCCATCGTACAGGGATGCCAGTACAAGGACCTGCGCCGCGAGGCAGCCAAGCATGTGGCTGACAAGGGGGCGGAGGGCAATGCCATAGGCGGACTTGCCGTGGGTGAGCCTACTGAGATTATGTATGAGATGATTGAGGTGGTAAACGAGATCCTGCCCAAGGACAAGCCGCGTTATCTTATGGGTGTGGGCACTCCCCAGAACCTGTTGGAGGCAATAGAGCGGGGTGTGGATATGTTCGACTGCGTGATGCCCACCCGCAACGGCCGCAATGCCATGCTCTTCACCTACGGGGGCACCATGAACATGAAGAACAAGAAGTGGGAATATGACTTCACTCCCATCGACCCGACAGGATGCGAGACCGACCGCGTATATACCAAGGCATATCTCCATCACCTGTTCAAGGCCCAGGAACTGCTTGCGCTTCAGATTGCGAGCATCCACAACCTTGCCTTCTACCTGCGCCTCGTCACCGACGCGCGCGAGCATATTTTAAAAGGTGATTTCGTGGAATGGAAACGCAGCGTCATCGACAACTTAGGACGTAGAATATGAAAGAGAAATTAAGAGGACTGAAAATCTCAGGCAAGTTGAAATTTCTGCATAAGCTGAAATTCATCAAGCGTATGGACCGGTATATCATCGCAAAGTTTATCGGCACATACTTCTATTCCATTGCGCTCATCATATCCATATCCATAGTATTCGACATCAACGAGAACCTGGCGAAGTTCACATCCTACCATGCACCGCTGCGTGCCATCGTGTTCGACTACTATGCCAACTTCGTGCCTTATTTCGCCAACCTCTTCAGTCCGCTTTTCGTATTTATCGCCGTCATTTTCTTCACGTCAAAACTGGCTGGCAACTCGGAAATAATAGCCATGCTCGCAAGCGGAATGAGCTTCAAGCGCCTGTTGCGTCCATATATGATTTCGGCAGCACTGATCTCCGCCCTCAACTTCTACCTTGGCTCTTATGTCATACCCAAGGGCACTGTTGTGCGCCACGACTTCGAGTCGCTCTACAAGAACAACAAGAAGGTGACTTCAGCGCAGAACGTCCAGCTCCAGGTGGGCAAGGGAGTCATAGCCTACATATCCCAATATGACGACAGGACAAAGACCGGCTACGGTTTCTCTCTCGACAAGTTCGAGAACAAGAAACTGGTGCTGCACACCACGGCAAACGTGGTGAAATACGACACCATCAGCGACTCGCGCTATCACTGGAAGATGGTGAACTACAAAACCCGCGACCTGAGGGGCATGCGCGAGAAAATTACGTCGGGAATGGAGAAGGACACAGTGATAATGATGGAGCCGATGGACCTTGTGTTCAGCAAGGGACAACAGGAGACGTTCACCAGTCCGGAACTGCTTCGCTACATATCCAAACAGCAGGAACGCGGTTCGAGCAACGTGGTGCAATATGAGGTGGAGTATCACAAGCGCATAGCCAGCTGCTTTGCCTCGTTCATCCTGACCATCATCGGCGTGAGCCTCAGTTCACGCAAGCGCAAGGGCGGTATGGGAGTGTATCTCGGAATGGGATTGGCTCTCAGTTTCTCTTATATATTGCTCCAGACCGTTTGTGCCACCTTTGCCATCAATGCAAACACCCCGCCTATGCTTGCAGCATGGATACCGAATATCCTATACGTAGGCATAGCTTACCTATGCTACAGGAAGGCGCCGAACTGATTTAAGTGTTTTAAGTGAAGAATGAAGAATGAAGAGTGAAGAATGGCTGCGCAAACCGAGAGGAGAGCCAAGCTTGCTTGAGCTATCCCGAGGTGCAGCCAGCCATCGACGAAGTCAATAAGGTATGAGATTTGAAGAAACATATTTGAATGATAATATCCTTGATGCGCTTTATGACATGCGCTTCGAGGAATGTACACCAATTCAGGAGAAATGTATTCCTGAAATACTTAACTATCACGATGTGATGGGTGTGGCACAGACAGGCACGGGTAAGACCGCCGCTTATCTGCTGCCCATACTCAGTATGCTCGACGAGGACGACTATCCCGACGATGCCATCAACTGCATCATCATGTCACCCACACGCGAGTTGGCACAACAGATTGACCAGGCCATGCAGGGCTTCGGCTATTATCTCGACGGCATAAGCAGTGTGGCAGTGTATGGAGGCAACGACGGAACACGCTACGACCAGGAGATGCGCAGCCTGCGCATGGGTGCCGATGTGGTCATTGCCACACCGGGACGCCTGCTCAGCCACATCAAGATGGGCAATGTGGATCTTAGCCGTGTCAGCTTCTTCGTGCTCGACGAGGCAGACCGCATGCTCGATATGGGTTTCTATGATGACATCATGACCATAGTCAAGGGATTGCCGGCAAACCGCCAGACCATCATGTTCTCGGCCACCATGCCCGACAAGATACAGGCATTGGCACGCAACATCCTTTATAATCCTGTTGAAGTGAAGATTGCCGTGAGCAAACCCGCTGAGAAAATCCAACAGTCAGCTTACGTGTGCTATGATGCCCAGAAATTGCCCATCCTTCGCCATATCTTCTCTACAAAGGAGCACAAGCGCATAATCATTTTCTCAGGCAAGAAGGAGAGAGTGAAGGAGATTGACCGTGAACTACATAAGTTAAAGGTCAACAGCTGTTCCATGCACAGCGACCTCACCCAGCAGGAGCGCGACGAGGTGATGTATCTTTTCAAGAGCGGAAAGAAGGATGTGCTTGTTGCCACCGACATTGTGTCACGAGGAATAGACATCGACGACATACGTATTGTCATCAACTACGACGTACCCCATGATGCCGAGGACTATGTTCACCGCATTGGCCGAACGGCAAGGGCTGAAAGAGACGGCGAAGCCATCACACTGATTAATCCGGATGACATCCGCCGATTCACACAAATTGAGCATTTCCTTGAAAAGGAAGTGACAAAGATTCCATTGCCTGAAGAGTTGGGCGAAGCACCCGAATACGTGGTGTCCAAACCACGACGCAAGGGACCTCACAAAGGAAAAGGAAAAGGAAAAGGAAAGAAAGGCTCACACAGGAAAGGCTCAAACAGAAACTTGAATCTTTAATAGGCTTGTTTGTCTCGCCCTGGCAAGACCTGCCATATTGTCCTGAAGAAAATCTCAACGTCCAAGAGCATGCTCCAGTTTTCAATATACCAGATGTCATGCTCCACACGGGCGGCCATCTCTTCCACTGTCTTTGTCTCGCCACGGCATCCGTTGATTTGCGCCCACCCTGTTATACCAGGCTTTACGAGATGACGTACCATATAGTCGCCAATAAGCTTACTGTACAATTCCGTATGATATTCCATGTGTGGTCTTGGACCGATGATGCTCATGTCACTGATGAATACATTGATAAACTGCGGCAATTCATCAATACTGGTCTTTCGCAGGAAACTTCCAAAAGGAGTCTTCCTCGGGTCATCTTTGGTAGCCTGAAGCTTGCCGGATTCTTCATTCACCTTCATCGAGCGGAACTTGTAGATATAAAACCGTTTGCCGTTATATCCAGTCCTTGCCTGTCTGAAATATAACGGTCCCACGTTACCCGTGACCTTATTTCCAAGCCACACGAATAGCACAACAAACGGATATATTAAACAGAGGAACAAACCGCTGACTATGATGTCAAACAGTCGTTTCACAAATTTTGCCCATGGAGAGTGCATCGGTTCTTCCCTGAGTTTAATGAACTTTACATCGCCAATGTTCCTTACCACAATCTGGCGTTTGGGATATCCCTCGAATGTCGGTACAAAATAAAACTCAATAAACCTTTCATTGCATATATGTATGATCCTATCTACTGTCTCCTTACACAGCGCGGGAGGTAACGAACAATAAATCTCGTCTGGATGCTTGTAGTTAATCCAGTCAAAAAAATCATCCACCTTGCCTAAAAGCTTGAAACCATCGGGAACCTTGACGTCCTTCTTGGAACTGAAAAAACCCTCAACCTTATATCCCTTGAAAACCTGTCCAAGCATTAGCTCATTATACAATTCAAAGGACACGTCGTCAGCACCCACAATCACCACATTACGAATATTGTGACCGAGATGTCTGAGCAGTCTCACTACTTTGTTTGCGCAATAGTGTAATATCGATATCAGCGGAAGGGCTATTCCCAATTGGCACAAAATCATCATTCTTGGTGATGCCTTGAGCACTAAAACCAAAAGAACAATGAATATGGCGTATGTCAATAAAGTCTGGCTTAGTGCTCTCAATATCACCGCCCTTAGCTTGATACGCCTCTCATGTAGCTTTAGTCCATTCACGCCAATGGCCACGCTGAATGATATTGCAAGCAGACTATAAACCGACGATGACAAATCATCACCATTGAGCAACCCGTTAAAATAGGGTGCCGGCATTGTTTTCACCAAAGAAAACAACACTATGAAGTGTACACTGAGATCCACGATAAACATGGGAATCTTGAAATATATTACTTCCCTGGATTTTTGGTTTGTCATACGTTTAAGCTTTTTTCGCCACAAAAGTACAAATAATATGCGACATAACCAAATAAATATGCATAATTCTGCAATTTATTATATATTTTTACCCATCCGCACCTGCGTAAATAACGTTTTTTATCTAAAAAAAATCGCGGCATTTCGCCGCGATTTATCTCTTGCTATTTGTATTCAGCCCAACTCTTGATGCCGATATCATCAAGTTTGACGTTGCAGAAGGCATGGATGAATGCCGATGCAAGACGACTGTTGGTGATGAGAGGCACGTTGAGGTCGATGGCAGCACGACGAATCTTGTAACCATTGGTAAGCTCACCGGCAGTGAGGTTCTTCGGTATGTTCACCACCATGTCAATCTCATGGTTGTGAAGCATGTCAAGAGCCTGTGGCTGTCCATCCTCCGAAGGCCAATAGACAAGTTCATTGGCAATACCGTTTTCAGTGAGATAGCGTGACGTGCCGCCAGTGGCATACAGTTTATATCCATGGTCAACAAGCGTCTTGGCTGCATCAAGCATACCGGCTTTCTGCTTGGCACTACCTGTTGACAGAAGGATAGTCTTCTCAGGAATGCGGTGACCTACCGAAAGCATTGCCTTGAGAAGTGCGGTGCTTGTATTGTCACCAAGACATCCCACCTCACCCGTTGACGCCATATCCACACCAAGCACAGGGTCGGCCTTCTGCAGGCGGTTGAATGAGAACTGGCTTGCCTTAATGCCGACATAGTCAAGGTCGAACAGGTTCTTGTGAGGCTTCTCGACAGGCAATCCGAGCATCACCTTGGTTGCAAGTTCAATGAGGTTAATCTTCAATACCTTGCTGACGAAGGGGAATGAACGTGATGCACGGAGATTACACTCAATAACCTTGATGTCGTTTTCGCGGGCAAGGAACTGTATGTTAAACGGTCCGCTGATATGCAGTTCCTCTGCTATCTTCTTGCTCACGCGCTTGATTCGGCGCACGGTCTCGCAATAGAGTTTCTGCGGCGGGAACTGGATGGTGGCGTCACCGGAGTGTACACCGGCAAACTCGATATGTTCCGAAATGGCGTAAGCGATAATCTCGCCGTTGCGTGCCACTGCGTCCATCTCCACCTCCTTGGCATGCTCGATGAACTGGCTTACCACCACGGGGTGATCCTCACTCACGTTGGCAGCCAGTTTAAGGAACTTCTCAAGCTCCTCCTGATTTGAGCATACGTTCATGGCAGCACCTGAGAGCACGTATGACGGACGGACGAGAACGGGGAATCCCACCTCGTCAATAAACTTGTTGATGTCGTCCATGGATGTCAGGGCACTCCATGCCGGCTGGTCGATACCGTTGCGTGAGAGCATTGACGAGAACTTTGCACGGTCCTCGGCATTGTCGATATCCTTGGCTGAAGTGCCGAGGATAGGCACATGCTGCTCGTCAAGGCGCATGGCGAGGTTGTTGGGAATCTGACCGCCGGTGCTGACGATGACACCCGACGGATTCTCCAGTTCGATGATATCCATGACGCGCTCGAATGTAAGCTCGTCGAAATACAGGCGGTCGCACATGTCATAGTCTGTGGATACTGTCTCGGGGTTATAGTTAATCATAACCGAACGGTAGCCCTCTTTGCGGATAGTGTTAAGAGCCTGGACTCCACACCAGTCGAACTCCACAGACGAACCGATGCGGTATGCACCCGAACCAAGCACAATGATAGACTTCTTGTCGTTCTCGAAGTTTATGTCACTCGCCACACCTGCGTATGTCACGTAGAGATAGTTGGTCTGTGCCGGATATTCGGCTGCAAGGGTGTCAATCTGCTTTACCACCGGCAGAATACCGTAATTCTTGCGCAGTGTTCGTATCACAAGACCCGCCTTGCTCATACTGTGCAGTTCGGTCTCCAGACCAACGGCACGTGCAATCTGGAAATCGGTGAATCCGTAGGTCTTTGCCTCGCGCAGCAAGTCCTTTCTTAGGTTGTTGACATTACCTACGGCCTTCAGCCTCTCGTCGATGTCAATGATATGCTGTAGCTTCTCAAGGAACCACTTGTCAATCTTGGTGAGTTCGTGTATCTGGTCGATGGTGTAACCTGCGTGCATCGCCTTCGAAATAATGAACACGCGCTTGTCGGTAGGCTCGCGAAGAGCTGCGTCGATGTCCGGTATCTGCAGTTCCTTGTTCTCCACAAAACCGTGCATACCTTGCCCAATCATGCGGAGTCCCTTCTGAATAGCCTCCTCGAAGTTACGTCCTATTGCCATAACCTCACCCACCGACTTCATCGACGAGCCAAGCTCCTTGTCAACACCACGGAACTTGGAAAGGTCCCATCTTGGAATCTTGCAGACCACATAGTCGAGAGCAGGCTCAAAGAAAGCCGATGTTGTCTTGGTGACAGAGTTCTTCAACTCGAAGAGTCCATATCCCATACCGAGTTTGGCAGCCACGAAGGCAAGCGGATAACCCGTTGCCTTTGAGGCCAATGCGGACGAACGGCTCAAGCGTGCGTTTACCTCGATAACACGGTAGTCCTCGCTCTGTGGGTCAAAGGCATACTGCACGTTGCACTCTCCCACTATACCGATATGTCTCACAATCTTGATTGACAATGCGCGGAGCTTGTGATACTCGCTGTTGGTGAGAGTCTGCGATGGAGCGATTACGATACTCTCTCCTGTATGTATTCCGAGCGGGTCGAAGTTCTCCATATTGCAGACAGTGATGCAGTTGTCATACTTGTCGCGCACCACCTCATACTCAATCTCCTTCCAACCCTTAAGGCTCTTTTCCACGAGTACCTGTGGCGAGAAAGAGAAAGCTTTTTCTGCGAGTTTATTCAGTTCCTCCTCATTGTCACAGAATCCCGAACCAAGTCCGCCGAGAGCGTATGCGGCGCGCAGGATTACAGGATATCCCAGCTCAGCGGCGGCACGCCTGGCCTCCTCAATGGTTTCGCAAGCCTCGCTCTTGATGGTCTTCACGTCAATCTCGTTGAGTTTGGAGACAAAGAGTTCGCGGTCTTCAGTGTCCATGATAGCCTGCACGGGAGTACCGAGCACTTGCACACCATATTTCTCAAGTATGCCCGAGCGGTAAAGCTCGACACCGCAGTTGAGAGCGGTTTGTCCACCGAAAGCGAGCAGTATTCCGTCGGGACGTTCCTTCTGGATGACACGCTCCACGAAGTATGGCTGCACGGGGAGGAAGTATATCTGGTCAGCCACTCCCTCGGATGTTTGCACGGTGGCGATGTTGGGATTGATAAGCACGGTCTCGATACCTTCCTCGCGCAGTGCCTTCAATGCCTGTGAGCCTGAGTAGTCAAACTCGCCGGCTTCACCTATTTTTAATGCTCCCGAACCAAGGAGCAGCACTTTTTTTATGTTGTCTTCTTTCATTTTTTTCCTTTTTTTTTGATGTAGGGGGTGTAGGGGGGGATCATTGAAGGGTTTTGATGAAACGGTCGAACATGAACTCTGTGTCTATTGGACCGGAGCATGCCTCGGGATGGAACTGGCTTGTGAACCATGGGTTCTCCTTGTGGGCAACACCCTCGTTTGAGCCGTCGTTCATGTTGACGAACAGTTCGCGCCAATCGCTGCCAAGAGTCTTGGCATCCACGGCATAGCCATGGTTCTGACTCGTCACATAACAACGGTTTGTACCTACCTCACGCACTGGCTGGTTGTGGGAGCGATGACCGTATTTCAGCTTGTATATAGTGGCCCCGCCTGCCTTTGCCAACAACTGGTTACCCATACAAATTCCACATATAGGCTTTCTGCTCAATGACATCTGCTTGCGGATGACATTCACTGCATCCTCACACATGTCGGGGTCGCCGGGACCGTTGCCGAGGAAGAGTCCGTCGAAATCCATCGACGTGTAGTCGTAGTTCCATGGCACACGGATTACCTCCACTCCACGGTTGACGAGACAGCGTATGATGTTGTTCTTCACGCCACAGTCCACGAGCACAACCTTCTTTCCTGCACCCACATTATAACGGATAATGTCCTTGCAGCTGACACGGTCAACCCAGTTGACACCCTCGTATTCAGCAGTCGGTATATTTTCAGGCTCATCGTCAAAGATTATCTTGCCCATCATCACTCCATGCTCGCGCAGCACCTTGGTGAGCTGTCGTGTGTCAATGCCCGTGATACCTGGCACATGCTCACGTTTGAGCCAGTCGGCAAGGCTCTCCACGGCATTCCAGTGTGAATACTTCTCGCTGTAGTCGGCAACGATAATTGCCGAAGCGTAGATTTTGTCACTTTCCATAAATGTAGCCAATCCGTTGTTCTCCACCGTAAATGGCGGAACGCCATAGTTGCCCACCAATGGATAGGTAAGAGTCATCAGCTGCCCTGCGTATGAGGGGTCTGTAAGACTCTCAGGATAGCCCATCATTGCCGTGTTGAACACCACCTCACCTGCAACAGGCTGGTCGTAGCCAAACGACTGTCCATGGAATTTTGTCCCGTCTTCAAGGACTAACGTTACATTCTTCATTCGTATATATTTAGAACTTTGTTGAATACTGATAAATTTTCTCGTAGTAGTTGATGAATGCCTGGTTGACAAGTTTCATTCCGCCTGGTGTCGGGAAGTTTCCGGTGAAATACCAGTCGCCGTTGTGGTTGGGGATTGCCTTGTGCAGTCCCTCAATGCTCTGAAAGACGAGTTCGATGGGCGTGGTCACCCCTGCCGGCCGGAGCATTTCCACCATTTTGCGGTTCAGTTCATCCACTGTGAACGGTTTGTATAGCTCCTTCACGCGGCATGTCATCTCCTGTTTGGGTTTTAGTGTTTCCTCGCGGCATTTGCGATACACCTCATCAATGAGTTGGTGCATTCCCCTATCCTTGAGCAACTCTATGCAGGCGCGGAAAGCGATGAACTCCTCAAGTCTCGCCATGTCGATGCCATAGTAATCAGGATAGCGTATTTGCGGAGACGAGCTGACAATGACAATCTTGCGAGGATGCAGACGGTCGAGAATCTTGATGATGCTCTCCTTGAGAGTCGTACCCCTGACAATACTGTCGTCGATGATTACGAGATTATCCACTCCGCGCTCCAGCACGTCGTATGTTATGTCATAAACGTGGGACGCGAGGTCGTTTCTGGAGTTGCCCTCAGTAATGAATGTTCGCAGCTTGATGTCTTTCCACGCAGCCTTCTCCGAGCGCACGTAACTGTGCATGATGGCCTTAAGCTCCTCGTGTGAAGGCATACGTCCCAAGCTTTCTATCTTTTTTATCTTGAGTTCATTAGTGTATTCCTTGAATCCCCGGAGCATGCCGTAGTAAGCCACTTCGGCAGTGTTTGGGATGAAAGAGAAGACGGTGTGCTCCACGTCACCGTCAACAGCCTTAAGTATAGGCTCAAGCAGTTGTTCGCCCAGTCGCTTGCGTTCCTGATAGATGTCACGGTCGGAACCGCGGCTGAAATAAATTCTCTCGAACGAGCAGGCAGAGTCACCTCGACTTTCGAGGATTTTCTCTACCGTAGCCGTACCGTCGCGCCTGACAATCATTGCGTGTCCCGGTTGCAGTTCCTTGATATCGTCACATTCCAGGTCGAATGTCGTCTGTAGCACCGGACGCTCGCTTGCCAGCACTGCAATCTCATCATTAATATAATAGAACGCCGGTCTGATTCCCCAGGGGTCACGCATTGAAAACATCTCGCCGCTGCCCGTGATTCCGCACATCACATAACCGCCGTCGAAGTCGGGCATGGTGGTTTTCAGCACATTGCTCATCCTCACGTGTGTGTCGATATAATCAGTGATGTCGGTGCCATGCAGTCCCTGGTCCTTGGCATCGTTGAAGTTGCGTTCCACTTCGCGGTCCAGGCGGTGTCCCATCCACTCCAGCATAATGTAACTGTCGCTGTAAATACGCGGACACTGTCCCATAGCCGTTATCTTGTCGAATATCTCATCCACATTTGTCATGTTGAAGTTTCCGCAGAGGCAGAGGTTCTTTGCCCTCCAGTTATTTCGCCTCAGAAACGGGTGCACATACTTCAGTCCGCTCTTGCCCGTTGTTGAATACCTTAGATGTCCCATATACAGCTCTCCGGCGAAGTCAACGTTTTTCTTTGCAAAGGCGGCATCGTTGAGTTTGTCGGGAGTGATGGATGCAAATCCCTTTTGCACGGTATTGAATATTTCGGTGATGGCATTAGAGCCTTCCGCCTTCTCACGAAACATGTATTCATGACCGGGAGCCGTGTCGAGTTTCACGCAGGCAATACCGGCTCCCTCCTGTCCTCTGTTGTGTTGTTTTTCCATCATGAGGTACAGCTTGTTGACGCCATACATCCAAGTGCCGTACTTCTCTTGATAGTAATCGAGCGGTTTCAGTAGTCTGATCATCGCCACTCCACATTCGTGTTTTAGTTGTTCCATTTCTTTTTTTAAATTATTCTACAGTGACAGATTTTGCCAGGTTTCTGGGCTGGTCCACGTTCTTTCCCTTGCAGACTGCTATGTGGTATGCGAGCATCTGGAGGGGGATTGTTGAGAGCAGCGGTTCGAGACATTCTATGGTCTGTGGCATCTCAATGACCTCGTCGGCTATTCGGCTTATCGTGTCGTCTCCCTTGGTTACAATGGCAATCACCTTGCCTTGTCGTGCCTTGACTTCCTGTATATTTGACAGCACCTTCTCATACATTGCGTTGTGTGTCGCTATCACCACCACGGGCATGTCTGAATCTATCAGGGCTATAGGTCCGTGCTTCATCTCGGCAGCAGGATATCCCTCGGCATGTATATAACTGATTTCCTTCAGCTTGAGTGCTCCTTCGAGGGCCACCGGATAACTGTATCCACGACCGAGGAAGAGGAAATCGCGGGCGTATGTAAACGAGCGGCTGAGGTCGGCTATGCGGTTGTTGAGCTTCAGCACTTCCTTCATCTTCGCCGGAATGTCATTTAGCTCTGTTACAATATTCTTATAGTCCTCCGGACTTATCGTTCCAAGCTCTTTTGCCATGGCAAGCGCAAGCATCGACAATACTGTCACCTGGCCTGTGAATGCCTTTGTCGAGGCGACACCAATCTCAGGACCCACATGTATGTAACTTCCGGTGTGGGTGGCTCGTGGTATGCTTGAACCGATGGCATTGCATATTCCGTATATGAATGCTCCATGCTCTCGTGCCAGTTTTACCGCTGCCAATGTATCGGCAGTTTCTCCCGACTGTGATATTGCAATGACCACATCATCCTTGGTGATGACCGGGTTGCGATACCTGAACTCAGAGGCGTATTCAACCTCTACGGGAATACGGCATAGACTCTCGATGATCTGCTTTCCGATTAGTCCTGCGTGCCATGACGTGCCGCAAGCCACGATAACAAAACGCTTGGCGTTGAGCAGCTGCTTTTTATAATCAATGACAGCACTGAGCACCACATTGTCAATATCCACATTAACACGGCCACGCATACAGTTTGTTATACATTCCGGCTGTTCGAATATTTCCTTAAGCATAAAATGCGGATAACCACCTTTCTCGATCTGTCCAAGGTTGATGTCAACAGTCTGGATTTCAGGATTAATCTTTCGGTTGTAAATATTCACCACCTCCAGACTCTTGTCACGCTGTATAACTGCGATATTTCCGTCTTCGAGATAAACCACCTTGTCGGTATATTCTATGATAGGGCTGGCATCCGAACCAATGAAAAACTCGTCGTCGCCAATACCCACCACAAGCGGCGACTGCTTGCGTGCCGCAATAATTTGGTTGGGCTCGTTTCGGTCGAGAATAGCAATAGCGTATGCGCCAATGACTTCATGCAATGCCAACTGCACGGCAGTGAGAAGATCTGTGTTCTTCTGGTTACGGATATATTCAATAAGCTGAACCAACACCTCCGTATCTGTATCGCTCACAAATCTTATACCCTTAAGGGAGAGTTTTCCCTTGAGTTCAGCATAGTTTTCGATGATACCGTTGTGGATAATAGCCAAATTCTTGGACATTGAATAATGCGGGTGTGCATTGAGCGACGAAGGCTCACCATGTGTTGCCCATCTTGTATGGGCTATACCCACAGTGCCACTCACATTTTTGTCATTGCAAAA
>JALFIX010000237.1 GCA_022775105.1 Prevotella sp. | reverse complement strand
GCCCAGTTGGAAGAGCAGTCTGCCCAGTTGGAAGAGCAACGTACAGCCTTGCTAATTTCAGCCAAAGCTATGAAGACGGCAGGAATACCTGTTGAACAAATTGCGGAAATGACAAGGCTTCCAATTGAAGAAATTTTAAGTCTGTGAATCACAGGGACACTGAATCACAATGTTTACGCGAATGTCGGCCTGGCTCTCCTCGTCGAGTGATGCCACGAGCAATCCCGTGTCACTAAAATAGAGCTTGAACATCTTCGGGTTGTAGTTGCCTTTCAGCGGCAAGGACAGCTGGTCGAGGCAGTAGCATACATTCACTATACCGGCATCCTCAAGCCATTCCACTGTTCCCGCATATTCCCGTGAGCGTGCTCCCCTTGCCACCTTCTACACTTGGAATTTCTTGTTTTCCAAAAAGTCTGAAATTTAAAAAACATTAAATATCAGTCGATTGTTTGTCTATTGCGATAATAATAATTATTTTTGCATCCAAAAATAAGACTGACAATGACATTACAACAGATGGAATATATTGTGGCGGTGTATCGACTCCGCCACTTTGCCAAGGCAGCGGAGATGTGTGGAGTCACACAGCCCACGCTCAGTGCGATGATACAGAAACTTGAGACCGAACTCGACGTCAAAATCTTCGAACGCTCCTCGCAGCAGGTCACCCCTACGGCGATAGGCAAGCTCGTGGTGGAGCAGGCTTGGCGAGTGCTGGCAAGGGCAAGGAAGATAAAGGACATCGTGGCCGAGGAAAAGGGACTCGTGGGAGGAATATGCCGCATAGGCATCCTGCCGACGATAGCCCCATATCTGCTTCCACGCTTTTTCAATAAGCTCACGGCGGATAATCCGGATGTGAAGTTCACAGTGGCGGAGATGAAGACCGCCGACTGCAAGAAGGCCCTCAGCCGAGGGGAGATTGACATTGCCATACTGGTGAGTCTCGACGATATGGAGAACTATGAACAGACTCCTCTTTATTATGAGCAGTTCTTGGCATACGTGTCGAAGTCGGACGCCCTTTATGCCAACAAGTCGATAAAGACCTCCGACCTCAACGATGAGTTCCTGTGGTTGCTCGACGAGGGACACTGCTTCCGCGACCAGCTTGTGAAGTTCTGTAGCCTGAAGTCGGCACAGGCGAGCAAGAGCACTTACTCTTTGGGCAGCATCGAGACATTCATGAGAATGGTGGAGGGCGGCAAGGGAGTGACGTTCATTCCCGAACTTGCTCTCGACCAGCTCACCGAATCTCAGCGCCAGTTGGTGCGTCCCTTTGCCTTGCCTATTCCCACGCGCCAGGTGGTGGCACTTACTACCAAGTCGTTCGTGCGGCTCAGCCAGTTGCGCCTTGTGGTGGATGCTGTGCGCAATAGCGTCCCTGAACGTATGCTTAAAATGAACAATACAGAGCAGAGAGTATAGTTAGTTATTGAACACAGAGGCCAGAGATACGGAGGTTTATTAAACACAAAGACACTAAGAAACAAAGTTTTTCTTGGATACAAAGGTTACAAGCGACTTAAAAGTCGCCACAAAGCCTTGCGGATTGGAAACTTTGTGGGCTTTGTTAAAAGCAGCTTTGCTGCTCTCTGTATCTTCCAACAGCAACAAATGCTTTGTATCTTCGTGTCTTTGTGTTTAATAAAACAAAGAAAATCGGGAAAATGTTTGGCGGTTTCGGGGAAAATAGCTACCTTTGCACCCGCATGAAGAAATATACGGATATTGTGAAGTAAATAACCTCCGCCTGCACATTATCGGCAAGCGCGTGGTTATCCATCAGGTTGTTCTCCAGGGAAGTAGAAATCCTTGGGGTATATTTCTTATTATTCATTTTTTTAATCACATATAACATTATGAACAACGACAATATCAATATGGCAAACGCCAACAACAATATTGCAAACGACGAAAACGTATCGTCAATCCATGAATTCGACTTCTCGCTCATCTGCGAGTATTTCTCAAGTATCTCACGTCAAGGACCAGGCAGCGACGAAGCCACACGCCGTGCCCTATCGATGATAGGAGACATTGGCAGCGAAGCCGTGATAGCCGACTTGGGCTGCGGTTGCGGCAGCCAGACCGTGCAGCTCGCGCTCAACACTCATGCTAAGGTGAAAGCTCTCGACCTGTTCCCGTTATTTATAGAGAAGCTGACGCAAAGGTGTCATGAGGCTGGAGTGGGCGACAGAGTGGAAGGCATAGTAGGCGACATGTGCGACCTGCCTTTCCTCCGCGAGTCGCTCGACGTCATCTGGAGTGAGGGCGCGATATATAACATCGGATTCAAGCGTGGCGTCACCGAATGGCGCGAGTATCTCAAACCTGAGGGCTGGCTTGCTGTAAGTGAGGCATCGTGGCTCACCGACTGCAGACCGTCGGAAATAGAGGAATTCTGGAATGAAGCCTATCCCGAGATTGACACTATTGCCAACAAGGTGCAGCAGTTGCGCGATGCCGGCTACAGTGACATCCGCACCTTCGTCCTGCCACCGGAATGTTGGACCGACAACTTCTATATCCCCCAAAGGGAGGCTCAGCGACTCTTCCTCGAACGTCATCCCGACAACGCCACAGCCAACGAGCTTGTAGCCAACCAGCGGCATGAGGCGGAGATGTATTCACGCTACAACGCATATTACGGTTATGTTTTCTATATTGGACGTAAAAAATAGCAAAAAAATTTGGTAATTCCACCGATATTTCTTAATTTTGCAGCCAATATTGACAATAATATGAACCTTCATATATGAACAAAGTCAAAGTAGTAAAAGCTGACACCAAGAAGACGATGGATGATTTCGTGGCCCTACCGCGATATATATATAAGGATTGCGCTCAATACGTGCCCGACCTCGACATGGATGTGCGCGCAACCTTTGACCCCAAGAAGAATGCCGGACTGGAATTTTCCGACATTCAACCCTTTGTGGCTTACGATGATGACGGCAGGTGCGTTGGGCGCATTGCCGCCATCATCAACCGCCGTGCCAATGAGAGGTGGGATGTCAAGACGGTGCGTTTCGGAATGATTGAGTTTATCGACGATATCAACGTGTCGCAGGCGCTCCTCAATGCAGTGGAGGAGTGGGGAAGGACCCACGGCATGAATAGTGTGCAAGGGCCTATGGGCATTTCCGACTTCGATAAGGAGGGAATGCTTGTTAACGACTTCAACCTCATGGGCTCAATGATATCCATCTACAATCCCCCGTATTATCCCCGCCACATGGAGCAGTTGGGATTTGTGAAGGAGGTGGATTGGGTGTCATTCCATATTGACGTGCCGAAGGTAGTGCCCGAGAAGTTTGCACGTGTTACATCGCTTGTGCAGAAACGGTTTGGACTGACATTCAAGAAGATGACAAAGGACGACCTGCTTGCGGGCGGTTATGGCAAAAAGATTTTTGAGCTGCTCAACATAGCCTATGCGCCTCTGTTCGGATTCTCCGAACTATCAGACCGTCAGATAGAGGATTTCCTCAAACAGTACATTCCCATTGTGGATACCCGTCTGTTCACAGGGGTGGAAGACCGCGGCGGTAGGCTCGTAGGCATTGCCATAACTACCCACAGTCTCTCGCAGGCACTGCACAAGTCGCGTGGCAAACTGCTGCCTCTTGGATGGTTCCATCTGCTTCGCTCGCTCAGGTGGAAGCATGAGGGAGTGGTGGATTTGATGCTCATTGCCGTTCATCCCGACTATCAGGGTATGGGAGTGAATGCCCTCTTCTTTGCCGACCTCATTCCTATATATAATGAGTACGGCATCACATTGGCGGAGACAGGTCCGCAGCTTGAGGACAACCTCAAGGAACTGTCGCAGTGGAAGACGCTCAACCCGAGGACGGTGAAGCGCCGCCGCTGTTATCAGAAGGAGTTAAGGGAGTTATAAGGAGTTATAAGGAGTTAAAGGACGTATGTTTTGGCCCTGATAAACTTCGGATGCTATCGAAAAGACTATTGTCCTCTAACTCCTTTTAACTCCCTTTACCTCCATTAACTCCCCAAAATGAGACAATTAAATAAAGAAGATATAGTTATGATAAAGATTTATGTTATGCCCACATGTCCCGACTGCACCAAGGTAATGGCTCAGGTGAAGGACAATCCCGAGTATCAGATTATAGACATCGGTGCTCACGTCAGAAACCTCAAGGAGTTCCTGTATCTCCGTGACAACGACCCCGTGTTTGATGCTGCCAAGCGATATGGTTTTGCCGGGATACCCTGTTTCGTGCTCGAAGACGGCACAGTGACCTTGTCGTCGCTCGAAGCAGGCATATCCCCCGTGTGCAACGGTGCATCTTGCAGAATAGATGGCAGTGGATGTTGAAAATATCAAAAAAATACTAAAACATTTTGTGGTGTCGCCAAATATAACTACCTTTGCATCCAATTAGTTACCACGAATGTACATATAAAAAGAAAGTAAAGTAATGGCAACAGTAGATGACAAGAAGATAATCTTCTCAATGGTGGGAGTCTCAAAGATAATCCCACAGAACCAGAAACAGATATTGAAGAACATTTACCTTTCGTTCTTCTATGGTGCGAAAATCGGTATCATCGGTCTTAACGGTGCCGGTAAATCGACTTTGATGAAAATCATTGCCGGAATAGAGCAGCCTACTCAGGGCGAAGTGGTGTGGAGTCCCGGTTATACCGTGGGCTATTTGCCCCAGGATCCTCCTCTCGACGAGACCAAGACCGTCAAGGAGAACGTGCAGGACGGAGTGAAGCAGGCTTACGACGCACTTGCCGAATACGAGGAGATAAACCAGAAGTTCGGACTTGAGGAATATTATGGCGACCCTGACAAGATGGACAAGCTGATGCAGCGTCAGGCTGAGGTGCAGGACATCATCGACGCCACCGACGCATGGAATATGGACTCCAAGCTCGACCGTGCGATGAGCGCACTGCGTTGTCCTCCCGGCGATTGGCCCGTCACTAATCTCTCGGGTGGTGAGCGTCGCCGTGTGGCTCTCTGCCGACTCCTTCTGCAGAAGCCCGACGTGCTGCTTCTCGACGAGCCTACCAACCACCTCGATGCCGAGAGTATCGACTGGCTTGAGCAGCATCTCCAGCAGTATGAGGGAACGGTGATTGCCGTAACCCACGACCGCTACTTCCTCGATGATGTCAGTGAGTGGATTCTCGAACTCGACCGCGGCGAGGGTATTCCATGGAAGGGCAACTATTCCTCATGGCTCGACCAGAAGACCAAGCGCATGGAACAGGAGGAGAAGACAGCATCCAAGCGACGCAAGACCCTTGAGCGCGAGCTGGAATGGGTGCGCATGGCTCCCAAGGCTCGTCAGGCTAAGGGCAAGGCGCGTCTTAACTCCTACGAGCAGATGCTCAACGAGGAACAGAAGCAGCGCGAGGAGAAGCTCGAGATTTTCATCCCCAACGGTCCCCGTCTCGGCAACAAGGTTATCGAGGCACAGCATGTGCAGAAGGCTTTCGGCGAGAAGGTGCTCTTCAGCGACCTCAACTTCACACTGCCGCCTAACGGTATCGTAGGTGTCATTGGTCCTAACGGTGCCGGAAAGACCACGCTCTTCCGCCTGATAATGGGCTTGGAGAAGGCTGACGGAGGAACATTTGAGGTGGGTGAGACCGTGAAATTAGCATACGTTGACCAGCAGCATAAGGACATCGACCCGAAGAAATCGGTTTATGACGTGATATCACAGGGCAACGAGACCATACGTATGGGTGGTCGTGATGTCAATGCCCGTGCATATATCTCGCGCTTCAACTTCTCGGGCACCGACCAGAGCAAGCTCTGCGCAGTGCTTTCGGGTGGTGAGCGCAACCGTCTGCAACTTGCCCTTGCTCTGAAGCAGGAAGGCAACGTGCTCTTGCTCGACGAGCCTACCAACGACATAGATGTCAACACACTGCGTGCGTTGGAGGAAGGTCTTGAGTCGTTTGCGGGATGTGCCGTTGTTATCAGCCACGATCGTTGGTTCCTCGACCGCATCTGCACCCACATCCTTGCCTTTGAGGGCAACGGTGAGGTGTTCTACTTCGAGGGAAGCTACTCTGAATATGAAATCAACAAGGCGCGTCGCCTCGGCAACGAGGAAATCAAGAAAGGACGCTACCGCAAGCTGATGGAAGATTAGTCGAGAGCAGAGCTCTCGAAATTAAAGAATTAAAAGATTAAAAAATTAAATGTTAAAGAAAGGATAATATTATGAACAAGAAAATTATTGTATTGGCACTTGGTGCTATAGTAATGTTTGGAAGTTGCGCAAGCAAGAAGGATTTGGAGGCTTGCCAGAACCAGAACAAGGAGTTGGGACAGAAGTATGTTGACGTAAAGGAGCAGTTGGCTGCCGCCAATGCCCGTGCGGTGACACTTCAAGAGCAGCTCAATCAGAAGACAGCTGATATGGCTGCCTTGCAGTCATCGCTCGACAAGAGTTTGACCAATGCCTCTCAGAACAATATCAGTATTGAGAAGCTGGTTGACCAGATCAACGAGTCTAACCAGTATATCCGCCATTTGGTGGAAGTGAAGAGCAAGAGCGACTCGCTTAATATGGTGCTCACCAACAACCTGACACGCTCGCTGAGCCGTGAGGAACTCAAGGAGGTTGACGTTCAGGTGCTCAAGGGTGTCGTGTATATCTCTCTTGCCGACAATATGCTTTACAAGAGCGGTTCGTATGAAATCAACGACCGTGCAGCCGAGACACTGAGCAAGATTGCCAAGATTATCAAGGACTACAAGGACTATGACGTGCTCATCGAGGGTAACACCGACAATGTGCCCGTAAATGCCTCCGCAGCCTCGATGAAGAACATCCGCAACAACTGGGACCTCAGCTGTCTGCGTGCCTCAAGTGTTGTCCAGGCTCTTCAGAACCAGTATGGTGTTGACCCGAAGCGTCTCACAGCCGGTGGTCGTGGCGAGTACAATCCACTCGTGGCCAACGATACCGAGGCAGGCAAGCTCCGCAACCGCCGCACTCAGATTATCATCACTCCGAAGCTTGACCAGTTCATGGACCTCATCGACAAGGCTCCGGACGCAGAGTGATACATACTTACTGAAATTGATATATGAGATATTTTAATATGCTCCTTCTCTCCATTGCAGCCGTGCTTAGCGGCTGCAATGGAGGATTTGATGACACAAAGTCCAAAGGGGAATACAAACGTACCGACAGTATTCTGAAGAATGTGCGCAGTGTGGATTCCCTGAGGATGTTTGTGAAGACCTATCACGATTCCCACGATACGCGTGCCGAAGTGATAGCTATGCGTGAATTGGGTAAGAGACTTAGGGAAGAGAGCAAGTTCTCAGATGCAATCGAAACCCACAGAAACGGATTGAAATTAGCTGAATCAATCAAGGACACAAACAACATCATTCACATCCTCAACCAGTTGGGCACCAGCTATCGACGTATCGGTATTATGGATGAGGCTGCTGCATACCACTATCGTGCTCTTTCGTATTGTGACGTTTATGGTAATCCTAATGACAAGAAGATTCTGAAAAACCGTGTCACTACTCTTAACGGTATAGGCAATGCCATGAAGGTGATGGGTAATGACGTGGCTGCCGACAGTATCTTCCGACAGGCCCTTGACGGAGAGAGGAAACTCGACAGCAAGCTCGGTATGGCTATCAACTATGCCAATATCGGTACGCTTTTTGAGCGTAAGAAGCAGTTTGACTCGGCTATGGTTTATTATAGTGAGTCTATGAGGCTTAATACTGAAGCGAAGTCCAAACTCGGTGTATCACTTTGTCACACTCATTTCGGCCAGGTTTATGAGAAGCGCAAGATGATAGACAGTGCCATAGTGCAGTACAATCTCGCTTATGATGTCATTCGTGGCGACCGTGACTTGTGGCATATACTTGCCTCCACGCTTGCCCTCGCGCGCGCATATACTATAAAAGGTAGTCTCGACAAGGCATGGGAATTGCTATGTGATGCCGAAAAGACTGCGGGAGAGATTAATTCGATACGCCATTTGGCGCAAGTGAGCAAGCTCAAGTATCAGTGGTATGAGAAAAAGGGAGACAATGCCAAGGCTCTCGAGTACTATATCCGCAACCGCAAGTATGAGGACAGCCTGAACAACGAGGAGAACAATTCACGCATACAGAACCTGCGTGTCGATTACGAGCGACAGTCGAAGCAGTATGAAATCAATATTCTTGAAAACGAGCTGACCAGTCAGAAGCTTGAGCAGACCCGTATTCTCATTGCCGCAGCTTTTGTGGTAATGGTGTTGCTTGTCATTTGGATTGTCACCCTGATGCGAGGCAGACGCCAGTTGAAGAAGGCAAACGACGAGATTGCCGAGGCATACAAGGAGACAAAGAAGGCTCTTGAGGTGAAGACCTCGTTCATGAAGAGCATGAAACACGAGATTCGCACTCCGCTCAACGGTATTATGGGATTCTCCCAACTTCTCGCCTCTATGTATTCCAACGATGAGCAGGCCCAACAGATGACCGAGGTCATTGAGAAGCAAAGTGCATTGTTGGCAAAGATTATTGACGATATACTTGAGATAGCCGATGCTGATACCATAAAGATTCATATCGAGGAATGTCCATTGGGCGATATAGTAGGAGAGGCGATGGCAATGGCAAGGCAAGTGGCAGCTTCAGGAGTGTCATTTGAATATAAACCTGATGATGAAGGTATTGTGGCTTCCACTGACCGGCATATCTTACAGAAGATATTGGAGAAGGTGCTCGACAATACTGCCAAGTTCACCACTCAGGGACTTGTGTCGGTGCTTGCATGTCATACCGCTGATGGCGGTTTGGACATTTCTGTGGAGGACACCGGTCCTGGAATACCGGCAGACAAGGCAGAGGTAGTGTTCGAGCAGTTTACCAAACTCGACGAGTTCTCACAGGGCACAGGTATGGGACTCACCTTGTGTCGCACCCTTATCGAAAAGCTGAATGGAAGGATTTACGTTGATACTTCTTATACTGGAGGGTGCCGCATAAAGATAGAATTGCCAATGTTACAGTCATAATAGGGATTTTCCTATTGTAGAATGGGGTAATTCCGTAGCCATGATATTCATATAATTGCTAATTTTGCAGCGTGAAATCATAAAAGTTGAAAGATATGAAAAAGGCAATAGCATATTCATTGGTTGGCGCAATTATGCTAAGCAGTTGCTCCACCGCAGAGTCGGGAGCGTCTAACGGAGCGTTTTTCGGCTCAATCCTCGGTTCTGCCATTGGTGGTATCAGTGGTGGTCATCGTGGAAGTGACATTGGTACTATAGTCGGTATGGCTGGCGGTGCTATTGTGGGCGCTGCTGTTGGCTCTGCTGCCGAAAAGGAACAGCAGAGGAAATATGAGGATTACCTGCGTAAGCGCAGCGAGAAGTATAGTCGTGAATATCAGGAGCGTGAGGAAAGCAGAAGGAATGACGATGGCAGTGGTTTCGATCCCAACAACGGCGGTGACGACCGTATTGAGATGGAACCGGAATCTCCCGCTACGGCATCTGTGAGGAACTCCTCTGATGAGCCATACACCACTGTTGAGGCCAAGACCGTGACGCTCGACCAGCTAAGGGCTATGGACAACTACAATGTGAACATCAACGAGAGAATCCAGCTTCGCAATGTCAGTTTTGTGGATGCCGACGGCAATGGGGTAATCCATCCGGGGGAGGAATGTAAGGTGTCGTTTGAGATAATGAACAATTCGGATGTTGAGATATTCGACGTGGTTCCCACTGTCATTGAGACTTCGGGCAACAAGCATATCCACATCTCTCCCGGCATACGGGTTGAAAGTATCAAACCTCATCAGGGCGTGCGCTATTCCGCTACGGTGATGGCTGACAAGAGGCTCAAGGATGGCAATGCCGTGATACGTGTTGCCGTGGCGCAAGGTCAGAATGACATCACGTCACAGGTTAAGGAATTCAATATAATAACGAAGAGACAATAAGATAATACCCGAGGGATATTGTCAACATAACTATTTTCCCCAATTGGGATGCAATGGATCATCTCCCTGCTCGTTACGTTCAAAGTCGAGTTCAGGGAGATTTCTTTTTTCCTCCTTTGCCTTGAAGGGCACGACAATGTCGTCAGCCACTTCCACCAATACCATAGCCACTCCCTGGGCTAACATCCCCAATTCCTTGGCTGCCCGCCATGAGAGGTCGATGATACGTCCACGTCCGAATGGGCCGCGGTCAGTAACCTTCACCACAACCGACTTTCCGTTTTTGGGGTTAGTAACTTTCAGCATGGTGCCGAATGGGTGAGTCCTGTGGGCGCAAGTCAAACTGTCGTGATGCAGTCTTTCCCCGCTGCTCGTGCGTGCCCCTGTAGCTTTCTTTGAATAATAAGAGGCTTTACCCTTCTGCGGTTCTTGGGCGTATGAGGAATTAGGAATTAGGAATGAGGAATTAGGAATTAGGAATGAGGAATGAGGGATTAGGAATGCTAAGGTTAGCAGTCCTATGGTAAACTTTCGGTTTGCGCAGCAATTCCTCATTCCTAATTCCTCATTCCTAATTAAATTACACAATTCCCTGTGCCATCATTGCATTGGCAACCTTCATGAATCCGGCGATATTGGCACCCTTCACGTAGTTGATGTAGCCATTGGGCTCTTTGCCGTACTTCACACACTGCTCATGGATGTTGTGCATAATCTGGTGGAGGTTCTTGTCAACTTCCTCCTCCGACCATGAGAGACGGATGGCATTCTGGGTCATTTCGAGTCCGGATGTGGCAACACCACCTGCATTTACTGCCTTGCCGGGAGCGAAGAGCTGACCCGCAGCGATGAACTTGTCAACAGCCTCTGCCGTGCATCCCATGTTCGACACTTCAGCCACGAGCAACGGTTTGTTGGCAAGCAGGTGGTCGGCATCCTCGCCGCTCACCTCGTTCTGCGTTGCGCATGGCAGGGCAATGTCGCACTTTACCTCCCATGGTCTCTTGCCTGGAACGAATGTTGCCTCGGGGAACTCCTCTGCGTATGGCTGGCACACGTCGTTGCCGCTGGCTCTCAGTTCGAGCATATAGTCAATCTTCTCGCCGCTGATGCCCTCGGGGTCGTAGATATATCCGTCAGGACCGGAGATGGTGATAACCTTGGCACCCAATTGTGTAGCCTTGGTGGCTGCACCCCATGCCACATTGCCGAATCCGCTGATAGCCACTGTCTTGCCCTTGATGTCGAGACCGTGAGTCTGAAGCATCTCATTGACAAAATAGAGGGCACCGAAACCGGTTGCCTCTGGACGAATCTTCGAGCCGCCCCATTCCAGGCCCTTGCCTGTGAGCACACCGCTCCATTCGTGGGTCAGCTTCTTGTACATTCCGAAGAGATAGCCAATTTCCCTTGCACCTACACCAATGTCGCCTGCGGGAACATCCTCAGAAGGACCAATCACCTTATATAGTTCAGTCATGAACGCCTGGCAGAATCTCATCACCTCGTTGTCCGAACGTCCGCGGATAGAGAAGTCAGAACCTCCCTTGCCGCCGCCCATAGGCAGGGTGGTGAGGGCATTCTTGAAAGTCTGCTCAAATCCGAGGAACTTAAGGATGGACAGGTTTACCGACGGATGGAATCGCAATCCTCCCTTATATGGACCGATAGCCGAGTTGAATTGCACGCGATAACCGATGTTCACGTGTACTTCACCCTTGTCATCCACCCATGGCACGCGGAACGTGAGCACTCGCTCCGGCTCCACGATACGCTCTATAATCTTTGCTTTCTCAAACTCAGGATGCTGGTTATACACATCCTTCACCGAGAGAAGGACTTCTCTCACTGCCTGTAAGTACTCCAGTTCGCCGGGGTGCTTCTGCTCCAGCTGCTGCATTATTTTCTCAACTTCCATAGTGTTACATTTTACTTAGGTTCTACATGTTTT
>JALFIX010000220.1 GCA_022775105.1 Prevotella sp. | reverse complement strand
CAGCATCAGCACAATAATCAATTTGATAGTTTTTCTGGTCATAATTATTATCTTTATTTATATTATTTTCTGATGTACCAAACTATTGGAGTTAAAGAAGTTAAAGGAGTTAAAGACAAATGATACGACGTGTATATTTTACAATATTAATTGGTGTCGGCATGGTTATGGATGCCAGGGCACAGGATTCGCTGACTATCGACCGGTGTCGAGAGATGGCAGTGGAGCATAACCGACAACTTGCCTCGGCACGGGTGCAGAGGCGGAAGACCGACTTTGACCTCATAGCAATGAGGGCAAACTATCTGCCGAAATTGGATTTCAACGCTTTCGAACTTGCAAACACGATGTCGGGAAGCATGGCTATGCAGTCAGCCATGCTGCCTGTGTTTGATATGACAAGTCAGATAGCGGGTATGGCGGAGTTTCCTGCCATGACAGTGGATTATAGTATGCACAACCTCTTTGGGACCTCGCTTATGCTGACCCAACCGATTTATATGGGTGGCAAGATTACGGCTGGATATAATATGACAAAGATAGGCCAGAGGATTGCCGACGAGAATATCCGATTGACAGAGAGTGAGCTGAGGGTGAAGGTGGATGAGGCTTATGCCATGGCAGTGAAAGCCCGTGAGATGGTGGATGTGGCGAAGTCATACGAGTCGCTCCTTCAGGAACTGATGAAGAACGTGGAGTCGGCAGTGCGCCATGGTATGCGCACCCGCAACGACCAGATGAAGGTGCAAGTGAAACTCAACCAGGCTCTTCTTGCCATCACCCGCGCCAACAATGCCTACGACTTGGCGCGCATGAACCTGTGCCAGATAATAGGTATGCCGCTCGATGCACGTCCGGCGGTGGCGAAGCCTGATATTTCGTCTCTCGTGATGTCTGAGGTGATGTCAGCTTCGGCTGACAGTATTCAGGTGCTCTCGCGACCAGAATATGCCATGCTACAGGAGAAGACCGAACTGGCGCGCCAACAGGTAAAGCTCACTCGGTCGGAATTTCTTCCGCAGCTTGCCGCCTTTGCCACAGGAGGATATTCATACGGAGGTAATGTGAGTGTGGATGCCAAGAGTAGTGTAGGAGGACAGGTGAACATGTATGACAAGACTCTTGTGGATAAGTTCTCGGGAGCCGTGGGAGTAACTCTTTCTGTTCCGCTATATCATTTCGGTGAGCGAAAGGGCAAGATACGTTCTGCCAAGGCAGCACTGCAGATGGCGCAGCTCGACCTCGACGACAACCGTGAGCGTATGGCACTTGAACTCTCGCAGGCGTGCAACACGCTCAAGGAGCAGATGACGGCACTTGAGATAGCCCGCCTGTCGGTGGAGCAGGCAGAGGAGAACCTCCGTCTGTCCCGCAGTGCCTACGACTTAGGAGTAGAGACGCTGAGCGACCATCTTGAGGCGCAGTCGCTGTGGCAGTCGGCGAAGGCAGAGGAAATTGACGCAAGGGCACAACTCATCGTTGCATTGGGCAAATGGCGCAAGGCGGCAGGGAAAATTAAATGAAGAGTGAAGAGTGAAGAATGAAGAGTGAAGAATGAAGAATGAAGAATGAAGAATGAAGAATGAAGAATGAAAAACGCTGAACTTACTATGAAGTTCAGCGTTTTTTCTTTTTCCTTCCGATACCGAAGAGATGTCCGTATCTGGAGACGAGCTTGCGCATGGTCAGGAAGGCATCCACGGCGGTGATGCTGTTGGCTATGATGTGCGTCACCATTTCCCCCTTGGTATTTGCCTTGGCGGGCTGCCATAGGGAATCCCATGTGGCGGCGATAGCCTCCTCCTTCTTCTGTATCTCGGCATGAAGCTCCTGCTTGCGTGCCTGAATTTCCTCTATAGTTCTCATGATAAGGATTACATCAATTATTTTTCCAACAGAATACTTGCCAATGTCCTGACGAGCGGTTTTTCAATCCATTCCTTTCGCTTGTAATACACGATGAAAAGCATCATGAGATATGCACCGCCCACAATGGCGAAGCCTCCGGCAACACCCGTGGTCTCGGCAATCCAATAAACTACGGCGAATGACAGATAGAAAATCACCGCAAAGACCAATGCGAAGATGAAGAAAGAGAGCAGCAGTGCCGCACTCAGTTTCACCAGTTTCTCAACCACATCGTACTTCAGATAATCCTTCTGAAGCACGATGTAGTCCTTTAGTGTCTCCACCAGTCTCGCTATAGACTCAATGTTCTTGTCGCTTGACAGCATATTACGAGCGTTTGTGAGTGTTAGGGGAGACTATGCTTCAGGAGCTACCTCCTGAATGTCGTCAACCAGGTCTTCAACCTCCTTGCGTGAGAGACGGATGTTATGCTTCTTGAGGAAGTCATTCACGGTGTCAGTAACCTTGCTGCGTGTGTCCTTTCCGCTTTCTGGAGCAACGAGAATACCAATCACTGCGCCGGCGAGTGCACCGCCGAGGAATGCGCCAATATAACCTAAATTTTTCATAAGCCAATTTATTATTTAAATGGTTCAACATGTTGTTATTCGAACGCAAATTTACTTACTTTTTTCCGAAAAACAATGAATTTCATAGTGATTTTTTGTTAAAATGCCCATATTTCCCCGATTTAACAAACTTTATGTGGCAAATGTTTCCGTTTTTCGCCAATATTTAGTAATTTCGCAGAAATTTTTGGTTAATCTAAGAATATTATATAATATAATAATGTAATACATAGAATATGAAGAAGTATTTGATTCTTTGCGCCGGATTGTGCGCAGCAATGGCTTTCACAAGCTGTAAGTCAAGTGAGAGTGCATACAAGAAGGCTTATGAGAAGGCAAAGGCCCAGGAGGCTGCTGCCGTTGAGACTAACACCGAGGCCAACGTGGTGGCACCGGTGGAGGAGAAGCCTATCGACGAGGTGAAGGTTGTGGATAACGCTGACAATGTATCAGTGCGCCAGGAGTCGGTGTCGCTCATCGACGGTAGCGGACTGAAGAACTTCAGTGTCGTTGTCGGTTCATTCTCACTTAAGGCTAATGCCGAGGGACTGCAGCAGCGTCTGAAGGAGTCGGGATATGATGCACAGATTGTGAAGAACAACGACCGGAACATGTTCAGGGTTGTTGCCACTACATTCGCCGACAAGTCGTCTGCAGTGCAGAGTCGCAACGAGCTTCGTGCGAAGTATCCTGACGCATGGCTTCTGTTCAACGGCAACTAATAACGTGGGAAGAATCCTTTCTATAGATTACGGCAAGAAACGCTGTGGTATCGCTGTGACCGACCCTCTGAAGATTATACCGGGAGGGTTGGCCACAGTTGACACGTCTGCACTTATGGCTTTTCTCGATGATTATCTCCGCCGTGAGACGGTGGAGAGGATTGTTGTGGGTGAGCCACGGCAGAATAATGGTGAACCGAGTGAGAACTACGCACGCGTGAAGTCGTGGGCGGGCCAGTTCCGCAAGTTGCATCCCGACATTCCGCTTGAGTTCTATGACGAGAGGTTCACCTCGGTGCTTGCCCACAGGGCTATGCTCGACGGGGGATTGAAGAAGAAAGCCCGTCAGAACAAGTCTCTTGTGGATGAGATTAGTGCAACGATAATCTTGCAGGACTATATGAATTCAAGTTTGAATTCATAAAATTAAAGAATTAAAGAATTAAAAAATTAAAGAGTGATTTTACCTATTTATACATATGGTCAGCCGGTGTTGAGAAAGGTGGCTGAGGATATTCCGGTGGATTATCCCGACCTGCAGCAGCTGATAGCTGACATGTTTGAGACTCTTACCGAGTCGGAGGGCATTGGACTTGCCGCTCCACAGATTGGCAAGGCAATACGCGTGGTGGTCATCGACCTTGACCCGCTTGCTGACGATATGCCCGAATACAAGGACTTCCGCCGTGCGTTCATCAATCCGCATATCGTGGAATATGACGACACAGAGACGGAGTCAATGGAAGAGGGATGTCTTTCCCTTCCGGCAATCCACGAGAAGGTGACTCGCCCCACACGAATCCGTGTGCAGTGGCTCGACGCTGAGCTTCAGGCGCATGACGAATGGATAGAGGGCTATCTCGCCCGAGTGATGCAGCATGAGTTTGACCATCTCGACGGAAAGATGTTCATCGATCGCATCAGTCCCCTGCGTAAGCAGCTTATCAAGAACAAGCTCAAGGCCTTGCTTCAAGGACGATTCCGCTGCGGATACAAGACAAAACTGCTGCCGAGGAGGAATTAATTTGCGGAAAAATCATTGAACACAGAGGTACAGAGGCACGGAGAGTTCATATTATTAAGTTTTATGAAGATACAGAGAAAAACTCTGTGACTTCTTGACTCTGTGTTAAATCAAAAACATTTTTAGCTATAAAGAATTGCGTCGCACTGTAGTATTCAAGATAATGACAGTGATGCTGCTGTTCCTTGCCACGTCGGCGAGGGCACAGTATAATATCGACCGGTTGGTGACAATCGGCCGCAGTGCATTGTATTATGAAGACTATGTGCTGTCGATGCAATATTTCTCGCAGGCCATCACTGCCAAGCCATATCTCTATGAACCGTGGTTCTTAAGAGGTGTGGCTAAATACTATCTGGAGGATTATGTCGGTGCGGAGAGCGACTGCTCGGAGGCAATACGCATCAATCCATACGTCACGGGACTATATGAACTGCGAGGTCTGGCGCGTATCCAACAGAAGAAATACGAGGAGGCGATAGATGACTACACACGTGCGCTGAAGTTCAATCCCGACAACCAGGGATTCTGGCAGAACCGCGCCATCTGCCGTATGGAGATGAAGGAGTATGACCAGGCTCTCAACGAGATTGACACGTTACTCACCAAATGGAGCAAGTATGCACGGGCATACAACATGCGCGCAGAGATTTATCTTAACAAGAAAGATACTACAGAAGCCATAAAAGCCCTCAACAAGAGTGTGGATATCGATCCCTATGACGGTGGTACGTGGCAGGCTCTGTCGGTGGTGAGCCTTGCACGCAAGGAGTGGAAGGACGCTGAGAAATACCTCGACAAGGCGATACACCTGCAGCCAAAGCGTGCCGACCACTATATCAACCGTGCCCTGGCAAGATTCAACCAGAACAACCTGCGCGGAACGATGGCAGATTACGACACGGCACTCGACCTCGACCCGAACAACTTCCTCGGACACTATAACCGCGGACTGCTCAGGGCACAGGTGGGAGACGACAACCGCGCCATCCTTGACTTTGACTTCGTACTGAAGTTGGAGCCAGACAATATCATGGCACTCTTCAACCGTGCTCTGTTGCTCGACAAGACAGGTGACCTCAGGGGTGCCATAAGAGATTATACAAAGGTAATAAACGACTTCCCCAATTTCTGGTTTGGACTGCAGAACCGCGCCAAGTGTTACCGCCGTCTTGGTATGACCAAGGAGGCGGAGAAGGATGAGTTCCGTGTTTTCAAGGCACAGCTATACAAGTCGCTATACGGAAAACAGCCGAGAATAGACAAGGACAAGTTGCGCAAGCGCAGCGACATCGACCTCGACAAGTACAACCAACTCGTCACCGCCGACGAGAACGAAATGCAGCAGGAGTATAAGAACGAATACCGAGGCCGGGTGCAGAACCGTCAGCCGGATATGGCGTTTATGCCGATGTATGACTTGTCGTTCGAGAACGTGCGCTCAGACGTTGAGTCGTATATGCCATACGACAAGGACGTTGACGAGTTCAACCATAAGACCGGCGGCAAACAGCAATTGTACATTGTCTGCCGGCCAGTGGTGATAGACGAGCCGGAGGTGCTGTCCATCCTTGAGGAGGTTGATTCAGCATCAGTGCTCGCCTATTGGCAGCGTTCCGCATACAGGATGAAGGAAAACGACCAGAAACGCGACGACATCGTGACGCGCAGCGTGATCTCAGAGCTTGACAAGGCAATAGGCATCGCGCCCAACAACGCTTACCTATACTATAACAGAGGCAATGCGTATGCAGCCGGAAGCGACTTCGAGAAAGCTGTCGAAGACTATACCCGTGCCCTCGAACTCGACCCTCAGTTGGCTGAGGCATACTACAACAGGGGAATGTCGAAACTGAAGATGAAAAAGGACACGGAGGCTGTGGTGGATTTGGGAAAAGCGGGCGAAAGAGGTCTTTATAAGGCCTATAGTGTAATCAAAAAACATAGCAAGTGATACAAAAACATAGCAAATTAGTATTTTTTTAATATAATTATTCTCTAATTACGAATAATTTAGCTAATTTTGCGCCCAAAATTGAAAACAAAGTAATTAAGATATGATTAAAATCACTTTCCCAGACGGCTCCGTTCGTGAATACGAACAGGGAGTCAATGGACTTCAAATTGCCGAAAGTATATCACCGGCTTTGGCACGCGACGTTATCGCCTGCGCCGTTAACGGTGAAACAGTGGAATTAAACCGACCCATCAATGAGGACTCAAAGGTGCAGCTCCTGAAGTGGGACGACGATGAGGGCAAGCACGCCTTTTGGCATACATCCGCACACCTCCTCGCAGAGGCACTGCAGGAACTGTATCCGGGCATACAGTTCGGTTTCGGTCCTGCCGTGGAGAACGGATTCTTCTATGACGTGCTCCTCAAGGACGGACAGATGATCAAGGAGGCTGACTTCCCCGCCATCGAGGCGAAGATGAAGGAGCTTGCCGGAAAGAAAGAGCCGGTAGTGCGCAAGGAGGTTTCAAAGGCTGATGCACTCAAGGAGTTTGGCGAGGCCGGACAGACATACAAGTGCGAGCACATCGACCAGGATCTTGAGGACGGTTCTATCACTACCTATACCCAGGGTGCATTCACCGACCTCTGCAAGGGTCCGCACCTTCTTAACACAGGAGCTATCAAGGCTGTCAAACTTACAAACGTGGCAGGAGCATTCTGGCGCGGAGACGCCAACCGTGAGCAGATGCAGCGTCTATACGGTATCTCGTTCCCCAAGAAGAAGATGCTCGACGAGTATCTCGTGATGCTTGAGGAAGCCAAGAAGCGCGACCACCGCAAGATTGGCAAGGAGATGGAACTGTTTATGTTCTCGGAGAGGGTAGGTAAGGGTCTGCCTATCTGGCTGCCGAAGGGCACCGAGCTTCGTCTTCGTATGCAGGACATGCTCCGCAAGATTCAGAAGCGTTACGGATATCAGGAGGTTATCACTCCGCATATCGGTAGCAAGAACCTATACGTAACATCGGGTCACTATGCCCACTATGGCAAGGATTCATTCCAGCCGATACACACTCCAGAGGAGAACGAGGAGTATATGCTCAAGCCGATGAACTGTCCCCACCACTGTGAGGTGTTCGCATGGAAACCGCGCTCATACCGCGACCTACCACTGCGCATCGCTGAGTTTGGAACCGTATATCGCTATGAGCAGAGCGGTGAGCTTCACGGACTGACCCGTGTGCGCTCTTTCACTCAGGACGACGCGCATATCTTCTGCCGTCCCGACCAGGTGAAGAACGAGTTCTGCCGTGTGATGGACATCATCAGCGCAGTGTTCTCAATCTTCCACTTTGATAACTTTGAGGCACAGATTTCGCTTCGCGACCCCAACGATACCGAGAAGTACATTGGTTCGGACGAGGTGTGGGAGAAAGGTGAGAACGCCATCATCGAGGCTTGCCGCGAGAAGGGACTGAATGCCAAGATTGAATACGGCGAGGCAGCATTCTATGGTCCTAAGCTCGACTTCATGGTAAAGGATGCCATCGGTCGCCGCTGGCAGTTGGGAACCATCCAGGTTGACTACAACCTGCCCGAGCGTTTCAAGCTCGAATATACCGACGAGGACAACACCAAGAAGGTGCCCGTGATGATTCACCGTGCCCCGTTCGGTTCAATGGAGCGTTTCTGCGCCGTGCTTATCGAGCATACAGCCGGACACTTCCCATTGTGGCTGACTCCCGACCAGGTGGCCATCCTGCCTATCTCAGAGAAGTTCAACGATTATGCAAAGCAAGTTGCCAAGGAACTCGATAAGGCTGGCGTGCGTGCCACCATCGACAACCGCAACGAGAAGATTGGTCGCAAGGTGCGCGACAACGAGATGAAGCGCATTCCTTATATGGTCATCGTGGGTGAGAAGGAGCAGGCAGACGGCACTGTCAGTGTGCGCAAGCAAGGCTCAGAGGAACGCGGTGTACTCACCATCGCCGATTTCGCCAAGAAAATCAACGACGAGGTGGCTGAGATGCTCAAGGCTACGGAGGTTCATCCTGAATAGTAAATAACTTAAGGGAGTTAAAGGAGTTAAAGACGCATGTTTTATCCCGGATAACTTGTTAAATGGATGTAAAGACTATCGTCTTTAACTCCTTTTAACTCCTTTAACTCCATTAACTCCAAAAGTTGAGCAATATTGATATTTAATATATATAATATGGTACGTAACATATTCAAAGGTTTGGGTATCGCTCTCGTCACTCCTTTCTGTGAGGACGGCTCGGTTGACTACAAGGCACTGTTGCGCCTTGTGGAATACCAGCTTGACAACGGAGCCGACTTCTTCTGCATTCTTGCCACTACAGGTGAGACACCTTGTCTTACCAAGGAGGAGAAGCAGAAGATAAAGGAACTCGTAGTGTCAACCGTCAAGGGACGTGTGCCTATCCTCATGGGATGTGGCGGCAACAATACCGCTGCCATAATTGAGGAACTGAAGACGGGTGACTTCCACGGCATCGACGGTGTGCTGAGTGTCTGCCCATACTACAACAAGCCTTCACAGGAAGGTCTCTACCAGCATTTCAAGGCTATCGCCGCAGCCACTGCGTTGCCTGTTGTCCTGTATAATGTCCCTGGAAGAACAGGTGTGAACCTCAAGGCTGAGACCACCGTTCGCCTTGCACGTGACTGCAAGAACATCGTGGCTATCAAGGAAGCCAGTGGCAGTTTGGAGCAGGTTGACGAGATTATCAAGAACAAACCGGCTGAGTTTGATGTAATCAGCGGAGACGATGCCCTGACCTTCCCGATGATTTCCTGTGGTGCAGTGGGTGTTATCAGTGTTATCGGAAACGCATTGCCCAAGGAGTTCTCGCGCATGATTCGTCTTGAGTTTAAGGGCGAGTATGAGGGTGCCCGCAAGATACACCATCGCTTCACTGAACTTTTCAGTCTTCTGTTTGTGGATGGCAATCCCGCAGGAGTGAAGGCTATGCTGCATGAGATGGGATTCATAGAGAATATCCTCCGTCTGCCGCTCGTGCCGACTCGCATCAGCACGTTGCAGAAGATGAGTGAGATTCTTAAGGAGTTGAAGATTTAGTTGACAAGTTGATTGTGCGCCGCTAAGCCCTGAAGGGGCGACATAACATAGGATAGGGCGTGAGCCCTATCTCAATGATGTTATTCAATTTCTTTCCCTCCTCCCTTGCTGCCACTGGCAGCAAGGGAGGAGGGAAAGGTGTTTTATAGCCTTATTATGTCATTATTCTCATTATTTTTGCAAAAATACGCAAAAAGTTGGGAAAATATTTGGTGGTTTCAAAAAAAGTTCGTACCTTTGCAACCGCAATTAAGAAAGAGGCTCCGTAGCTCAACTGAATAGAGCATCTGACT
>JALFIX010000217.1 GCA_022775105.1 Prevotella sp. | reverse complement strand
CTTGTTGAGAAGCTCAAGATAACTGTTCCAAGTCTCCTCATAACGTTCTTCTGCTGTTTTCATTGTTACCTCTTTTAAAAAACGCGGCAAAGGTAAACAATTAATTTGGACAACGCAATACGTCATCGTGGAGACGCTTACGAACAAGAAGAATCCTCCAGAGATTAGACGGTCTAAATAGCATAATTAAAATCCAAAAGGAAGTGCAGCTGCATTAATTCTAATATTTGCAATAAGTGTTTCTTTCAAATCAGTACATTCATCCTTTGGTATCTGATAAAGGGTTTGAATGCTTTTAGTATAAGTAAACGGAATATCAACAAGGAACCATTTCATCTTTCTGTAATGTTTTCCTGAATACTGATTTGGCCTATACATATAACCACTTTTCACTATCCCCCAACATAAAACGTCGAAACCTGGACGCGTAACAAGAACGACATCTCCTATCCTTAAATAGTTAGCAAATGCATAGTATGATGGCGGAAACTTTTTTATACCGACACGGTCGGGATGAAGCAAAGAATAAGCTTCTTCCATGGCTACAATTGAAGTAAAAGATTTCAGGTATTTCAAACCATTGGTCTTAATCCTCATCTCTCCTGATTGATACATATTTTTCCATTCCATTTTTTTATAATCGGATGTCATTTTCCATATCCAGTAGCGACCAGAAAAATGGAAAGACTCAATCAACTCCTGAGAAATAATCTCAGAAGTCAAAGAGGCAGTCTCTTCGAAGATATCAGATGAAATGACATAACGATTATCTGTCAATCCCTCTATTGATTCTTTATAAATATTATCTGATATTACGTAATTATCCATTCTACTTTATACCAATATTATTAATTTGCGCTTTAGTGACATCTATATTGCCTATTATTGGGATAATATTAATCAAAAACCTCTGATTTCCTATTTCAGTATTACGCCAAGCCACAAATTCTTCGGGCGTTGATTGTGTTACATCATTATATGAAGAATATTTTTCCTCATCAGGATTCAGACTTACAGGACTATTTAATCCAGTATAGTAATATCTTGGAACACCACCCTCACCACTTCCGGCTACAATGATTTCACATTTGCTGTTAATGTCATTCTCACTTGTCTTTTGGAATAATCCACACCCCCCATTCTCAATTGGGTCTGTCCAATACTTCTTCAGGAATTGCGCCCTTAAGAATGAAAGCGTTTCATTGTT
Organism: Prevotella sp.; assembly: GCA_022775105.1. GTDB lineage: Bacteria > Bacteroidota > Bacteroidia > Bacteroidales > Bacteroidaceae > Prevotella. Next base: position 37,120 of record JALFIX010000217.1, on the reverse strand, counting down.
TCTCCAGTCATCTTCATTATAAGGAATCTTCGACGATTGTCCTTCAATAACGACAAGGAATTTGATGTTTTTACTTATGTCACTTTTTTCTTCAAGCTCATTAATGATTGTCTGGGCCAACATTCCAGCCTGGCGAATGCTGTCCCTCTTCATGTCTGCCCGTTCCTTTGTAGAAGGATTTTCATCAAGTTTGAGCTTGTGAATATCGTATTCCTTATCCTGATAGGCGATACTGATAGTGATTGTATGTTTCAGATAAAGACTGTCGTATGCATAATACGGACTTTTGTCTATCTCGTCAACCCTTGAATATACATCAATGATGTCCTTGTATTCCTTGACCAATAATTCAAGTTGTCCTTGTTTGAGTTTAAATCGGGCATAAGATACCGCAAACAAAATGAGCATCACTGTAAATAGTGTTGTCATAATGTCAACATAACTTGGCCAAAACGACTCTTTATTTCTTCCACTTAACTTCATCTCCTTTTATTTTTTCCACCAAAAAAATCTATCAATAAAACCCTTCGGCTTTTCTGGCACACCATCTGTCTTATTTGATTCATTGGTTTGATTTAGTCCTGATATTGTATCAACATTTGAAGTTTCGACGTTTACATTCTGATTTATGTCAGTCGGTGCTTCTTTTTCTGAATCGTTAACATCTATACGTGCATCATTGGTTTGAATACCTGCTATATTTGAGGGTTCAACACTTGTTTTTTTTATTGCTGAAGGCTCTGAATAGCTTTGTCTTTGATAAGATGCAAGCTGGATTTGAGCATAATTCAGATTGCTTTTCAATTCATAGATGGAACCTTTTAAACTTGACACCTCGCCCTCAAGCATATTGATTTTATTACGAGCCTCAGCACTCATATTGCTACTTGCTTGGGCAAGTCTTTCTTTGAGGGCATCAATCTCGCCTTTTTGTTTCTCTATATCTTCATTCTGACTAATTATCTTTTCATTTAGCCTATTAATCTCTTGTCTGTTTGCTTCAGAGGTTCCATTACCTCCACCTCCAAAGAGGGTAATTCCCTTGCTGACATTACTTTGTTTTTCATTAAGAGCAATCAATTCATCCTTGATTGAGTTCAATTCATGACTAAGCCGTTCTGGCTTTACACCAGCATTGCAAAGTTTATCGAGTTTATCCACAATAACTCCCAACTTCCTTAAGTTGGTAAATTCATTCTTGATATCGTCAATAGACAGTTTCTTGTCGATTGCAACGACAAACTCTTGTTTGCGATTCTCGTATTCTTGTTTGAGTTCTTGAAGCATATGACCATAATCATTTAGATAGTCGTTAAGAGCATTATTGTATTTTTCAGATATACTTGACAAAACACCCTTTTGTTCATTAAAGAAATCCCCAAGTTGCTCATTAGTAAGACCTACCATATATTCAGCAACCTTTTGTTTATCTCGTATGGCGATAATATTTTCCTTAATCTGTTCAACAAGTTTACTTCCAACAAGTTGTGTCTGGGCAATATTTGCACCAAGACCTTCGATGTTTTTCTCAAAATTGGTAATACGGTCAAGAATCGAATTAATATCTGCTGCTACCTGTTTTGGTATCTGCAATGATTCATTGTAGTCTCTTTGTATGTTAATCGCTTCCTGAGCTGCTATCAACATAAGACGACGTGCCCTTTCAAATTGGTCTAACGAACCTGTTATTTCTCCAAACTTTTTGGATGCCTCAACAAATGCATCCATACCAGTAATAAGCTCTTTACTCTTTATTGTTCCTAACAATTCTGTTTGAAGGTCGATGTTATGGTTTATTTTGTCAATATTATCCCCCATATTATCAACAGATATCTTTACAATCTGGACACTAGTGCGGAATTCATCTCCAAATGCGCCTGTAATATCCTTAAATGCGTCTTTGAACTTGTTTATAACGCCCGAGAATGTCGGTTCGAATTGACCTATGGTCTCATGCAATTTTCCTATGGCTTCGACCATGCTGACATCTACTGATGGCATCAGTTCATTCTGTACCCATTCATAGAATTCATTCTTGTCTCTATCTATTTGGTTAGTCACCTTACTTGCCTTGGTATGGCTCAATATAAGCAGTAGTATTCCCAAACAACTTGTAGCCATTGACACGAGTACACCAAAAATAAGACTATTAATAGCATCATCTGTAATTTGACCAGAACTTTTGGTACCTATTAGAAACATTATCAATCCCAATAGAACACCTGCGAATGTTCCCATCAACCCAATCTGAGTTGGGAAAGACAACTTAGACGTTGCTATTTCATATAGCATTGAAATACGCCTTTCTGTCTTGTTTTGAATAATTGAAAAAGCGACTGTTCCCTTACTTTTTTCAATGTATTCGTTTATATCTCTTATAAGATTGTGCAGTTCTGCATCAGGCTCAGAAACATCTTTCAACACTATCGCATTCTTCTGTTTTGAAGTAATATCACCTGATATGCGCTCTAAGGTTGCGTATGCTTCTTTTTTCGAGAAGAAACGCCTTAGTATATCTAAGGATTTGAAATTTCCAGCACATACACGGCACTGCCAATAAATAAATCCTATCGCCATTGCTATTGAGATAGCAATAGAATTATTGAATATGATATCTAAAACATCCATAATTTATACCAATTTTGTAAGTTCAAATATTTTATCTTTTATGGGAATAAAGAACACGGAGTCGTTGAATATATCACTATCCGCATACCTCTCTTTGACAACGGAACGGTAATGTCTTGTGAAATTTTCATCGTATCCGGCTGATGACACAGACTTGAAATGTTCTATGTCCACTTCATTGTCTATGACATCTTTACGTTTTAGTATATCAAGAATCTTTCCATACAGATTATTCATTGACGCATATCGATGCATAAGCATATCTTTCATTGCTTTGTCAGAATTCATGTCTCCCACATTCTCATATTTCTTGTCAACCCCTTGGTAATGTGTCGGAATAATTTCATCAAGCGATTTTGAACGATATAGTCCTCCATAGCAAGTACTTTCCTTTCTGGTCTTGGGCAACAAGACATGAATTTTTTCTATACTACCATAGATATCTGAAAATATCGCTGTAACAATCTCCTCAATAACCATTTGGTCATCTGTTATGAAATTGTCAATATACCTACTGCCATTGCCACTGAATACAATAGTTCGTGGTGCTGCATATCCCTTGTATTTGTACAAATGAGATATATGGAATAGTATAGCCGTAAAATGATATACAAACAAAGGAAGATATAAACTATGCAGTCTATCCAACACATCATTATATTTACTATTACCAAGCCAGAAATTGATTATATCGGTAGTGCTGCATTTGGGATTAGCCTTCATTTCAGACTCCAGTTTGCGGTAATAGTCCATATCCCCCCAATCTACGTTGCCAACCAACTTATTATATATACCGTTTTCTCTGGCATTTCCAAATTCATTGTGACCATTACCCCATAGGACGTCACAACCGAAATGAACGGAAGTTGCCGAAAGAGGTTTGTTCTCGCTGAAATATACATAGTCAGTTGAACCTCCTCCGATGTCAATAATAGCAACGGAATCCGTATTCCTCACCTCGTCCATCTTTTTGAAATAATAGTAAGGAGCTTCAGACTCAGTATAACAGTTCACATTGTCTGTAAACAGGAATTGCTTAGGCAGTTCATTCCATAATCTATCATACATTCGCCTGGTCTTTCCTGAAAAGCTCAATGGCCTGAACCAAATAATCTTCGTTTGGTTCAGAATACCATTACGTTGAAGCACATCACATTTAATAATGAGCATAAGTTCTTGGATAAAAATCCTGACAGGCTCTTCGTCCTGTTCCCATTTAATATCTGTAATACAATCCTGTAGTGTCTTTTCCAACATTTTTTCATAGAAGAAAGCAATATTGTGGTTATCAAACAAAGCGGGTTTGTCTGCTTTATTGCTTGCCTTACAGATTGCAGTCCTTATTGGGAATTTATAGTCAAAACCGTCAACAAACGGAGGCACGAACTCCGTTTTCATTATTTCACGACATCCGCCAATCATAGATTCTTCAATATTTGAAACCAATGAGTACTGGGTGTTTTCGTCGTATTCGTGAAGGTAAGACACCATAGGTTTATTCATTGAGAACATTTCCGGCATATTGTCTTCATTATCCTTTTTCCTCGACACAAAGGTGTTGGATGTTCCCAAGTCTATGGCGTATGTATAACTGTCATTGCTCCTTTCAGCCTGTTTCCACTTCGGCAGGATAAAGCCTTCATTCCCTTCTACATTAAATTCAACAGCATCAAAGCCAGAATTAAAGATTTCGTAATACTTGGAAGTGCAATCCGTATCAGTATCCCTTCTTTGCTCGGATCTGACCACAGCTGGCAAAACACCATTCTTTGCCATACCCACTTTTTCCTTTGAAACCTCATTAATCTCAGCGAAGATACCATTAGCGTCTTTTTTGAAGAATAAAAGTTTAACATCCATTGGAGTCCCATATTCTTCATTTAAGTCGGCAAAAGACAACGCTACCTTAAAATAGTTATTCTCTGATTCTATCAGCGACAAGATGTTAGGGAACAATCCAATATTTAAGTACTTGGCATTATCCTTCAAATCGTATATATCACAATGCCCATATTCTTTTTTGTACTCATTGCCATTGTATTTGAACTTGACAACCACACTATATGGCTTAATCTGACATACGCATGTAGCCAAGCCTTGGTCGAGATAAACCAAAGCCTCACTTCTTAAAGGTATCAAATAGTCATAGTCCCTCTCTTTGGGGTCGCGTTCATAGGTTATGCCCACATAGTTTTCTTTGTTAATCTTAAAAGGCAGGCGTACAAGTTTTGGCATAAAGAAGCTGTTAATGTCAATTTCGTCATTATAGCTTACATTTAGCCCATTAATCAAAAGTTGAGAATTATATTCCGTGAATACATATTCCGTTCGCAACTGATAATTATTTCTTATGTCTGTATCGTTTCCGAACATTAGTATATAGTCACGAATCACCTGAAAACGTTCGTCAAGTGACCCTGTTCCGAAAAGCTGATACATATAATTCTTGAAATCCTTGTCACGGTCTTCAAACAAGAGCACATCACGAAAATACGCTCCCTTGCCATTCTTCCTGGATATGAACAGATTGTTGTATTGCTCTCCACGGAATTTCACAGAATCTGTGTTATTTTCTTTTACATCATATTTGTCAATGTCCGGAGGAGTTACAAAACCAGTCATAGGCGAACTTGTAGCCAGCAAGAACTCTTTCCCGTCTTTTTCCAATACTACAAAGAATAGTTTATCTTCATTTATATCTTCATTATATGACGCCACTATGGCATTGTATAGAATAGGAACATTATTCTTTAGTTCATTCAGTTGTTCATCCTTATTCCACTCCTTAATAACTATTCTTTCCTTGTCTCCCCACTGATTCTCATGATACTTCTTATTGAACAACAGTTCAAACACATCAAGGCAGTCAGATACAAGTCGGGTATATGCAAGACCGGCATAATAATCCTTATGCCTTTTTTCTTCCGTGATACGACGAAACGCCTCTTTCACCACAAAGAATCTCGCAAATGGAGTAGGCAATGAGTTCAAAGCCCCACTGTTGTCTGTACGAGTTTCTTTTATCTTGTCAAGCTGCGAAGCTTGAATCCCTGTATTTTGTGCCGTCCATTCCGTGCCTTGTATTCCGCGGTCGATGATACATAAATCTATGCTTGCCATAAAACTGTTAATTTACTTTTTTAGTGTAGTTATCAATTGCTTTGAATGCATACTCCAGAAAATCCCTCATTTTGTTTGATGTCATCTGTTTGGAATTTTTTATCATCTCCAATAAATAATAGGAATCATCCAGCGCGTCCAAACCTCTGTAATTCATTATAATATTTGTCATATTATTGGGACTGACATCTGAAACAGGGCCGAATGCCCTTTTCTTCATAGACAGTTCTTTATACCATTTTGAAAAAGATTCCATAAACTCATTCAAGGAATGCAAGTCATTATTGTAGAAACTTGCATCGAATCCCCGTGTCTGTTTAAGAGGAAAATATTTCTCATTAGGCAATATACCAAGCAGTAAATGCAAAATCTTGAAATCTGCCAAGTGTTTAACTAATGGGGCATAGCCTTTTCCTAATGTTGACAAATCCAAGGACACCACATCCTCTTGTATAGCACGGGTGAGGTATTGTCTTGACTGGGGCTTTGACCTTTGCAAGAAGTCAAACAAGGCCGTTGCAGCAACCAATTCCGTGAAATTGGTCTCGTCTTCCTGTTTCTGCTCATCATTCTCGTGGAAAGCTTGCAATGTCGTTTCGCCTACGTAATACAACAAATCTGATTTTACCGTATGTTCGTAATAGGCTAATGCCGCCTTTGCCTTGGTCATAAAGTTTCCGGAATCTATCTTGCTGTTGTTCTTCTTTGGATCTGTTAGTCCATAATATGGAAGTACAGTTACCGCACCCATAAAAACTTCGGATACGGTTTGGGATTCAATAGATGAACGAATCTTGCGTTCTAATAGAGGATAGCCAGAGGCTCCAGTTCCACCAAAGATAGAACCGATAATGAACACCCTGTCATGCTGACCGCAATGGTTTTTAAATGACTTGAACCATGCCGCTCCTTCAAGCATCTCCTGTAACACGACTGTACCCACATTAGGATTTCCCCTAAATCCGACGGACAACTTGCTGTTAAGATTATCTTGGGTGAACATAGTCTGTACAAGATAATTATTAATACTTGAAATGTTCAAATTCCCGATATTCAGATATTCCCCAAACGAACGGTCTTCACCCAATGCCTTGTCAGTATTATTTATCTGCGTGTCAATTGCATTAATCAATTCCATCTCTGAATTGAAGAAGCCAATGGGGCTTTTGCCATCCAATTTAACACTTTGGTATATCTCTCTGTATTTGTCTATAAGATTTTGAAGGTTTTTCTTTTCGTCAAGGTCAAGATGCGGGTCAATGATTATCGGAATAACCGTATAACCATTGGTACTCATTCCAGCTGCCATAAGCATTGTTATGCTTTTCATAACACGCTCGCCAGTGCCGCCAATACAGAAAACAAATACTTTCTTGTTCATATTTATGTCTGTTATTTATATTTTTAAAAATCTGTATGCATTCGTTGGTAATTCAGGTATATTGCACCATATAAATGATACAAGAACATAAATTCCGGCTGCATATATTGCGTTACATGACGATAGTTTTAACTCTAATGCAATTAATCCATTGATGGCATTTGTCCTTTCAATACAATATGCACAACCTAATGTCAATAAAAAAACAAAAGCAACAATTGCCAATCCAATTATCATCCATTGATTAGGTGTATAATGTCTTTTGGGTTGGTTGTTGTATTCTGTATAATAGTAAATTGCTGATAATACCGACAATATTACCATCCCTGCAAAAAACAATATTGTCCATTGAGACAAGTTTGCCCAGGCAATCATAGCAGAATCACCCATATTATTGTCTTTATTCGCATCAATTAATGACGCGGAGTTAACTCCGAACCATCCGTAAAATGTTGACAAATCCATAATTATTGATTTTTATTGCTTTGAAATGTGAATATAGTTTTCCTTTCCGTAAGTACATACCAAACTGGCCCTGAACATTCCAATAATGAACTCTTTAAGCGAAAATGTTTGCTCCAAAGAATTAGGCGTATCTGTAAACAGATGGGCTAATTTGCTATTATCTGTTACAGGAATATCCAGATACCACTGAAGAATATCGCAGTCGTATGGCATTTGATTTACACTTAAATGAACTAATGCCGTTGCATCTCTTTTGAGTTGGTTGTCAACAACATTCTTTATGTCGTAAGATATGCTGTCAACAGTTACTTTCGTCCCATTAATACCTTTTATCTTAAAAGAGCGTTGCATAACATCTTTGTCCGTAGATAAAAGCCACCTGTAGTTTTCAAGTTTAAGCCCGAGAACAATTTTGCAACCAGCACTCGTTATTGAGTGAAAAGAAGGGTCTTTGCCAACCTGAACGCATCCTGCATAACTTGAAATTGAATATGGCACTTTACCGTAATCAAACCCTGTTTCAATGTTATCAATAAAATGATTGTTGGCATCAAGCATTGAAGATATACAATTCCTCACGCTTGCCACGCATTCTGCCTTACCCATAATCAAATAGTAATAAGGTCTTTGGGTCGTCTGTATATTTCCTTGTTTGTCAACACTATTAGATATCGCAGCAACCAAAGATACAGATCTCCTGAAATTTGCAAAAGTAGTAGCCATATCAGTAGCAAACACAGAGGCAAGCACCTGTGGAGCCACAGCTCCAACCGGGTCATATTCCATGTCAGAAACGAATACGGCAACTTCGTCATTATCTGAATCGAAATCACTCATTATATCTTTAATCATATTGTGCAAGTTTGTTGACTGTCCACATACGAATCCTCCACTATTAAACGGATTTTGAAACTGGCTTACACCAAATTTCAATGCATTGGTTTTGCCTCCATCAGACGATAAAACACTAATACAAGGGACATAATTGCTGTAATAATTAATCACCTGCCAAACATCTTTCTTGAAATCAGTGGGCACTCCACCTCTCAAAAAACCGTTCATACTGCCTGAAGCCTCCATATAAAAATGCACCTTTGAAGGAATTCTTATAAGGAAAGAATCTTTATTAGTTAGAGATGTGTCCTTGATTCTGCTACCATCCTCTCCAAACCACTTGCCATGAGTTGGATTAGAACAAACGGAACATCCCCCAACAGAGCTAATAATAAGCAAGGCTATCATACCGAGAGCCATAACAACGATGATTTTTTTCATTGGATTCGACAAATCTCCATTACAATATTTGACCGACAGAATTCCCAAATTCGGCAATTAAGCAATTGTTTTTAGGCTAAATAAAAAGATAGCGTGGGAATCTCCCCCTTGCCCATCTCACTATCCAAGGCTCTCGCATTGCCCTTATCGTCAAGACGGACAATGCAGAAGCCCACGCTATGGCATATATATATAACCAACTTCAAGACAACCAAATAATCGGCAATCTTGAAATACGGCAGATATATACCAACCGTGAGCATCTACCATTGTCTTGTCTTCTGACGATAATGTAACTTGCGAGATTACGGATAGTCAAAGACAAGCGTCAGGTAAACGCTCTTTCCATAAAGTCTGCCCCGCCCGCTATCCCATGTGGAACTTCTGCAGGCTAAAGCAGTTGCAAAGATAGTGAAAATTTTATGAAAGTTATATGGTTCGTCGGGGTTTTAACCTAATTTTAACATTATGATAGCCACAAGTAGCGACTTCGTATGTTTGTGATATTCCCTTTATGACATCCAATAACTGTTAAATAACATCCTTCTTTCCTCACTTTTCTTTCAAATTCCTTGCACAATTCAAATAAAAGCCGTACTTTTGCAGTAAATAAGGATGTCAATATGAGAAGACCGGAAATTGTCAAGGAAATACGTGACACAATATTCAAGTCCGCTCCAAAGGCAACTGCCATTTTGTATGGATCGGAAGCTCGAGGCGATGCCTGCCCCGAGAGTGATATTGATGTACTTATACTGTTAGATGGTGACAAACGTGACCTTAAACGAGAAGATGAAATCTCAGGAGCTCTTTATGAGATTGAACTCAATCACGGCGTAATAATCAGCCCAATGATAATGCTCAAAAAGCAATGGGAAAACCGCCCGTTCAAGACCCCTTTTTATATTAATATTACTAACGAAGGAATAAAACTATGAAAGGGAAATTGGACGAAGAGAGCAGAAGAGCTTTGATTAAATATCGTTTGCAAAGGGCTGAACAAACATTAGATGAGGCAAAGGTCATGTCTGATGCCTCTTATTATAATGCAGCTATCAATAGGTTGTATTATGCTTGCTATTATGCTGTAGTTGCGGCATTACTATCAAGAGAATTATCAGCCACAACCCATGCAGGAGTTAAGACAATGTTCCGTTTACATTTTATAGCATCTGGGATTTTGCCAAAAGATTATGGCAAGACTTTCAGCCGTTTGTTTGAAATGAGACATAGTAGTGATTACGATGATTTTATCTACTGCGACAAAGATATGGTGGATGAATATACCCCCAAAGCACAGGAGTTGGTAGATGGGATTAGACGTCTGATTTCGTGATATAATTACAACAAGCTTCTGTCATATTCCGCTTTGTCATGGATTTGTTGCCATTTCCCCTATTATTTATAAAGAGGTGGCTTCTCCATGCTTGGCTCGGCGTAGGCTTTTTAAGAGTCTGCGAGTCCGAGTGCAAAGATAGTGAAAATTTTATGAAAGTTATATGGTTCGTCGGGATTTTAACCTAATTTTAACATTATGCATCAGCATAACACCTAAAAGCATGTAAATATGCTGTAAGTCTAATGCAAGTCAACACCAAAGTCGGTGATCCTCTAATGTTCCTCTGCACCAAAGTCGGTGAACCTCCGCACCAAAGTCGGTGTAACTCCGCTATGGGGATATACTTACATTGGGGTATCACCGACTTTGGTGGGGAGTAACTGCGGAGGCACTGGGTTATTTCTGTATAGTTTTGAATAAATTTCCGCTTTTTTTTGTGTTCTAAAATAAAAGTTGTAACTTTGCTCCCGAAATATCAAAACTCATATTTTATCTTCCGAAATTCCAAATAATTAGGATATTCCTTTGTCAATTCAATAAAATATGTTACTTTTGCAGCAAATTTCACATTTTTATATTTATAAGCAAGAAATAATATCGGATTATGAATGAGAAAATAGACGTGAACGAAAGGATGAGGAGGGCGGAGGAATACTTCGTCAAGGGATTTAATTGTGCTCAGGCTGTGGTGGCTGCTTATGCCGACATTTACGGATATACCGAGGAACAGGCCCTGAAGCTGAGTGCCGGTATGGGCGGCGGTATGGGCAGGTTGAGGCTGACTTGCGGTGCCGTGGCAGGAATGGCGATATTGGCAGGAATGGAGTGCGGGTCGGCGGATGCCGACGACCGCGAGGGTAAGTCGGCGAATTACAAGGTGGTGCAGGAGTTGGTGAGCCGGTTCCAGAAGATATATGGCACGATTATATGCTCGGAACTGCTGCAACTGAAGAAGGACACGCCGCTGACATACGTTGCCTCGGAGCGCACGGAGGAGTATTACAAGTCGAGGCCGTGCCTGAATCAGGTGATCACATGTGCGAAGATATTCGGAGAGTTTTTAAATGAAGAATTTATTAAATGAAGAATGAAGAGTGAAGAATGAAGAATGGGCTGCGCGATGTTCGCTAGGGATGCGGATGCCACTGGGAGCGTGGGCGTCTCGCCCGCGGCTTGCGTAGAGAGTAATTCAAATATAGATTGTTATGGAAGAAGAAAAGATAGTATTGCCCGACAATGCGTTTCGGGAATTGAAGGAGGGAGAGAGTTATGAACCGGTGATGAGTTCACGGAAGACTTACGCCGAAGTGAATGGATGGTCGGTGACGTGGGGTGTGCTCATGGCGATGCTGTTCTCGGCTGCCGCGGCCTATCTCGGACTGAAGGTGGGACAGGTGTTCGAGGCTGCTATCCCTATCGCCATCATCGCAGTGGGAGTATCTACGGCGGCAAAGCGCAAGGATGGACTCGCCGAGAATGTCATCATACAGAGTATCGGAGCTTGTTCGGGAGCAGTGGTGGCGGGAGCTATTTTCACCCTGCCTGCAATATATATCCTACAGGCAAAATATCCCGAGATGAGCGCGTCGTTCCTCAAGATATTTATCTCGTCGCTGCTTGGAGGTATCATAGGAATATTGTTCCTAATACCTTTCAGAAAATATTTCGTGAGCGACATGCACGGCAAGTATCCCTTCCCCGAAGCAACCGCAACAACCCAGGTGCTGATCAGTGGACAGAAAGGAGGAAGTCAGGCCAAGCCGCTGCTGTTGGCAGGACTTATCGGAGGACTGTATGACTTCATCGTAGCCACATTCGGATGGTGGAACGAGAACTTCACCTCGCGATTCTGCGCCCTTGGCGAGGATATAGCAGAGAAGGCGAAATTGGTATTTAAGGTGAATACTGGAGCTGCGGTGTTCGGTCTCGGATATATCATCGGACTGAAATACGCCTTTATCATCTGTCTTGGATCGTTGGCAGTGTGGTGGGTGATAGTTCCGGGAATGGCACTCGTGTTTGGCGACCAGGTGCTCAACCAGTGGGACCCCACTATCAGCACTGCCGTTGGAGCGATGTCGCCTGAGGAAATCTTCCGCTATTACGGCAAGAGCATCGGTATCGGCGGTATAGCCATGGCAGGTATCATCGGCATCATCAAGTCGTGGGGCATCATCAAGAGTGCCGTGTCGCTTGCATCCAAGGAGATGAAAGGCAAGGGCGGCGATGACAAGGTGCAGATACGCACCCAGAGGGACATCTCGTTCAAGGTGATAGCCATCGGCACCATCGTGACACTCATCCTCACCTTCATCTTCTTCTGGTTTGGAGTGATGGAGGGCAACCTGCTCTTTGCCGTGGTGGCAATACTGCTTGTGGCAGTGATAGCGTTCCTCTTCACCACCGTGGCAGCCAATGCCATTGCCATCGTGGGCAGCAACCCCGTGTCGGGAATGACGCTCATGACACTCATATTGGCATCAGTGGTGATGGTGGCAGTGGGACTGAAGGGCACAGGCGGCATGGTGGCGGCACTGATAATGGGAGGAGTGGTATGTACTGCACTCTCGATGGCAGGCTCGTTTATCACCGACCTCAAGATTGGCTATTGGTTGGGCACCACCCCTAAAAAGCAGGAGACATGGAAATTCCTCGGCACATTAGTGTCGGCAGCCACAGTGGGCGGAGTGATGATGCTGCTCAACGAGACCTACGGATTCGCCTCGGGACAGTTGGCAGCACCGCAGGCGAATGCCATGGCTGCAGTGATCGACCCGCTGATGAACGGAATCGGTGCGCCCTGGCTGCTGTATGGTATAGGAGCCGTGATTGCCATCCTGCTCACCGTGTTCAAGGTGCCCGCCTTGGCGTTCGCCTTGGGTATGTTCATCCCGATGGAACTGAATATCCCGCTGCTCGTGGGAGGAGCCATCAACTGGTTTGTCACCACCCGCTCGAAGAACGCCGACGAGAACAAGGAGCGAGGAGAGAAGGGTAATCTCATCGCCTCGGGATTCATCGCCGGAGGAGCGTTGATGGGAGTGGTGAGCGCACTGCTGAGATTCAGCGGAGTGGTGTTCGACTACGAGGCTTGGTGGTCATCGCCGATGTCTGAGATTGCTTCGCTCGTGGCATACGTGCTGTTGATACTATATTTCATAAGAGCTACAAAGGTGGCAAAATGACATTAAATAGACAATAATAGCATAAAAATGCAAAGTTTGTTGTCATATATCAGTTATTTTTGTCGTTTTTACAAGAAAAATGCCGAATTATTTGGTAGTGTCGAAAAAAGTAGCGATATTTGCAGTCGAAAAATCGAATTAGAGAATAAAATAGCATATTTATGGCAGAAAAATTGGAAGTAAAGGAGCTGGACCAGGTAGTTGTCCGCTTCTCAGGTGACTCCGGCGACGGAATGCAGTTGGCCGGAAACATTTTCTCCACGGTGTCAGCCACTGTGGGTAATGGCATTTCTACATTCCCGGACTATCCGGCAGACATCCGCGCCCCGCAAGGCTCGCTCACCGGTGTTTCGGGATTTCAGGTGCACATCGGTGCCGGACGTGTGTTCACACCTGGTGACAAGTGCGACGTGCTGGTGGCTATGAATGCCGCCGCCCTCAAGACTCAGTACAAGTATGCCAAGCCTCAGGCCACTATCATCATCGACACCGACAGCTTCGGGCCGAAAGATCTGGAGAAGGCGCAGTTCAAGACAGCCGACTATCTCGGTGAGATGGGCATCGACCCTGACCGCGTGGTGCAGTGTCCGTTGACAACGATGGTTAAGGACTGCCTGGCAGACAGCGGTATGGACAACAAGTCGGTATTGAAGTGCCGCAACATGTTCGCGCTCGGTATCGTTTGCTGGCTCTTCAACCGCGACCTCGACCTTGTCGCCAACTTCCTGCGCGAGAAATTCGCCAAGAAACCTCAGATTGCAGAGAACAACATCAAGGTGGTGCAGGCAGGATTCGACTATGGACACAACACCCATGCCTCAGTGCCTGCCACTTACCGCATAGAATCCACTTCCAAGGAGAAGGGACGCTATATGGACATCACGGGAAACAAGGCTACTGCCTACGGACTCATTGCCGCTGCCGAAAAGGCTGGCATGCAGCTCTATCTCGGTTCTTATCCTATCACTCCTGCTACGGACATCCTGCACGAGCTTTCGAAGCACAAGTCATGTGGCGTAATCACAGTGCAGTGTGAGGACGAGATCTCGGGATGTGCCAGTGCCGTGGGTGCATCGTTCGCAGGTGCGCTTGCCGCCACATCCACATCAGGACCAGGTATCTGTCTGAAGTCGGAGGCTTTGAACCTCGCCGTAATCGACGAGCTGCCCTTGGTTGTCATCGATGTTCAGCGTGGCGGTCCCTCGACTGGACTTCCCACCAAGAGCGAGCAGACCGACCTGTTGCAGGCCCTATACGGACGCAACGGCGAGAGTCCCATGCCGGTGATTGCAGCCGTGAGTCCTACTGACTGTTTCGATGCTGCATATCAGGCATCAAAGATTGCCGTGGAACATCTCACTCCAGTAATCCTTCTCACCGATGCCTTCATAGCCAATGGTTCGGCAGCATGGAAACTGCCCACTATGGAAGGTCTCGACGACATCAAGCCCCACTATGTCACTCCAGAGCAGAAGGGCAACTACACTCCATACGAGCGTGACCCGGAGTCGAAGGTGCGCTATTGGGCAATCCCCGGACAGGAGGGTTACACCCACATCCTCGGAGGACTGGAGAAGGACGGAAAGACTGGAGCAATCTCCACAGAGCCTGAGAACCACAACATAATGTGTCAGTTGCGTGCCGAGAAGGTGGCAAACATCCCCGTGCCCGACGTTGAGGTGTTGGGAGACAAGGACGATGCCGAACTCCTGATAGTAGGTTTCGGAAGTACTTTCGGTCATCTGTATTCAGCAATGGAAGAGTTGCAGAAGCAGGGCAAGAAGGTTGCTCTCGCCCAGTTCAAGTATATCAACCCGCTGCCTAAGAACACCGCCGAGGTGCTCCTTAAATATAATAAGGTTGTAGTGGCAGAGCAGAACCTTGGACAGTTTGCGGCATACCTCCGCTCGAAGGTTGACGGATTTGTGCCATACCAGTTCAATGAAGTTAAGGGACAGCCCTTCGTAGTTGCCGAACTGACAGAGGCGTTTGCGCGGATACTTGATGATATTAAGAATTAAAAAATTAGAATTAAGATGGAAAACTTAGATAAAAATATTGGCGGGCTGCAAGCTTCTGACTTTAAGAAGGGCCAGCCACGCTGGTGTCCTGGATGCGGCGACCACTTTTTCCTCGCATCACTCCACAAGGCTATGGCAGAATGTGGCGTGGCACCTTATGAGACGGCGGTGATTTCGGGTATCGGATGTTCGAGCCGACTGCCTTATTACGTAAATACATACGCTATGCAGACCATTCACGGTCGTGCGGCAGCAATTGCCACCGGCGCCAAGGTGGCTAACCCCAACCTGACAGTGTGGCAGATAAGCGGTGATGGCGACGGACTTGCCATCGGCGGTAACCACTTCATACACGCCATGCGCCGCAACATCGACCTCAACATGATTCTGCTTAACAACAGAATTTACGGTCTTACCAAGGGACAGTACTCGCCCACGAGTCCTCGCGGCTTTGTCAGCAAGTCAAGTCCTTACGGAACAGTTGAGGATCCGTTCCGTCCGGCAGAACTCTGCTTCGGTGCACGCGGACACTTCTTCGCACGTGCAGTGGCAACCGATGCACCCGCAACAGTTGACATCTTGAAGGCAGCATATAAGCACAAGGGAGCCGCAGTGTGCGAGATACTGCAGAACTGCGTAATCTTCAACAACGGATGCTACGACCCTATATATAATAAGGAGGGACGCAAGAAGAACGCTATCTACGTGAAGCACGGCGAACCGCTCATCTTCGGCGAGAACAACGAATACGGTCTCGTGCAGGAGGGATTCGGTCTGAAGGTTGTGAAGATTGGTGAGAATGGCATCACCGAGAAGGATATTCTCGTGCATGACGCTCACTGTGAGGATGATACCCTCCAGTTGAAGCTCGCCATGATGGACAACGAGCACGGATTCCCTGTTGCCCTCGGTGTCATCCGCGATGTTGAGGCTCCCACATACGACGAAGCCGTACATCAGCAGATAGAGGACGTGAAGTCCCAGAAGAAGTACCATAACTTCATGGAACTTCTCGAAACCAACGACACTTGGGAAGTGAAGTAACTCTATTTGAACACAGAGGCACAGAGCCACAGAGATGAATTATTATATAGGATAATTACTCTGTGGCTCTGTAACTCTGTGTTCAAATTTAATTTTTAGTACCAAAACAAAGGTCTCCCGCATCTCCCAGTCCCGGAATGATATACTTGTGTTCATTGAGTCGTTCGTCGATAGCGGCACACCATATTGTGGTTTTGTCCTTCGGCATCACACTTTCAAGATGGGCGACACCCTCAGGGGCGGCAATAATGCTTGCCACATGAATTTGCCTTGGTTCACCCTTAGTGGCAAAAGCCTTATAGCCTAATTCTATTGATCCTCCAGTGGCAAGCATGGGATCGGCAATAATAAGGGTCTTGCCGGTGAGGTCGGGTGAGGCAAGGTATTCAACATGTATGCTAACGTCAGTGTGATTGTCGTCATCATATTCGCGATATGCACTCACAAATGCACAGTCGGCATGATCGAATATGCGCAGCATGCCTTCGTGCATTGGCAGTCCGGCACGCAAGACAGTGGCAAGTACAATCTCGTCAGTAGGCAGGAGGGTAGGGCAGATGCCCAACGGGGTCTGGATATCCTTAGGCTCATAGTTCAGAGTCTTGCTGATTTCGTAAGCCATAATCTCACCTATGCGCACGATGTTGTTGCGGAACAGCGCACGGTTTGTCTGATAGTTGCAGTCTCTGAGTTCTGCAAGAAACTTGTTTGCGATGGAACAAGTTGCACTGATATTTATAGTGTTCATAATTATATATTAATAATGTGTATAAAAGCGTGTCTCAAAATCACGCTGCAAAAATAGCAAAAATGATTTGATTTTGCAAACTGCAAGTTGCAAAACAGTTTCAAATCCGTGTTTTTTTTAATACTTTAACCTAAAAAGAATTACTAAACAAAAAAAACATCGGATAATCCTTTGCAATCTGCGGAATTATTACTAACTTTGCGGCGGTTTTAGAGAAATAAGGTAAAAAATAAGTATTCACACATAATAATTGATTTACAAAGAAATGGCAAAGTTTGACAAGTCAGTTTTGGAAAAGTACGGTATTACCGGTACTACTGAAGTGATTTACAATCCTTCTTATGAAGTGTTGTTTGAGGAAGAGACTCAGGAGAGCCTCACAGGTTTTGACAAGGGCCAGGAGACAGAGCTTGGCGCTGTCAACGTGATGACTGGTATCTACACCGGTCGTTCACCTAAGGACAAGTTCATCGTTGACGACGAGAACTCACATGACACCGTATGGTGGACATCTGACGAATATAAGAACGACAACAAGCCCGTGACCAAGGAGACTTGGGCAGCTGTCAAGGAAATCGCCAAGAAGGAGCTTTCAAACAAGAAACTCTATGTAGTTGACGGATTCTGCGGTGCCAACAAGGACACCCGTATGGCTGTTCGCTTCATCGTTGAGGTTGCATGGCAGGCTCACTTCGTTAAGAACATGTTCATCCGTCCTTCTGAGGAGGAACTCGCAGACTTCGAGCCTGACTTCATCGTTTACAACGCATCCAAGGCTAAGGTTGAGAACTACAAGGAGCTGGGTCTGAACTCTGAGACAGCCGTTGTATTCAATGTTACATCCAAGGAGCAGGTTATCATCAACACATGGTATGGTGGTGAGATGAAGAAGGGAATGTTCTCTATGATGAACTACTTCCTGCCGCTTAAGGGCATCGCTTCAATGCACTGCTCTGCCAACTGCGACAAGAACGGCGAGAACACCGCTATCTTCTTCGGTCTCTCTGGAACAGGTAAGACCACTCTTTCTACCGACCCGAAGCGTCTGCTTATCGGTGACGACGAGCACGGATGGGACGACAACGGCGTGTTCAACTTCGAGGGTGGCTGCTATGCCAAGGTTATCAACCTCGACAAGGAGAGTGAGCCAGATATCTACAATGCCATCAAGCGCAACGCACTTCTCGAGAACGTTACTGTAGCTGCTGACGGCAAGATTGACTTCGCTGACAAGAGCGTAACCGAGAACACTCGTGTGTCTTATCCTATCGACCACATCGAGAACATCGTTAAGCCTATCTCTCACGCTCCCGCAGCAAAGCAGGTTATCTTCCTCTCTGCTGACGCATTCGGAGTGCTGCCTCCAGTATCTATCCTGACACCGGAGCAGACAAAGTACTACTTCCTCTCTGGATTCACAGCCAAGCTGGCAGGTACAGAGCGCGGTATCACCGAGCCTACTCCTACATTCTCAGCTTGCTTCGGCCAGGCATTCCTCGAGCTGCATCCTACAAAGTATGCTGAGGAGCTGGTTAAGAAGATGGAGAAGAGCGGTGCAAAGGCTTACCTCGTGAACACAGGTTGGAACGGAACAGGCAAGCGTATCTCTATCAAGGATACACGTGGTATCATCGACGCTATCCTCGACGGTTCAATCAACAACGCTCCTACAAAGCAGATTCCTCTGTTCGACTTCACTGTTCCTACAGAGCTTCCTGGAGTAGATCCTGCTATCCTCGACCCACGCGACACATACGACTGCGCTTGCAAGTGGGAGGAGAAGGCTAAGGACCTCGCCGGACGTTTCATCAAGAACTTCGTGAAATATACAGGCAACGAGGCTGGTAAGGCTCTTGTTGCTGCTGGTCCCCAGCTCTAATTTGAGATTATAAAAAATATAATATCATTTGAATTGACTACTTTAATTGTAGTTGCCATATCAGCCGTGTCTTGTGAAAGACACGGCTTTTTTATCGTTAAAAAATGGGGAAAATATCCCTAATAGACCTTAAAAATGCACCAAATATAAATATTTAACTTAATATTCTGATAAAAGTTGCTGATTTTTCGGGAATTGTGCGTAAATTTGCACCCGAATTCTAAAATACGTATTTGATGAGAAGATATTTTTGTCCTCTTGCTCTGCTTTTTGCAGTGGCTGCACTTATGGCTTCGTGCCTTAACTCTGATACCACAGAATATGTCACATACGAC
Source organism: Prevotella sp. (assembly GCA_022775105.1). GTDB lineage: Bacteria > Bacteroidota > Bacteroidia > Bacteroidales > Bacteroidaceae > Prevotella. The sequence goes on along the minus strand of JALFIX010000217.1, from coordinate 17,700 downwards.
GATGTGGCTATTAATTCTTTCAGCATCGCAAGTGCTGAAATAACTCTTCATACCACTTCGTCAACGGGAGAAGACTCCACATACACATCAACAAACTCAAGCCTCACGTCATACAGGTTCGTCATCGACCAGGCGAAGGCAGAGATATATAATGTTGATTCATTGCCCGAAAATATCAATCCGGCAAAGATACTTGTGAACTGCACAACCAAGAACAACGGTGTGGCTTTGTTGCGCTCAATAGAGAAGCCCGACTCGATGACATACGTCTCTTCTACAGACACTATCGACTTCTCCCAGTCGCGCACCATCTGCGTGTATTCATCAAGCGGACTATATTCGCGTGAATACACAGTGAGGGTGAATGTGCACAAGGAAGACGGCTCGGAGATGAAATGGGAAAAGATAACCACGGCAAACGAACTTGGCGCACTTAGCAATATGAAGGGCTTGCAAGTGGGCAAGGCTCTGTATGTGCTGGGCGTAAAGGACGGGCAGACCCTCGTTTACGGTTCAAACGACGAAAGTCACAAGACATGGAGCTTGCTCTCGTCACTTTCCGGGAATGCCGCTCAAAATGTGGTGACACGCAACGACACCATCTTTGTGCTTGACGGAAATGACCTGAAAGTTAGTGTTGACGGCATAAACTTCGAGACTCTGGCAGAGGATGTGCCAGTGACAAGGCTTGTGGCACAGAGCGCACTCGCGCTTTACGGCATTGCCTCCGGAGCGATAGTATCAACCGAAGACACCGGTAAGACATGGATCTTGGATGATATGGATTTCGGGACTGTAGTTCCTGTGAGTGACATCACAGCCTGCACAGTCAACTATCCCTCAGTGCCCAACACGGAATGTGTCGTGCTCATGGGCAACCGCGATGAGGCGGCTTATCCTGCCGACACGGCAGCGGTGGTGCTCACCAAGGTGATTGAGAAAACTCCGGGAGCAAAGAAATACTCATGGTCGGGAGTGGTGACAACAGCCACCAACTACAACTCATTGCCGCGTCTCCAGAATCTCACTGCTACGCCATACGATGGCGGTATTGTCGCTCTCGGCGGAAAAGGAATCGGGGAATGTACACTTCTGCCGTATGCAGGATTCTACAAAACGGTCGATTTCGGTTTTGCATGGACAAAATCCACTGAGGTGGTGTTGCCCAATGGTTTTGAGTCTTCACCAAATGCCTTTACGCTCTTTTCCGACAACGACAACTATCTTTGGATAGTGTGCGGAGGTACGGGAGCTGTGTGGAGAGGCAGGCTTAACAGATTGGGATGGGCAGAGTGACAGTCATTATCCTGATGCTCTTGGCGCCAAATATCCTGATGGCCCAGGAAGACCCGGAATACAGGGCTGAGATAGGTGGAGGCATAGGACTTGTCTCATACCAAGGCGACCTTAACGGCAGCATAACCAAGAATATGCAGCCGATGTTCTCGCTTGTGGCCCGATATAAGCCTAATCCAAGGATGGCATGGGCATTCAACCTCTCGTTCGGAAACATCAAGGGGACGGGGGCCAATGTAAAGTCATGGTATCCTGTATATGCCGGCAAGAACCTGGACTTCAAACACTCGTTCGTGGATGCCACTATAAAGTATGAGTATAACTTCTGGCCATACGGGACGGGTAGGGAATACCGAGGCGCAGTGCCATTCACCCCGTATATTACGGGTGGACTGGGATTCACCAACGTCAATACCTCACAAGGCGGAGTGTTCACTACGGGCATACCCTTGGGACTGGGAGTGAAATACAAGTTGGCAACGAGACTCAATGCTTCTCTCGAATGGTTGATGCACTTCACTTTCAGCGACAGGATTGACTGCGTCATCGACCCCTACGGCATCGAGAGCAAGGGAATGTTTAAGAATACCGACAGTTTCAGTGGGCTTACCCTCACTGTGACGTATGATATATGGAAAAAATGTAAAACGTGCAACAACGATAATTTTTGATATGGAAAGACAATTGGACAAGACGCGCATACCCGAGCATATTGCCATCATTATGGACGGCAACGGAAGATGGGCAACAGAAAGAGGTAAGAAACGCAGCTATGGACATCAGGCGGGAGTGGATGCCGTGAGAAGAATCACGGCGGAATGCACCCGACTCGGTGTCAAATTCCTCACTCTATATACATTCTCCACCGAGAACTGGAACAGGCCTGAAGACGAGATTGCCGCACTGATGGGACTGGTGCTTGACTCATTGGAGGATGAGACATTCATGAAGAACAATGTGAGATTCCGTGTTGTCGGCGATACTGAGAGACTATCGGAAAAGGTGCAGGAGAAATTGCGCTATACGGAAAACCTGACTAAGGGGAACACCAACATGACTATGGTGGTGGCGCTGAGCTATTCCTCACGCTGGGAAATCACCAACGCCGCCAAGCGCATAGCACAGGAGGTGAAAGACGGCAAGTTGGACATCAACGACATCACAGAGGATGTGTTCAACGATAACCTGGTGACAAACTTCATGCCCGACCCCGAACTGCTGATACGCACTGGAGGCGAACTGCGCATCTCTAATTATCTGTTGTGGCAGATTGCTTATTCCGAACTGTATTTCTGCGATACATACTGGCCTGATTTCAGCGAGCAGGACTTGCACAACGCAATCTTCGACTATCAGCAACGCCAGCGCCGTTTTGGCAAGACTGAAGACCAGGTGGAAAACGAAGAGTAAACGCAAACAACAATATATACTATATATAGAATGAGATTTTCGGTAAAGAGCTATATTATTAATAAGGTGATGACCTTGCTTGTGGCTGTCGTGGGATGCTGTTCCACGGTTATGGCACAGGAAAAGATTGTCAACCCTAATATCTCGTATGCCGGTACGCCACGCTCATGTATCATCGGTGGTATATCCGTTCATGGCGTGGAGGGGTATGAGGACTATATGTTGACTGGACTGTCAGGGCTACAGGTGGGACAGCGGATAAGTCTGCCGGGAAGCGAGATCACCGAGGCTGTGAAACGCTATTGGCGTCACGGACTCTTCTCCAAGGTCGCTGTTTCCGCTGACTCTATCGTGGGCGATACTGTGTATCTTGCACTTAACCTCGCACTGCGCCCTCGTGTCAGCACCATCAACTATAACGGTCTGAAAAAGTCGGAACGTGAGGATATGGAGGCAAAGCTCGGTATCATGAAGGGAAGCCAGATCACTCCCAACATGATTGACCGTGCAAAGATTCTCGCGAAGAAATACTTCGACGACAAGGGATATAAGAATGCCGAAATTGACATCCAGCAACGAGATGACGTTACGGGAAAGAACCAGGTTATCCTTGATATCAATATTGACAAGCACGACAAGATGAAGATTAGAGACATCGTCATCGTGGGAAACAAGAGCCTCAGAACGTCCAAAATCAAGGGTGGACTGTTCAAAAAAGGTGTACTTACCAAAATGAATGAAGCAGGCAAACTGGGTTCATTTCTAAAGTCCAAGAAATTCACTGACGAAAGATACAAGACCGCAAAGCAGAACCTCATTGACAAGTATAACGAACTGGGATACCGCGACATGACCATCGAGGAGGATAGCGTGTGGAATGTGGATGAAAACCACGTGAGTCTATACCTTAAAATCGACGAGGGACAGAGATATTATATAAGAAACATCACTTGGGTGGGTAATACAGTCGTGACAAGCGACTATCTCAACCAACTGCTCGGTATGAAGAAAGGTGACGTATATAACCAGAAACTACTCAGCAAGAGACTGTCTGAGGATGATGATGCCGTGGGCAACTACTACTGGAACAACGGTTATCTATTCTATCGACTCGACCCTACTGAGGTGAATATCGTGGGCGACTCCATCGACCTCGAAATGCGTATATCAGAAAACCAACAGGCTCATATCAGCCACGTGCGTATCTACGGTAATGACCGACTCTATGAGGAGGTGGTGAGACGAGAATTGCGTACTAAGCCGGGTGACCTGTTCTCCAAGGATGCGCTCATGCGTTCGGCACGAGAAATACAGTCGATGGGATTCTTCGACCCCGAGCAGGTGAACCCCGACATCCAGCCCAACTATGAGGACGGAACAGTTGACATCAACTGGCCTCTCGAACAGAAGTCAAACGACCAAGTGGAGTTCTCATTGGGATGGGGACAGACTGGCGTTATCGGGCGAATATCGCTCAAGCTCAACAACTTCTCGATGCGCAACCTCTTTGGCAAGAACAAGATGCACCGTGGTATCATGCCTATAGGCGATGGTGAGCAGCTTGCGCTCTCGGCCCAGACTAACGGTTCGTACTATCAGTCGTATTCTATCAGCTACGCATCGCCATGGTTTGGAGGACGACGTCCTAACGCTTTCAATGTTGGTGCATACTACTCTAAGCAGACCGACGTCAACAGTAGCTATTACAACAGTTCGTGGATGAACTCCCTGTATAACTACTATGGAGGATATGGTTCATACGGCAACTATTATAACAACTACGAGAGCTATCTTGATGATGACAAGTATGTGCAGCTCTTCGGACTGTCTGTGGGATGGGGTAAGCGTCTGCGTTGGCCCGATGACTATTTCCAGTTGTCCATGTCTCTGTCTTATCAGCGATACATGCTGAGAGACTGGCAGTACTTCATCATCTCTAACGGTAATTGTAATAACATCAACCTCGGCATTACACTTGCACGAACATCTACCGACAACCAGATGTTCCCGCGTCGCGGTTCTGAGTTTATGGCTTCAGTGACGCTTACTCCGCCTTGGTCAATGTTTGACAATAAGAACTACTCGTCGCTTGCAAACGACAGAACTTCTGCAACCTATGACTTGGAACTGCAGGAGAAGTACAAATGGATTGAGTACCATAAGTGGAAGTTCAAGTCACGTACATATACCGCACTTACAAGCGGACAGAAATGTTTTGTGCTTATGACTCGCGTTGAATTGGGTATCCTCGGTTCTTATAACAAGGACAAGAAGTCGCCGTTCGAAACCTTCTATATGGGAGGTGACGGTATGAGTGGCTACAGTACAGGATATGCCCAAGAGACCATCGGACTTCGTGGATATGAGAACGGTTCACTTACCCCATACAGTGCTATGGGTTATGCCTACGACAGATTCACGCTTGAGCTTCGCTATCCCTTTATGCTCGGCAATACGACTATCTATGGTCTTACCTTCCTCGAGGGTGGAAATGCCTGGTATGACACCAAGAAGTTCAATCCGTTCGACATGAAGCGTTCTGCCGGTGTAGGTGTGAGAATCTTCCTCCCGATGGTGGGTATGATGGGTATTGACTGGGCATACGGTTTCGACAAGGCCCTGTCAACTGGCACAAAGGGCGGAAGCCAGTTCCACTTCATACTTGGTCAGGAGTTCTGATTTTTAAGTGAAGAATGAAGAGTGAAGAATGAAGAGTGAAGAATGAAGAGTGAAGAATGAAGAATTAATAAAGAATGTTGGCTTATGAAGAAGTTTTTGTTTCTTATTGCCTTTTTGGCAACAGTAATGGGGGTAAGTGCCCAAAAGTTCGCATTGGTGGATATGGAATATATCCTGAAGAACATACCGGCATACGAGAGGGCTAACGAGCAGCTCTCACAGGTGTCGAAGAAATGGCAGGCTGAGGTGGAGGCTCTATCCACAGAGGCCCAGACAATGTATAAGAACTATCAGAACGAACTTGTCTTCCTTTCTGCCGAGCAGAAAAAGGCAAAGCAGGACGCCATTATGCAGAAAGAGCAGTCGGCATCTGAATTGAAGCAGAAATACTTCGGTCCAGAAGGTGAGCTTTACAAAAAGCGTACTGCACTGATGTCTCCCATTCAGGACGAAATATACAATGCAGTGAAAGACATTGCCGATCTAAGGGGATATCAGCTTGTGCTCGACCGTGCCAGTGACTCCGGCATTATCTTCGGCAGTCCCCGCATAGACATAAGTGACGAGGTATTGAATAAGTTAGGTTATAAGTAGAAAATCATCAAAATAAAAAATAAAACATCAACAAAAAAATGAAAAAGTTACTTTTTATGATTCTGTTGCTGGCTCCTATGGCAGTCATGGCACAGAAGTTCGGACATGTGAACACTCAGGACATTATCCAGGCAATGCCCGAGTACACCAAGGCTAAGACCGAGATTGACGCCCTGCAAAAGCAGTATGAGGCAGACCTCAAGAGCATGCAGGACGAACTGACCAAGAAGTCACAGGACTATGAGGCTAATGAAAAGACTCTGCCCGACAATATCAAGCAGCGTCGTCAGCAGGAACTTCAGGACATGTATCAGAAGATTCAGCAGAGCTATCAGGACAACCAGCAGGCTCTTGCAAAGGCTTCACAGGAGAAGATGTCTGCAATTACTGCCAAGGTGGTAGAGGCTATCAACCAGGTTGGTCAGGCTGGTGGATATGTATATATCATGGAGCTTCAGGGTGGCATCCCCTACATCAGCACCACGCTCAGCACTGATGTTACTGCCCAAGTGAAGGCAAAACTCGGACTCAAATAAAAACGTGAATCACGCTTTTGTAATTAAGAATTAAAAATTAAGAATTAAGAAAATTTGTCTCTAACCCAGTTAAGCTATTTCTCTTAATTTTTAATTCTTAATTCTTAATTCTTAATTCATTATTCATAATTTTTAATTCTTTATTTTTAATTCTTAATTAATCTATCAACGATTAGGTATGAAGAAATTTTTGCTGTTCACCCTCATGGCCTTACCTTTGTCAATGCTGGCTCAAAATCAAGAGGCAACACCAGTTCCCGTAGCTGCTGTGGTTACATCATCTGCACCTACATTCGGTTATCTCAGTTATAGCGCAATGATTGAGACAATGCCCGACTATGCCTTTGCCCATAAGCAATATTTGCAACTTGAGGAAAAGTATGCAGCCGAAACCAAAAGAGTTGAGGATGAGTTCAACGCTAAATACGAGGCTTTTCTCGAGGGACAGCGTGACTTTCCTCCAACTATCCTAAAAAAGCGCCAGACTGAACTGCAGGAACTATTGGAGAAGAATATCGCATTCAAGGCAGAAAGCAAGCGTTTGCTCGCTGATGCTGAAACTACGCTTATGAAACCATTGCGCGAGAAACTTTCAAAAGTACTCGCCACTATCGGTGAACAGATGAACCTTATGTTCATAATCAATACCGATAACGATGCCTGTCCGTATATTAATCCCAAGCAGGGGGTAGATTTGACCGGTATTGCTACCAGAATGATAAACGAATTGTAGAATCTTATGCTAAAACTGTCAACGGTTGCCGGTCCAATCGGTATTTTTGATTCCGGTTATGGAGGTCTGACAATACTCCACGGTATGAGACAGTTGTTGCCGCAGTATGACTTCCTTTATCTCGGCGACAATGCCCGGGCACCTTATGGCCCGCGTTCTTTTGATGTCGTTTATGAGTTCACTCGCCAGGCAGTGATGCGCCTTTTCGAGATGGGATGCCATCTCGTCATTCTTGGATGTAATACGGCATCAGCAAAGGCATTGCGCACTATACAGCAAAATGACTTGCCCAAAGTTGACCCAAACAGGCGCGTCCTTGGTATTATCAGACCCACGGCAGAGATAATCGGGCAGCTCACAACAACACGCCATGTAGGTGTGCTTGCCACTGAGGGTACCATCAAGAGCGAGAGCTATAACCTCGAAATACAGAAACTTTATCCCGATATTGTTGTTTCCGGAGTCGCTTGCCCATTTTGGGTGCCGCTTGTAGAGTATAACGAGGCTGACAGTCCCGGTGCCGATTATTTTGTAAAGAAACGAATAGACCAGCTGATGCTACTTGATTCGAAGATTGATGCCATAATCCTTGGTTGCACGCATTATCCTCTGCTTATGCCGAAGATTGTGAAGTATGTCAATCCCGGTGTACGTATCGTGCCGCAGGGAGAATATGTTGCTGAAAGTCTTCGCAATTATTTCATACGCCATCCTGAGATGGAAAGTAAATGTACAAAGAACGGAACTGTGCATTATCTCACAACTGAGAATCCCGACAAGTTCAAGGAGTCAGCCCAGATTTTCCTCCATGAGAATGTGGAGGTTAATAATATTGTATTGTCGTAATCCGATATTAGCGGATGATGATTTGGTTTCATTTATATATTATAAAGAGAAAATTCCGCAATCGTAAATAACAATTGCGGGATTTCCTTATATTACTATCAACTCGTCAATCAAAAATCCATCTTGTCGAGTGAGTCGTTGAAGTCCTTCGGCTCGTGTGGCTCGTGGATTTCCTCGCGCTCTGGACGTGGGCGACGCTCACCTCTTTCGGGACGTGGGCGACGCTCGCCGCGCTCAGGACGGGGACGACGCTCACCACGCTCGGGACGCTCACCACGCTCACGGCGTGCGGGACGCTCCTGATAGTCGGCAGGCTTCTCGATGAGTACACGGTGAGAGAGCTTGTACTTGCCTGTCTTCGGGTCAATCTCAAGCAGCTTAACCTTTATCTTGTCGCCTTCCTTGATACCAGCCTCTTCAACTGTCTCAAGGCGCTTCCAGTCAATCTCGCTGATGTGGAGCAGACCGTCCTTGCCGGGGAGAATCTCAACGAAGCAACCGTAAGGCATGATTGAACGCACTGTTCCGTCATATACCTCACCAACCTCGGGGATGGCTACGATAGCCTTGATCTTGCCAAGGGCTGCGTCAATGCTCTCCTTGTTGGGAGCGCTCACCTGTACCTTGCCCACTCCGTCAATCTCGTCGATAGTGATGGTGGCACCGGTGTCCTCCTGCATCTGCTGGATAATCTTTCCGCCCGGGCCGATAACGGCACCGATGAACTCCTTGGGTATCTCAATCTGAACGATGCGCGGAACCTGGGGCTTCATCTCGGCACGTGGCTCAGCGATAGTGTCGGTGATGCAGTTGAGGATGTGCTCGCGGCCGGCCTTTGCCTGCATGAGGGCCTTCTCGAGAATCTCGAATGACAGACCGTCGCACTTGATGTCCATCTGTGTGGCTGTCAGACCGTCGCGTGTACCGGTGGTCTTGAAGTCCATATCTCCCAAGTGGTCCTCGTCGCCGAGGATGTCGCTAAGCACTGCATACTTCTCCTCGCCGGGGTTCTTGATAAGTCCCATTGCGATACCGCTGACAGGCTTCTTCATAGGAACACCTGCGTCCATAAGGGCGAGAGTGCCGGCACATACTGTTGCCATGGAAGAAGAACCGTTAGACTCGAGAATCTGGCTCACGAGACGCACTGTGTAGGGGAAGTCCTCGGGAATCTGACCCTTCAGACCGCGCCATGCCAAATGTCCGTGACCAATCTCGCGACGGCCTACGCCACGCTGGGCCTTGGCCTCACCAGTACAGAACGGTGGGAAGTTGTAGTGGAGGAGGAAGCGCATGTAGCTCTTGTCGAGCACGTCGTCAACCATCTTCTCGTCAAGCTTTGTACCGAGAGTACAGGTAGTGAGCGACTGAGTCTCGCCACGGGTGAAGATAGAGCTTCCGTGAGGCATCGGCAGTGGGCTTACCTCGCACCAGATGGGGCGAATCTCATCGCACTTGCGTCCGTCGAGACGGATACCCTCGTCGAGGATGCAGCGGCGCATGGCATCGCGCATCACGTCGTGATAGTAACGCTCCATCATGGCAGCCTTCTCCTCAAGCTCGTCCTCAGAAAGGTCGGTGTGGGCGGCGTTGTATGCTTCCTTGAATTCGGTGAGGATATTTTCAAAAGCCTCCTGACGTGCCTGCTTCTCAAGAGCCTGCTTGGTCACGTCGTAAGCCTTCTGGTAAAGTTCCTTGTTCATCTGTTCGCGAAGCTCCTCGTCGTTGACCTCGTGGTCATACTCGCGCTTGACATCCTTGCCAAGCTCCTTGGAGAGTTCAACCTGCATCTCGCACATGGGCTTGATGGCATCCATGGCGGCCTTGAGAGCACCGATCATGTCCTGTTCGGTTACTTCCTTCATCTCGCCTTCCACCATCATGATGTTCTCGGCAGAGGCGCCCACCATGATATCCATGTCGGCATCCTTCATCTGGTCGAAAGTGGGGTTGATAACGTATTCACCGTTGATACGGGCTACGCGGACTTCGCTGATAGGACATTCAAAAGGAATGTCGGAGCAAGCCAATGCTGTTGATGCTGCAAATCCGGCAAGAGCGTCGGGCTGGTCAACACCATCGGCAGAGAAAAGCATTACATTTACATACACCTCGGCATGGTAGTTAGAGGGGAACAGCGGGCGGAGCACGCGGTCAACAAGGCGAGATGTGAGAATCTCGTTGTCGCTGGCCTTGCCTTCGCGCTTGGTGAAACCGCCTGGGAAGCGGCCTGCTGCTGCATACTGCTCTCTGTAGTCAACCTGCAGAGGCATGAAATCTGTTCCGGGAACTGCATCCTTTGCGGCACAAACGGTGGCCAAAAGAACGGTGTTGCCCATACGGAGCATACATGAACCGTCGCACTGTTTTGCCACTTTCCCGGTCTCGATGCTGATGGTTCTTCCATCAGGCAACGATACTGTTTTCGTAATTACGTTCATCTAAAAAATTGTTTGTTTACATCAAAAATCGGGCAAAGTTACTCATAATTATACAAATGAACGAGAAAAACGCCAAATATCTGCTATTATTTTCATTTTTTTATGATTTTATTTTGTATTTCGCCCAACTTGCACTAACTTTGCAGCCGAAAACTGATGATTAAGATTGAATTCTTTTGCAAACGAGAGCAGAGCCAAGCTTGCTTGAGCTATGCCGAGTGAAGTTAAAGAATCGACGAAGTCAAATATTGAAAAATTGAAAGATTAAAATATTTATGAAGAAATTGTTATCGGCAGCCGCCTTGGTGATGGCTGCGTTCGCCTTTACGGCATGTAGCGAGAAGAAATTCCATGTGGAAGGTAGCATTGAGAACGCTAAGGACTCTCTGCTATATTTTGAGAATATCAGCCTGGAAGGCCCGGTGGTGGTTGACTCCGTGAGACTTGACGCTGACGGTGGGTTTGACTTCAGCGACAAGTGCCCTGAGGCTCCTGAGTTCTATCGCCTGCGCATTGCCGGACAGATAATCAATATCTCGGTGGATTCCACTGAGACTGTGACAGTGAAGGCCAAGATGCCCGAAATGGCTGCCAACTATGAGGTCAGCGGTTCGGAGGAGTGTTCAAAGATTCGCGAGTTGGCACTGAAGCAGATTGCCCTGCAGAACAAGGTGATACAGCTGGAGCAGAACCGTGAGCTTGGTTCGGATGTCATTGCCGACAGTATCATGAAGATGATTAATATGTATAAGGGTGACGTGAAGAGCAACTATATCTTCAAGGAGCCTAAGGCTGCGTCTTCTTATTTCGCATTGTTCCAGGCCATTGGTCCGTATCTCATCTTCAATCCCCGCAGTAACCGCGACGATATCAAGGTGTTTGCTGCAGTGGCAACAAGCTGGGACACGTTCTATCCCGGTGCGTTGCGAGGCGAGAACCTGCACAACATCGCCATCGAGGGACTGAAGACCGACCGCATAATATCCGACCGGCAGACTGCCGCCATTGACGCAAGCAAGGTGTCGGAGGCGGGAATCATCGACGTGAAACTCACGGACAACAAGGGTAATGTGCGTTCTCTCACCGAGTTGAAGGGTAAGGTGGTGCTACTTGATTTCCATGTCTTTGCCCTTGAGGATTCGCCCCAGCGCATTCTTATGCTTCGCGAACTTTATAATAAATACCACTCTCAGGGATTGGAGATTTACCAGGTTTCGCTCGACGGTGATGAGCATTTTTGGAAGCAGCAGACTGCCGCACTGCCATGGATTAGCGTGAGGGACGAGGACGGTGCCTCGTCGAAGTATGTCACCCTCTATAACGTGCAGGCTGTCCCTGAGTTCTTCCTCATAGACAAGAGCAATACCCTCGTCAACCGTTCGGCACAGATCAAGGACGTTGAGGCTGCCATCGCCGCTCTGCTCTGATTATTATTGGAACACAGAGACACGGAGATACAGAGTTTTTTATGAAGCTAAAGCAGCTTTGTTTAGACTCTGTATCTCCGTGTCTCTGTGTTTTTATACTTAAAACCGACTTTTTGAACATATTCAATTTATATGTGAATAGCGATTATTCATATAAAAGCAGTACCTTTGCAGCCGAATTTAGACGTTAGCAAAGAATGAAGAAATTACTGTTCACTTTTTCCCTGCTCCTGACGATGTCAGCAGCAGGAGCACAGAAGGTGCTTTCGCTCAAACAATGCCTTGAGATTGGTATCGAAAACAATCTCTCGCTCAAGTCAAGCCGCAACGAGGTGGCTAAGGGCAAGCACAACATCAGTGAGAACCGTGCAAGGTTGCTGCCGCAGATAAATTTTGCTGCGGGATTTAATGACAATTTCACTCCGCCGGTTTCCGTGACCGACGGTACTGCCTACGGAAAGCAGTACAATGTCACCAAGACATTGCAGTACAACTCGTCGGCAAGTCTGCAGTTGCAGATGCCGCTCTACAGCCAGACGGCTCTCACTGCCGTGGAGATTGCCAAGACTCTCGACAATCTCAACCAACTCTCATACGAGAAGGCGCGTGAGGACATCATCATGCAGATTGCCAAACTCTACTATCTCATCCAAAACACCACTGAGCAGATTACCATCATCAGCGACAATCTCAAGCGATTTGAGGAACTGAGGAATTTCACTCAGGCTTTCTATGACAACCAGATGGCGCTTGCCGTTGACCTCAAGCGCATCAACGTGAGAATAGAGAGCACGGACGTGTCGCTCGCCAATGCCAAGGCTATGCTCCGTGAGCAATATAACATGCTGAAATATGCCATGGACTATCCCGCCGACGAGGAAATCATTGCCGAAGTGAAACGAGTGGATGACATTGATATGGCTTCGCAGACGGGACTCAACACCAATCTGTATGAACTGCAGCTCATGCGCACCCAAGAGAAACTCACAGAACAGCAGGTGAAACTTGCCAAGGATGCGTATCTGCCCACTGTCGCATTGACGGGAAACTTCACTTTCACGGCTTATACCGACAAGTTTAAGAACTGGTTCCATTCGGGTGAGAGCAACCATTGGTATGACTCCAACGGATTGGGTATTTCGCTTCGCGTCCCCGTGTTCGACGGTTTTGAGAAGCGTTCCAAGATACGCAAGGCCAAGATTGATGCCGACAATGCACGCATTGCATACGAGAACACTCTGAAAAACCTTCAGACGCAATACTCGAATGCAGTAAACGACCAGATGAACAACGAGCGCAACTATCGCAAGCAGCGCGACAACTATCGTCTTGCCGAAGATATATATAATGTGACGATGGACCGCTATCGCGAGGGTGTGACATCTATGGTGGAGGTGCTTCAGGACGAGATGAGCATGTCGGAGGCTCAGAACAACTACCTCACCGCCCATTATAACTATGAGGTGTCAAATCTCTCGGTGCTAAAATTAACAGGGAATCTTAATTCTCTGTTGGAGAATTAAGAAATTAAAGAATTAAAATATTAAAAAATTAAAGTTCGTTTCGATATAGATTATAATTATGGAAAATAATGAGAATAAGGCTGTTGAGAGCCAGGAAACAAAGGTGTCTGAAAGTCATGAGAAGACTGCGGAACAGTTGAAGAAGCAGAAGGTGCGCCAGATGATAGTCAGTCTCATCGGATTGGCACTCATCGCTTGGGGTGTGTTCGAAGTAGTATGTATGTTCATCGACTACAGGTCGAATGAGTCAAGTAACGACGCTCAGGTGGAGCAGTATCTCTCGCCTGTCAATCTGCGTGCGTCGGGATATATCAAGAAGATATGTTTCCAGGAGCATCAGAGTGTGAAGAAGGGTGACACACTGCTCATCCTCGACGATCGTGAATACCGCATCCGTGTGATGGAGGCTGAGGCTGCACTGAAGGATGCTCAGGCTGGTGCAAATGTGATGGATGCCACCCTGAACACCACCGAGACTACGGCTTCGGTATATGACGCGTCTATATCCGAGATAGAGATTCGTCTGCAGAAGTTGGCAAAGGACGTTGAGCGTTATCGCAACCTCGTGGCTCGTGATGCTGCCACTCCTATACAGCTCGAACAGTATGAGACTGAATATAAGGCTACAAAGAAGAAACTCGACGCAACTCTCAAGCAGAAGAAGGCTGCCCTTTCGGGCGTGAATGAGGTGCAGACACGCAAGGGCAACACAGCTGCCGCCATTGAGCGTGCCACTGCAGCCTTGGAGATGGCAAGGCTAAACCTGTCATATTGCGTGGTTGTGGCTCCTTGCGACGGTAAGTTGGGTCGCCGTTCTCTCGAAGAGGGTCAGATGGTGAATGCAGGTCAGACCATTACCTATATCATCCCCGAGACACAGAAGTGGGTGATTGCCAATTACAAGGAGACTCAGGTGGAGAATCTCTACGTCGGTCAGCCTGTCCGCATGACTGTTGACGCCATCAGCGACAAGGAGTTCACTGGCAAGGTGACTGCCATCTCCGGTGCCACTGGTTCTAAATACTCCCTCACTCCCACCGACAACTCTGCCGGAAACTTCGTGAAGATCCAGCAGCGTGTGCCAGTGCGTATCGACTTCACCAACCTCAGCAAGGAGGACAACGACCGACTTGCTGCCGGTATGATGGTGATTGTGAAGGCAGAAGTGAAATAATTTAAGCAAGTTTGTTGTGAATAAGAATTTTCCGTTCTACGATTGGGTGCCTAAGCCATTGGGAATCATCTTCCTGATATTCCTTTTCATACCTATAATGACAGTTGGTGGAGTGTATTCCGCCAACAGCAGTGAGATGGTTGGTGGCTTGGGCATCATTTCGGAACATATATCCTTTGTGGGCTTTGCCACGTCGGTGGGAATGGCGGCTTTCTCGCCGTTCTTCTACGACCTCGTGTGCATACGTCGTGAGAAGATTATGCTGATGTGGGGTTTCGCCATCTTGATAGTCTTGAGCTTCGTATGTGCGCGCACCGACAGTGTGTATGTCCTTGCCTTGTGCTCGCTCGTCATGGGATTCGTGCGCCAGGCATTGCTGATGTGCAACCTCTTTACGCTCATCACATACGGGTTCCACATCGAGGCTACCCACAACCTCACCCCCGGCAACGAACCAACTACAGAGGAGGGATGGGACAAGCTCGACTACGAGAAGACTGCGTCGATGCCTACCATCTACTATTTCTTCATGGTTCTCGGTCAGATAGGCACGTGGATGACGGCATGGTTTGCCTATAACTACGAATGGCAATATGTATATTATGCCATGATAGCAGTGTTGGGTTTGGCAGTGATTATCGTATGGCTCACCATGCCCTATAATCCCTTCCCCAACAACCGTATTCCCATCAACTTCTCCAAGTTTGGGGATTTCACGGTGTTCTCTATTGCCTGCCTCTCCTTTATATATATAATGGTATATGGCAAGGTGCTCGACTGGTATGACGACCAGCGGATACAGTTGGCTACGATGATATGTGTAGTATCTGTTCTGTTGTTCCTCTACCTCCAAAGAACCCGACGCTCCGCATATTTCCTCATCACGGCATTGAAGTCGCGCAGCATCCAGGGTGGTATCTTGCTATTCCTCGGACTCATGATATTCAACTCCAGTGCGATGTTCGTGAATGTGTTCATGAGTGTGGGCATGAAGATGGACAACCTCCAGATTGCCGAGGTGGGCAACTGGGTGCTTTTGGGATATTTCATCGGACTCGTGATGGCAATCTTCTGCAGTTCCAAGAAGATTCACTTCAAGTGGCTCTTCTTCTGGGGCTTCATCTTCATCGGACTCTCCGCCGTGTATATGTACTTTGAGGTGCAGACGGCTGGAATGATGGAGCGAATGAAGTGGCCCATCATCATCCGTGCCGCTGGAATGATGCTGCTCTACGCATGTACCGCAGTGTATGCCAACCAGCGTATGCCCTATAAACTGATGTCAACATGGGTGTGCATCATGCTCACCGTGCGTATGATTATCGGTCCTGGTATAGGCAGTGCCTTGTATAGCAATATCTTGCAGCATCGCCAGCAGTACTATGTCACTCGCTATGCCCAGAACTACGACCGTATGGACGACGAGACGGCAAAGACATACGACATGACGTTGCGAGGCATGAAGATGCAGGGAAAGACCGAAGCAGAGGCCCAGCAAATGGCAGCATTGCAGTTGAAGGGCAAGGTGATGGTCCAGGCCACTATCTCCACCATCAAGGAGATGGCTGGTTGGACGTTCTATGGCTGCATCATCTGTGCAGGAATAATCCTCTTCGTTCCCTGGCCCAAGCGCAAACTTCAGGATTGGGAACGTGTTCCGAAGGAAGTGAAATTCCGTTTTAGGTGATATTATAAAACACAGAGACACAGAGATACAGAGGATATTTATTGTTTAGGTAAAACAGAGAAAATAAACAGAAAACTCTGTATCTTTGTGTCTCTGTGTTTATTAATATACAAGAAAATGCAAAAAAAAGCGAAAAATAGTGTGGTAATTGCGAAAAAAGTTGTAACTTCGCAGCGTTTTTCGTATATTACCCACGTTATGGAACAAGAGTCGGTAAGATTGGCAGTATTGCAGGACGCGCTCGAAAGGCGTCTTGACGTATGCAGTTCGGAGGGATATCTTAATGTCTTTCCGCAGTCTCTTATGTCATCATATCTTGTGGATTATATAGGTCTTGTCGTATGCACCCGTGGTTCATATAGCTTTAAAGTAAACGAAGAAAATATGGAGGCGAGGGCAGGGGAGACCCTGTTTCTCACCGAGAACGTGCATTTCCAGATCGAGAGCGTCTCAGCCGACCTTGAATATTCCCTTTTGTTCTATCGCATAACTCCTATACGCGACATCCTTGGCAATACGGTGATGATGATGCGCCTGTATGCCACGCTCAACCCCCGTCCGTTTATTGTTCTTGCCACGGGTGAGGAGTATGCCTTGGCAGATTATACGCAGTTGTTGCCATCGGCGAGTTACACCGAGTCAACGATGTTCGACGGGCACGAGCGCAAGCTGCTTATGCTCAGTCTCACCTATCGTCTTTGCTCTATCTTCAACCGCAAGGTGGTACAGGGAGGCGAGGCGTCGGGACATAAGATTGACATCTTCGTCAAACTGATAACCCTTATCAGCGACCACTACCCTAAGGAGCGCAGTGTCTCCTTCTATGCCGACCGTCTGTGTCTCTCGCCCAAATATCTCTCCTCGATGGTGAAGGGCATCTGCGGCTACACTGTTCAGGACCTTGTCTTCAAGGCAATCATCCGCCGTGCCATCTTCCTCATGACAAGTACGAGCAAGACCATACAGGAAATCTCCGACGAACTCAATTTCCCCAACGCTTCCGCCTTCGGCACTTTCTTCAAGAAACACACGGGGCTCTCGCCCAAGAACTACCGCATCTCATCGGGGGAATAACTGATAAGAAATCCTTATAAGTTCAAACTCATTTTTCAACTAACTAATATCCAGTCTTGTCGCTACCAATTCTTTTAAGTTTGCCAATACTTTTCAGATATGCGATTTCACGTTTTATAGTGCCTTCAGACAAGCTTGTTTTTTCACACAGACGTTCCCTACTTAAAGTATTGTCTTCATCGAACATTTGCAGTATCATGTTCTGCCTATCCGTTAGTTTTACTGGGGCATTTACTGGGGCATTCTCAAAATAGAGGGTCAGTTTCACCTGCATCAGTTC
>JALFIX010000203.1 GCA_022775105.1 Prevotella sp. | reverse complement strand
CGGGGTGAGTCCGAGATGCCCCATCACTGGAATACCGGCATCAAGAATACGCTTCACCGTATCCACAATCTCCACACCGCCTTCAAGCTTGAGGGCGTCACATCCGCTCTCCTTCATGATACGTATGGCGTTGCGCACACCATCCACGGGATCCACCTGATAGCTGCCGAAAGGCATGTCGCACACCACAAGGGCACGCCCAACAGCACGCACCACCGAGCGCGCATGATAAATCATCTGGTCGATGGTGATGGGCAATGTCGTGCCGTTGCCCGCCATCACGTTGGATGCCGAATCGCCCACAAGAATGCCGTCGATACCGGCACGATCGACGATTCCGGCTGTGGTGAAGTCGTATGACGTGAGCATCGAGATTTTCTCGTGCTTCTGCTTCATTTCAATAAAACGGTGAGTTGTCACCTTGCGTGTGTCACTGATTAAATATCCTGCCATGGGTCAAAGTTCTTATAGTCATTAATTACTACGTCTGAATACTCAGCGATGCTCTCGGCACTGTTGGTTGTGGCAAGTCCCACAACCTTCATTCCGGCAGCACGGCCCGACTTCAGACCATTGAAACTGTCTTCGAAAACAATACACTCCGTTATGGCTGCATCCAAACGTTTTGCTGCCTTGAGATAACAGTCCGGGTCGGGCTTGCTTCGCTCGAAATCCTCAGAGGTGAGTATTGCGTCAAATAGCTCGCGGAACTCAGGGCGACTGTCATATACGCTCTGCATCTTAGCCTGGTTGGAACTGGTCACAACTGCGGTCTTCACGCCATTGGCACGAAGCCCTCTCACAAAGGAGATGAATCCCCCGACATAGTTGAACTGCATGTTGCGCTCGAACTCATTGAGCCGGGCAGTGATAATCTCCTGACTGTATAAAAGCTCGCCGCTGAAGAAGCGGTCGAAGATCTGCACAAGGGTCTGACCCTTGATTTCGTGTTCCAATCCTGGATGCTCAGGGTGGAACTCCCTGCACTGTGCGCCCCAGAACCCGGTGTATTGCGGTTCGGTGTCGAACACCACTCCATCGAGGTCAAACAGGGCTGCTTTAAATGTGTTCATCTTTTTACCTTTTTTGTTTTTTCTCAAAATCGGCTGCAAAATTACAAAATAATCTGCAAATAATCAAGAATACTTGAATAATTCTTAATTTATTTTGTTATTTGGCACATAAATACTATCTTTGCAGACAAATTGTGACATATATATGAAAAAGACTGCATTATACTCTTTGACCTTGGCTGGCGTAGTCTCAGCAGCCTGCTCCGGGACCTACACTCCCGAACAACTCACCTTTGACAGCATAAAGGTGGAGAAGAGAGTGCCGCTTACCCAGGACGCCAACTCGCCCGCCTACGAGATGAACATCAACGTGAAATACGTCAGGGAAGGCAGCGATGACGTCAGGAAAAGCGTCAACGACGCCATCACCGCCAAGATTTTCAACCTGCACTATGTGGATATCAGTGCGGCTGTTGACTCGTTTGTCAACGGCAATGCAACCTCCTACAAGAATGACATGCTGCCTCTGTACAATGAGGACAAGCGAGACATCGACAAGAGGCCCATATACGAATATGCCGCCGACATCAGGACACGCATCGAGGACGGCAAGGAGGGAGTGGTCACATACTTCATCGACATGTACAACTTTGAGGGCGGTGCCCACGGACTGAGCCAACTGCTGACGCTCAACTTCGACAAGACCACAGGCAAGACCATCACCTTGGAGGACGTGCTTGTGCCCGGCTATAAGGTGAAACTGAACGCACTGCTGCAGAAGGCCCTCATGCGTAAGGCTGACTGCAAGGACATCAACGAGCTGCACGACAAGGGCTACCTCTTCTCGATGGAGATGTACCCGTCGAGCAATTACGTTCTTGGCAGGGACGGCATCACATTCATCTACAATCCCTACGAGATTGCCCCCTACGCCCTTGGACGCATTGAGCTGACCGTAAGCTACAACGACATGGCAGACCTGCTGAAAAAAGAATAAACGACTATGAATATCATTACCAAATATTTCACTGACATCACCGACGTACAGCGTCGGCAGTTTGAGGCCCTGTATGATCTGTATCAGGACTGGAACAGCAAAATAAACGTTATCTCGCGCAAGGACATCGACAACCTGTACGAACACCATGTGCTCCACTCGTTGGCCATTGCCAAGACAATAAGATTCAAGGACGGGACAGAGATTCTCGACTTCGGCACCGGAGGCGGATTCCCCGGCATTCCATTGTCCATTCTCTTCCCCAACTGCCGTTTTCATCTCATTGACGGCACGGGCAAGAAAATCCGTGTGGCGACCGAGGTGGCAAATGCCATCGGACTGAAGAACTGCACACCCGAGCACAAACGCGGCGAGGAGGAGAAAGGCAAGTATGACTTTGTGGTGAGCCGTGCCGTGATGCCTCTGCCCGACCTTGAGCGCATAGTGAGAAAGAACATATCCAACAAACAGCGCAACAGTATGCCCAACGGCATAATCTGCCTTAAAGGCGGAAATGTGGAAGCCGAGATCCAGCCCTTCCGCAAGTATGCTGAAGTGACTGATATATCACAGTGGTTCGACGAGGAATGGTTTAAGGAGAAATACGTAATTTATCTACCTATATGAGTTTGAAAATACAACGGTTCGTTTGCAATCCCTTTCAGGAGAATTGCTTTATAGTCAGCGATGACACCCATGAGGGCGTTGTCATTGACTGCGGCGCGCTCTATCCCGAGGAGCGCACTGCCATCGAGGAATACGTGCGTAAGGAGGGCATCACGCTCAAGCACCTGATTGCCACCCACGGGCATGTGGATCACCACTTCGGCGACAACACCATATTCGAGCTTTACGGTCTCAAGCCCGAGGTGTCGGCTAAGGATGAATATCTTCAGAATAAGCTCGATGCCCAGTGCCGCGAGTTCTGCGGACAGTCATTGGGATATGACATGCCGCCCGTGGGCAAGTATCTTGCCGATGATGACGTGATTGAATTCGGCGACCATAGCCTTACCGTCATTCCCACTCCCGGCCACACTCCCGGCTCCGTGTTCTTCTATTGCAAGGAGGAAGGAGTGGCGTTCAGTGGCGACACCCTCTTCAGGATGAGCATCGGAAGGACAGACTTTGAACTTGGCTGTTTCGAGGATATAGTATGCAGCTTGAAATCTCTTAAGGACAAGATGCCGCTTGACACCGTTATCCTTCCCGGACATGGTCCACAGACAATGCTGAAGGATGAGGTGGAGTGCAATCCTTATTTCAAATAAAAAAGACGGCTAATCTCTCGATCGACCGTCTTTTATTAACCTTAATAATCTAATACCATGAAAAACACTCTACAAAATTACAGTTTTTTTTCATAATATTACCCTAAACGTGGAATAAATATTGTATTTTTAATTATTATTATATTCTTTTCCATTCCATTTAAAAGTTATTAACGAAAAATTACCACCGTTCTGTTGTATTTTCTCTCCTTCCTCACGATATTCTATCAACTCTATCGGTTGAAGCGTGAGATCGGTTGACGATGGTGACAGTCTTGCCACATTTCCACCACGGGAAAAGCCAGGAACGGGCAACGGCGACCATTTGGACGTGAACATACGCACACTGCTCTCCTTGGGTTTTATGCCGTAGGTCATAACAACGCACACGACACAGTCGGAAGTGTCGGCAAGGGCTTCCGACGACTGCAGCAGTTTCATCTCAACCTTTACGGCCTCGCTGAGCGTGAGATGGAGATAGTCGGCAGTGAGGGTGTCGAGGGTGGCCTTTCCGTCGAAGACATCATTCACCTCGGCTTTCATTCCCGAGTCAATGAAATCCACCATATCGAGACGGTTGTTGCGGGTGAGCGTTGGCAACACCGAATCGGGCATTGCCGAAAACACATCCTTTATCTCTACAGCCGCTGCACCCAATGCACATGCGACTGAAATAACCAATAAAAATAGTCTGTTCATAATCTCTGTATTCAATATTTTTTTAACTCTTGTCATTTGCGCCACGCAGCGACATCACCTTACGGCGCACGGCGATGACGTTTATCACCGATATGAGGGCGAAGAGAGCAAGTCCCACTGCTATCGAAGGCATCATGCTGCCCTCGTCAATGTCGGGGAAAAGCGTCTCAACCACTTCCATATAATATCCGCGAAGCACTGCCAGCACCACCCAGGCTATCACAAGCACCAAGAGATTGAGACCTATGGTGAGCAACTGGTAGGGCATTGCCACAAGCGACGGACCATAGCCGATGAGCAGCAGGTTCTCGAGCTTGGAGGCATTCTTCTGGACAAGCAGGTATATGCTGAGCATCAGTATATAGAAACTCAACACGGAGATGACAAGACCTATCGCCATCACAAGTGTCACCACCATTTTCAAAAAATAGGTTGTCTTCTCGGCATCGAGATTGTTGTTCTCTGTGTCGAGACCGTTTTCATCTATATACTTGGCTATGCGCTCGTCGGCGGGATTTGCCACTTCGACGATGAGTCGCGTGGGGTCACTCTTCTGACCCGGGGCGTAGGTGGCGTTGCTCCAGTCCATAAATGCCTGGGGCACGAGGATGGAGTTGAGACGCGAGGAGAACCCGATCACCTTGCCCTTGTACTCGTCCTGACGGCCGTTGCCGTGGATGAATATCTTGAAGTCAATCATCCCCACAAGTCCGTCACTGATTTTGGGCAGTGAATGGTTGTGGGCGAAACCGAAGTTATACATGGCTATATATGTACGCGGCAGGATGATTGGCACAGTGTTGTCGCCCTCCTTCCATTGCCACTTGTCGAGAGAGACATCCACGAAACCGTCGGGCACGCTCTCAAAGAACAGTTCGGACGACAGCACGGGGGTGCCGTTGATTCCCATCCGGGCAGCCACCTTATATTCAGTGGATGTAAACTTGCCCACCTTGTCGGCGAAGGGCTGTTCCTCCATGTCCTGCACGTCGGAAGAGGCAAACGAGTTGTCGCGTCCGGACAGGGTATTGCCCGCGGTTATCTTCTTGCTTACGATGACGTATTCGGCACCCATAAACGAGTCGCTCTGGGTGAACACGGGCAACACGTCACGATAGAACTGGAATCCCAACAGCACGATGAGCATACCGCAGAGATTGGCGAAGAAAAAGCCTATTAACTGCGGCACACTGACGTGCTGGCGCAGTAGTTTCCATACGAGATTCATAACTTCAATACCCTTTCGTAGTCCAAGTCAATATGTTTGCCTATGCTCGTCACTATCACTCCCGCTCCCTGGCTCTTTGCCTCCTGCATCATAATCTCGCCCATAATGCGCGAGTTGTCGTCGTCAAGATGGCTTATCGGTTCGTCGGCAAGCAGGAAGTCGAAGGGCTGGACAAGTGAGCGGATGAGAGCCACCCTCTGCTGCTGACCGAACGACATACGTCCGATCTTGGCGTCCATCTTGTCGGCTATTCCAAGCATCTCAAACCATTGTTCTATTTGTCTGCGGGACTTGAATCCCGTGAGCTTGTTCTTAATCTCCACATTCTCCATCGCAGTGAGTTCGGGGAAGAGACGCAGTTCCTGAAAGAGATGGCTTATATGCGACTTGCGCATCTCTGTCCACTGGCTTAGTTTCATCCTGCGGGTGTCGGTATCGTCAAACATCACCTGACCGGTATAATCATTGCGATAGCCGACAACATAACTGCAAAACGTGCTCTTGCCCTGGCCGCTGGCAGCTTCCACCAAATAGAGATGCCCCCGCTCGAAGCTGACCTCACATTGCCAAACGTCGGATTGCAAGTCAGTGCGATTGGCAAACACCTGCGGAAGAACATTCCTAAATACTATCTTGTTCATACATTCTTCATTTTTAATATAATAGTTTTCAACTGAGGCAAAAACGATGAGATTACCGAAAGCCCGGATTGCTGCTTAGTGGCTGACTCAATGCTGAGAATAGCCAGGAAAGGACTGCCCTTGACGTTTGACATAACATCCGGGGACAACGGGCTTGGGGATTTTTCGCCTACAGTTGACACTGCCTCCGCCGTGGGGACTATATACAGGAGACCACTGTCGGTCACTCCAAAACAGGAATTGAACTGCTTGCCCTTGATGACCCACGAGTCCTTACCTGCATCCTCTATAACGGAACCTGCGGGACAGGATTTCTTCCAGTATGCCACGTCTTCCTTCCACGACACGTCCTTTGCCTCGGCAAGAAGGGACAGCGGGATATTGTCATCAGAGAATGCCGGCACACTGACGATCAGGTCGCCGTCAACACCGCGCAACATCTTGTCGATGTCGATAGTTGTATTTATTCCCATGAGCATGGTGCGCAGGGACTCGTTGCTGCGGAGAAACTCAACGAAGTCGCCACCCTTTACTCCACAGGCTATCGTAAGAAGATTGGCGGAGGATATGGTGGATAGATACTTGTCGCTGACGGGTCCAAGTTTTGAGAAGGAATTCCTCAGGGCACTCTCGATTCTGCTGTCGAACGAGAAGGTGTGGCAGCTTACGGTGAGACACTCGCCCTTAAAGTCCATGGTTGCGGCAATATAAAGACGGTCGGGAGCGGTACCCTTTGGCGCGCCCAAAGTGACGTGAGCCATGAGTTTGTCGGGCAAGGCATCAGCCTTTGCCACGAGTGATACAGGGCCGTCCATAGTGGCAAGTCGCTGAAAAAGCGGTGACTCGGTTACGGATTCCTCTTCCGAAGACAGATACTTCACCATCCTGCGCTGAAGCTGTGCCTGTTCGCCGCCCACGGCAGGTCCCATGACAAGTAGAGAAGACGAAGAATATCCCACAATGAAATTATCGTATATTACCGAGAACTTGAATCCCTTGCGCCCAGTGGTCTTCGACGCCTTTCCTTGGTCAGCCAACCGCTGCAGCCAACTATCGACATCACCCTCATCGTCCACGGCAGCCACCAGTCCCAATGAACCATCGGAAGTCTCAAACAGATAGGCCTTGCGGCTGAAATCCACACCGCAGTCCTTAAAGTCATCCATCTTGACATCACCTAATTTCGTGAAATCAATAGCCATTAGGGCCTTGCTCTTCAATGGTATGACGTTGAGATACCCGTCACTCCTGCCATTGAGCACGACAACCAAAGCCGTCACCGCAACAAGGGCAACAGCCAATACAATATATAAAATATTCCTGCGTTTCAATCTTCCTGACCTTCCTTAACAACATTAATATCTTTCCTCCCCACCATACGCATCATCATGATGGCATAAAGAGCGGCAGTCTCAGTGCGCAGACGGCTTTCACCCAAGGACACCGGAATCCATCCTGTCTCCAAGGCCTTCTCAACCTCATCTATACAGAAATCTCCCTCCGGACCTATCAGCACCGTGATGTTCTCATCCTTGACGGGAGCGTTGACAAGTTCGGTATATAAGTCCTTGCGAGGAATCTCCTCATAGCAGTGGGCGATATACTTCCTGCCCTCTATGGGAGTTTCGAGATATGACTTCAGGGGAATGATCTCAGTGACCGTAGGTTTCCAGGGCTTGTGGCTCTGCTTGGTGGCAGAAACGATGATTTTCTCCAAGCGTGTGGTCTTCACAACCCTTCGCTCAGAGTTCTTGCAGTTGACAAAGGTTATTCCGTCGAAACCGATTTCCGTTCCTTTCTCCACAAGCCACTCCATACGGTCCATCATCTTGGTAGGTCCTATGGCAATGTTCAGCTTACCCAACCACTGCGGTTCCTGCGGGAGGGTTTCCACTACACGGTACATACATTTCTTGGTGGCAGCCAAGGTCACCTCGGCACGATAGTAAGTGCCCCGGCCGTCCATCAACATAAAACTGTCGCCACTTTTCAGGCGCAGAACCCTCAGCGCATGCATCGCCTCGTCGTCAGGCAGTTCAGTAGATACAGGCGCATTGGGGTCATAAAAGAATCTAATTTCCTTCATCTCGTTCGTCCTCCTTTATAATAGATTTACGTTTATTAATTTCCTCATTGAGTCTCTGGGCAGCCCGATAGTCCTCATTCTCAATACATTCGGCGAGGGATTTCTCAAGCACTTCCAAAGGCATCACGTTGAGCGGCAATGCCGTGACATTACGTTTTCCGGTGGGATGGAACATCTGACTCTTGGCAAGGCTCTTCCTGATATACAGGGGTATGCCGCTCACTTCCTGCAGAAGAACTGCATCGGCAAGCCTTATGTCATAATGACCGCCATAGATCTTGTTGTAGAGAACGGTGCGGTACTCGCCGTCGCTTTCCACCGACTCTATACACATCTCATAGTCTTCAGAATCGGAAAAGCCGCGAAGCGACTCCCACATCACCTCGGGAAGCAGCCTTTGCAACCTGGACTTACCTACAGGTGAATCATCCAAACGCATCAACAGCTCGCAACCCATATTCTGGTTGGTGATAAATGTCAACTGGAGATCATATTTCTTCTCCTTCAGCTGCACCACACACAGGTTCTCGTCTTTCTTGATGCTGCCGACGCAATCCAAAGTCAATCTCAATTTGTCTTCCATACGCAGTTACTGTTTTTTAGGGTGAAACACAAGCGCGAACACCACTCCCACAACAAGGGCGTAAGACGCAAAGATAAACCAGCAGGTTGACCATTCGCCGACGGTGAAGAAATCATCGCCAACGGTGACTCCATAAGTGTAGGCATTGATTATCTCCTGGGCAACAATCACTCCCACGGTGCCGCCGATTCCATTGGTCATGAGCATAAACAGTCCCTGGGCACTGGAGCGTATCTCGGGAGCCGTGTTCTGGTCAACAAAGAGCGAACCGCTGACATTGAAGAAGTCGAATGCCACGCCATACACTATCATCGACAATATAAACATCCACACACCTCCGCCGGGATTGCCCATTCCAAAAAGACCGAAGCGCAGCACCCATGCAAACATGGCTATGAGCATCACGTTCTTGATGCCGAAACGCTTCATGCAGAAGGGTATCAGCAGGATGCAGAACGTCTCGCTAATCTGTGACAATGATATCAGGATATTGGCATGCTGCACACCGAATGTGCCGGCATACTCAGCCTGTGATGCAAAGCTGCTGATAAACGGATTGGCATAGCCGTTGGTAATCTGAAGACTGACGCCAAGCAACATCGAGAAGATGAAGAACAGGGCGAGCTGACGCTGACGGAAAAGGGCAAAAGCCTGAAGACCGAACGCCTCGGAGAGCGAGCGGTGCCTCTCTTCCTTGGCAACAGGGCAATCGGGCAATGTGAACGAATAAAGGAACAGGATTATTCCTATGACAGCCGAGGTGACAAACTGCCACTGGTTGGTCTGGAATCCCATAATGTCAACAAACCACATGGTGAGGATGAATCCAACTGTGCCGAACACACGAATGGGCGGGAAGTCCTTCACCGTGTCCATACCTGCCTTACGCAACGCTGTATAAGCCACCGAGTTGGACAGTGCAAGCGTGGGCATATAGAAAGCCACCGATATGGAATATAGCGTGAAGATGGTGGCGAAATCCACTCCTCCCTCTGCCGTTGCTCCATACCATGCCGTGAGAATCATGAATACGGCAGCCACAAGATGACAGATACCGAGCATCTTCTGTGCCGGAATCCATCGGTCAGCAACAATACCTATTATCGCCGGCATGAAAATGGACACCACTCCCTGCATGGAGTAGAAATAGCCTATCTCCGTACCTATGCCTATATTCCCGAGATAACGGCCCATACAGGTGAGGTAAGCTCCCCATACGGCAAACTCCAGGAAATTCATCAGTGCCAAACGTACCTTCAGATTCTTCATTGTCTTCTACATTATTTTATATTATATGATCCTTCTTCATTTCCTTTGGACAGGAATATCGTTCCCCCCACCCACTCTGTTTGGGGTTCTTCCCGGTCTAACGGGTGCCAGTGAGTCACCTGTCCCGAGCTGTTTAGCTCCACCACCGACTTGCCTAAACTCGTGCCGTCGGGCAGCACCAGATGGTGGACGGCTATCTTGCGTGTTCTTTGATTCATTCTTGTGGAAGCGGATAAATTGTAATTCGTCGATGAACATCAGTTTTACTGTCTCTGACTCGTCGCTGCCCCTGTTGAGATAAACAAACCCGCAGATTGACTTGATATCATATTTGACACATTCAGGAATACGCAACTGGGCATATCCTGACACGCTCACTAATGTATGGAACGAGGCGATACTGTCGTTGGAATACCTCACGGCAAGATAGGCCACAGCATCCTTGGAACCCTGTTGATACAGGTAGTTTGTATTAAATGACAACAGGAATGAGTCGCCCTTGCGATACGACGTGTCTGCTTTCATCTCTATGTCGAAACGGTTATAGGGAGGTGTCGGGGTCAGCATAACGCTTGTGGGGCCATGCCAGATATTGGCGGTGTCACCATTAGCCGTATAGCGCGTCATTGAACTCCTCATGCCATTGGAGTTGACTCCGAGCGACTTGCCGTAGTTTTCCATACGTTCGCTGACACGGCTGTATATCTTGGCAAAGTCCTCGGAATGACCGTAATAATATACCAACGACGAGTCAAACTCCGCCTCGGTCACACCGTGTTTCTTGAGCACTGCAAGGTAATAAGCCGTGCGCAGATAAGGCGTGGAACCTTCCACTGAAGGCTTCGATGCCATCTCGCGCGACAGGTAATAGTCGAAAAGGATATCCTCCATGTCGTCCGGCTGTATCACGTCGCGCGGCACACTTGGCGTACATCCTATGAGCAACATGCCGCATAAGACAGCCCCAAAAAACATGCGCAGCCATTCTTCATTCTTCATTCTTCACTCTTCATTTCTTCATTCTTCATTTTAAAAAGATTCTTAACCGATACCTCAGAGACTTCCTTGCGATAGAAAAGAATCATCCATATCACACCTACAGAGATGCTCGCATCGGCAAAGTTGAACACAGGACTGAAGAATATGAACTCCTCACCTCCAACCATCGGAACCCATAAGGGCCATGTGGTCTCGATAATGGGGAAATAGAACATATCCACCACCTTGCCCATCATAAAGGGAGCATAGCCCTCGCCGAAAGGCACTAACGAGGCGGACTGCACTATCGTGGATTCCTCGAAAATCAGACCATAGAACATTCCGTCGATGATATTGCCAAGCGCACCTGCCACTATCATCGACAGACAGACGATAAATCCAGTTCGCACTCCCTTGGCTGCCACACGGTAGGCATATAACGAAATCACTCCAACAAGCAATACGCGCAATATGGAAAGAAGCAGCTTGCTGCCTATCTCCATACCGTATGCCATGCCATTGTTCTCAATGAAGAGAATCTTAAACCAACTGAACACGGGAATACACTCGTGAAGGGTCATGTTGGTCTTTACGGCTATCTTTATCGTCTGGTCAACGAGCAGGATGGCCAATACGAGAAGTATCACCATCCTGCCCCTTGTCACCTTTGTCGGGACTTTTGTCATTTCTTTCTATTGAGTTTCGATTCCACGCTGAGCGTGGCATGGGGTACTGCTCTCAGACGCTCCTTAGGTATCAGTTTGCCGCTGATGCGGTCGATACCGTAGGTCTTGTTCTTGATGCGGATAAGAGCACCCTCCAAACCTTGTATAAACTTCTGCTGGCGGTTGGCAAGCTGTATCAGCTCCTCCTTGCTCTGTGTGGCACTGCCCTCCTCCAATACCTTGTAGGTAGGCGACGTGTCGTCACAGTCATTACCGTCGGCATTCATCAACTGCCTCATCATCTCGTCGTAGTCTCTACGGGCAAGACGCAGTTTCTCATCAATAATCTGCTTGAACTCCTCGAGTTCAGCGTCAGAGTAGCGTGTCTTTTCTTCCATAGTCGTTATATTATTATTAAGTGAATAAGTGACTTTTCATTGACTTCGTCGATGGCTGGCTTCACCTCAGCATAGCTCAAGCAAGCTCGGCCCTGCATCCGGTTTGCGCAGCCATTCTTCATTCTTCATTCTTCACTCTTCATTTAAAAAAATCACTGTCCCACCGCCACTTTGGCATGTCTGATTACCTTGTCGTTGATGGTGTAGCCCTTCTGGACGCAGTCGAGCACCTTGCCCTTCTTGTCGTCGCCCATACCGGGCACCATGGCGATGGCTTCATGCACGTCGGTATTGAAATCGGCATCGGCAGTTTCAATCTCCTTTACGCCAAGACCCTCAAGCACTTTCAGGAACTTGGTGTAAATCAGTGTCATTCCCTCGCGCAAAACCTGCACGTCATCCGTCTTCTCGCCGTTGGCGATAGCCCTTTCCATATCGTCTAGCACGGGCAGAACTGCGCTTACAGCCTTCTCGCTGCCGTTGAGAATCAGTTCAGCCTTC
>JALFIX010000208.1 GCA_022775105.1 Prevotella sp. | reverse complement strand
GACATTTTTATACAGTCATCTTATGAAAAGAATAGTTAATCCTTGGGAAGGAATGTCGGGTTACAACTGCATAGGTTGCTCTCCCGACAACCCCTTCGGACTGCATCTCCATTTCTATGAGGATGGAGACGACATAGTGAGCAAATGGAAGCCAAGCGGCAACTATCAGGGTTGGCTCAACACGCTACACGGAGGGATACAGGCACTCCTTTTAGATGAGGTATGCGGATGGGTGATAACCAGAAAGCTTCAGACTGCGGGAGTGACGTCGAAAATGGAAACAAGATACAAGAGACCCGTATCTACATTGGATACGGAACTTACCGTTCGTGCCCACATCAGGGAGCAGCGTCGCAACATCGTTGTCATCGACGCCACCTTAGCCGACTCCACAGGAACAATATGCACCGAAGCCACATGTACCTACTACGCCTTTTCCAAAGAGAAGGCTCAAAGCGACATGCACTTTACGGAATGCCGCACGGAAGACGAATAACATTATTAGAAAGAAACCAAATGGTGCTCTGGAACTGACGTTACAGGCTGCCGTATTCCGGCGAGAAAGTGTCGCCGAGGGAGAGGTCGCCGGTGTGGGCACCGAGTTTGAGCCAGCGGCTGCGCTGTGCCGACGTGCCGTGGTTGAAGGAGTCGGGAACGGTGTATCCGCGGGCTTTCTTCTGAAGGTAGTCGTCGCCAATCTTACGGGCTGCTTCAAGACCCTCGTCGATGTCACCGTCTTCAAGACTACTGAAAATGCGGTTGTCGTGATATGCCCAAATGCCGGCGTAGAAGTCGGCCTGGAGTTCGAGGCGCACGCTGAGCCTGTTGCTTTCCTTTTCGCTCACAGACGCCATCTGCTCGTGCATACGGTCGAGGTCGCCGAGCAAGTACTGTACGTGGTGTCCCACCTCGTGGGCTATGACGTAGGCGTAGGCGAAATCGCCGTCGGCCCCTATCTGTCGTTTCATATTCATGAAAAACGAAAGGTCTATATACACCGTCTGGTCGGCAGAGCAATAGAATGGCCCTGTGCTTGAGGTGGCATTTCCGCAACCCGACTGTACAGCATCCTTATATATCACCATCTTTGGCGGGATATAACGTTTGCCCATCCGCTTAAAGAGTTCGGTCCACACGTCTTCAGTTCCGGCAAGTATCTGTGCCGAAAACTTATACAGTTCCTGTTCCTCTGGAGTGCCTTGATATTGGGTTTGCTCAGTTTGTGGCGACGATGATACGCCCAAGAGTCCCGACAGTCCCGACGTGCCTTGTGTGGCGAGCACCACTGCCGCCACCACAGCCAGTCCGACAAGTTTTGTTTTTATACCTCCGGGCAGTATGGCAAGCAGCCTGAGCAAGCCCATGCCACCGCCAGCCATGTTCATTCTTTCTCCGCGACGATCACTGATGTTGTCGCTCATTCTTCTTCCATCAAGTTTCATGTTTATATTAATTATTCAAGTATTGCATGTCCACATTTTGGTGAAGGCTCAAATATGCTTTTATTTATCGGCAAAGATACAAAAAATATTGTTCACCGAAAAATAAAAGCATGTTTTTATTTGTCTTTTAACGTTTGTTGCACTGTAATTTGGGTATTTGGCGCGTTTTCATTTGGGAATTTGGCGCATTTCGTCACTATTTCCCTGACTTCGCCACTCCTGTCTCCTTGTCCTTCAAGCTGTCGGTGTCGCGCTCTATGCCTTTGAACTTGCGTCCCTTCGACAATGTCCATGCCAGTTTGATGCCGATGGCATTTGATGTGTCGCGGTTGCGGGCTACAAAGAGCTTGTGGGCGAGGCGGTTGTGGTTTTCCACCTCTTCTATCTTGCCGTTGCTCTTGAACAGGTTCTGGCAGAAGAGGCTTGCGGTGAGATTCTTAAGTTTATATGATACACTGACGTAGTCGGAGAAGATGTTGCGGCCTTCATATTCGTTTTCCATAAAATGAAAACCGTTGTCCATTGTTGCCATTATCGTCCAATTGCCAAGCCAAGCTGTGAGTCCCATGTTGAAGTTGAACGACGTGAGGCGATGGCTGTAGTCCTGTCCGTCATTCCAGATGGTCAGCATTTCTGCCGACATGTAGGCATTGAGATGTTGGGGAATGATGTCGTAGTTGGTGTAGCTCTGCAGCATGAGCATGTCAATGCGTCGGCCTTCGAGGAAGGTCTTGGCGAAGCGTCCGTCTTCCGTGCGATTAACGTGTTGCATAGCGGGATGGTCGTTGTGGCGATAGAATGTCATCAGTTGGGTGTAAAGGCGTGGCGACTGATAGCTGAGGGTGAGAGTGTGGTCGTCGCGCCTTTCCATGATTAAATCATGATTGCCCACTGAATATTCCATCTCGTTGGTAATGATGGACATACCGCTCATGTTCTGCAGTTTGGACGAAGCAGGTGAGGAGGTGAGGGTGTAGTTGAGCCTGAGGCTTTGGGAAAGGGGCATAGAAAGATTGAGTTTCGGACGAAGCCACACTCTGTCGTACGTCGTCTCGCCTTGGCGATAGTATTCACGGCTGAGTCCAAGTCCTACCATATATCCGATTTTCCACAACGAGCCTTGTATTTGCGAGAAGGCATAGACGTTGCTCGCATGGATTTGCGACACAAAAACGGCATCGCCCGAATAGTCGTTGTCGATATATTTCTGCGCATAGCGAAGTCCTGCCGAGAGGGTGAAGGGCTTCATACGGTTTTCATATATCGCCTCCGACTTGAGCGACCACTTCTTACCGAGAGTATTATAACCGAAAGAAGTCTTGTCGGATGTAAACATATAGCCGTAGTCGGTATGTGTGTATGCTCCCGTGGCATTGGCTATGAGGCTTTGGTTCTTACCTATATTGGTCTTGAAATACAGGTCGAGCAGAGGACTGACGGTCTTCTCACTGTTGTCGATGGTTTCTGTAGTGTTTCTTCCGTCAGAGTATGAAACATCGGTTTTGTTGTAGTTTCGCGGATTATTATCGATTGATGTAGAGAACGTTGTGAGGAAGGCGGTGCCAATGGCATTTATCATGCTGTATCTTGCCTGTATCTCGTGACTCGTATTCCTGCTGATAATGTCATCGGAATTCCTCTCCACCTTTTTATATGTATTGTCCGCCATCAGATAGTCGGCTTGCTCCACTGTGTTCATACCGTTGGAGTGGCGGTAATATCCGGAATAGTTCAGCGACAGTTCGCTCTTTCCGCTATTGAGCTTTGTGTAGGCATTGCCCTTAGCCATGCCTGCCTTGGGCATGAGCGTGCCGCTTGCCCCGATGACATATCCAGATGTCACTTTTCTTGTTATGATATTGATGACGATGCCCACGCCCTCGCCGTACCTCACGCCAGGGCGGTCGATAAATTCCACCTTTTCCACTTCTCTTGGCTGCAATGATTGGATGTTGGCAGTTGAAGCCTCAACATCGTTGATTCTCACCTGCACTGCTCCAACAAGAGAGTTGGCGGCAGATATGCTTTCACTGATGTCATCAACTTTTACGTTTGGCAGTGGCAACATCCTCAACAGGTTGTAGCCAGAGGTAGCCGACTTAGTCATTTCCTCGGAGGGGAAAATCATTTTACCGTCGGTGCGATTAACTACCCTTGCTCCTCTTACCACCACTTCTTGCAATTGCACACTGTCGTTAGGGGCATCCGTCTGTGCTTTCAGTGCAGATGTTGCCCCCATAATCAATAATACTAAAACAATCGTACTTTTCATCTTTTGCATTTCTTTTTGTCAATGGCATGGACTATCCACGCTTTCGGAATGCAAAAGTAATAAGTTTGCCTAAGAAAAGCCCCAATTATATACTGACATTTGTCTGACATTTATCCGTCAGGATGGTCAACTCTCTGATTTTCTTTTCTTTAGGATATATGCCCTGCCTCTGTCTGATACGATGTCAAAGTCCGTACTGCGGCTTAGTTCGCGCTTCAATCGGCTTATCAAGGCATAGAGCGTCTCGTTGGCGTCATCCTTTTTCGGCCAAAGGGCATTGCAGATCTCATGCTTTGAAAGCCGATGGGATTCAGACGAGATGAACATCTCCATAAGCTGGCGTTGCATGGGAGTGAGATGTGCCTCAGAGAAGTTTTCCATAACGACTGGTTGCAGTTGTCTTCTCCCTCGAAATGAGAAAGCAAGGGAAATCATAGCCATAACAGCAAGCACAAGAGACAACCGCTGATCGGACAAGCTCCATATCATTGCCGCCGAATATCGCGCCTCGGTGTTGAACATCACCTTCCACCGTCCATTCTCCTTTCCTACGGTATATGTGATATACGCCCTTTCGCGCAGAAGAGGCTCACGAAGATGCCGGCGAAGCGTCTCATCGCCCACTGCAATAGTCATTATCTCGCTTTCGGCATGGCTCATGCTTTTGTAAGCCCGTATAGAGTCCTGGCGCATGGTCTCCACGCCTTTCTCGTCAATAGTCTTGGCGAGAGCCTGCCGCATGTCGCCCTCAATCGCCCTCTCCGCACTGCGATAGCTCCCATAGCTCGTTGCCAAGGCTGTGAGACATAGGGCAATAAATATCAATATCGGAAGTTTCTTCATATAATACTATTCACAATACCCATTTCGCAGGGTAGTTATTGGGAATATTAAATCCCAATTTTTACCCCACACAACGTTGCCCATTTCCAACTTGAATTTTTTGAATTTCTTTTCATTGAGATAAGAATTGTATTGTGGGTGAGGATTCTTTCTTATAAAAGACCCCACATCCACTACTTGTATTGCCCCATCGCTGAAAGTAAGTTCAACGGAAAGAGGAGCCACGTATTTTGCTGCTGTTATTGTCAAACTCATATTCTTTTGGTTATTTTTGTTACACGTACTTTTTTCTTATATATAAAGAAATTCACCCATTTTTCTACTATATTTTTATAGTATTTTCTCACAAAAGCCTCAGCTATTGCTTGGTCTTTGTCACTAAGTGGTGGCATTTTATTAGAATTTCTTATTCTCAACTCTGATAGTTCACCTCCTTGAAGCAGTATCTCAAATACTGTTTCTTGTCCATTCTTCATAACATGAACATGAATAGGTTCATACTCATTCGAATAGAATAGGAATATCAATCCAAAATACTCAAATATCTTTGGCATCGTTCTCTTTTTCGGCAAAAGTACAAAAAAAGAACCAAATGAGCAAGAGATTAATCTTTTTTTGCTTTGATTTATGGTTTATTGGCAATCATAATGTCGCGTACGACAAACTATCTTTTAATCTTGCAACAAAATGCCCGAAAGTTTTCACATTATTGCATTAATATTAAAATTACTCAACTGCAAACTTGCGCCACCATTCTGCCAAGGGAGAGGGACAGGACAACAAGCCATCGTTTGACTGCAGATTGAGAAATGAGAAGCGGATGCGAACATCGGGATGGTATTTCTCGTTATAAACAGCGAGACTGCGACCACTGATACAATTTTCCGCTTTCACCTCTATGGGGATTATCCTGTCGTTGTTCTGAACCAAAAACTCTATCTCAGCCCTGCTGTCAGGCGACCAATAATAAGGAATGTCGCCTCCCAATGACGGCATCAACGACTGAAGAACTGCATTCTCGGCCATACTGCCCTTAAACTCTGTATAGTTGGCTGCATTGTCGAGAACAACACTCGCCGGCAACTTGGCAAGACGACGAAGCAAACCGCAATCGCAGGCATATATCTTGAAAGCAGAAACATCGGCGTAGGCAGACAGAGGAAGAACTGGTTTGGTGATGTTATATATGCGATAAATCATGCCGGCATCCTCAAGCCACATCAGGGCGTCCTCATAGTCTTTTGCCCTTGCCCCGGACTTAACTACCTTGAACACGAACTTTCGGTTTTCCTTTGCCAACTGCGACGACAAGGAATGCCACACCGCGTGTATTCTTGGAATCTCCCTTGGTTCGGCATATTTCGCGAAGTCAAGTTCGTAGAGGTCGAGAATGTCCTGAAGTGTCTTGTCAACCTCCGCCATCCCCTTATTCTCCAACATACACTTAACAGCTTCGGGCATACCTCCCGAAACCATGTATCTGCGGTATTCAGTCTTCAGCTTGTTTAATATTATCTCAGGAAGGCGTACAACACCGTCCAAGTCCTCAACATACTGCCAAAGCTGCACGTCACTCGCTCTCAAGAACTCCTTGAACGATACGGGATACATCCTCTCTATCGTCACCTTGCCTACTGGCACTGTCATGCGACGCCTCTTCACAGCCACTCCCAATAGCGAACCGGCTGCGATGACATGATACTGAGGAGCATCCTCGCAGAAATACTTCAAACTGTTGAAAGCCTCCTCACATTCCTGAATTTCATCAAAGACAATCAGCGTCTTGCCAGCTATGATTGGAACGTCAGTATATAACGCAAGCTCCTTGACGATGCGCTCCGGCGACTTCGTCTGACGGAACACTGATTTCAGTTCTTCCTGTCGGTCGAAGTCAAACTTGGCGCAGTAGTCGAAACATTCGCGGCCGAATGTCTCCATCACCCACGTCTTGCCAATCTGTCTGGCACCCTTGAGGAGTATCGGTTTCCTGCCTTCCTGCCCCTTCCACTCCTTCAGTCTTTCTATGATATCCCTTCTGATTTCCATAAACCGATTCTTTTGCCTGTTTTACACTGATAAGTGCAGATTTGTGTATGTTTTATACACTTTTCCGCAGTTGTCGGTGCAAAATTACATATTTTATTTTAATCTTGCAACAAAATCCACTGAAACTTTTCGCATTTTTATATAAGAAAATGAAGTTTTAACATAGTAGATTTTGAGATTCCGATATTTTCTATAATTTGCACATTAACATTATTAAACAAGAAATATTTGCTAAATCAGGAAATATATTGTACCTTTGCAACGTCAATAATCTCAATTTGGTGCGGTTGACACGGTTTGATAATCTCAATTTGGTGTAATGTGATGAAAAGAAAGATTTACAATAAACTACTGGAATGGAAGCAGGAAAGCAATGGGGAATACGCATTGCTCATAGACGGTGCACGGCGTGTAGGCAAAAGCTATATCGTAAGGCAATTTGCTGAGAAAGAATACCGTAGCTGTGTAATATTGGATTTCAACTTGGTGTCGAAATCAATCAAGGACTTGTTTGAAAACAGCCTTGACAATCTTGACAGATTCTTTATGTACCTCAGTAATTATACTGGTAAAACACTTTACACCAGAGACACGCTTATAGTGTTTGACGAGGTGCAGCAATATCCCAAAGCAAGGGCTGCGATAAAATATCTTGTCAAAGACGGACGATATGACTACATTGAAACAGGCTCACTCATATCAATAAAGAAGAACGTGGAAGGGATTGTCATCCCGTCGGAAGAAGAGCATATAAAGATGTTTCCCATGGATTTCGAAGAGTTCCTTTGGGCGATGGGCGAAGAGATGCTCATGCCGTTCATTAAGGACTGTTTTGAGAGGAAGAAGCCTTTGGGGCAGCTAATGCACAGGAGAGCCATGGATTATTTCAGACTTTACATGATAGTGGGCGGAATGCCGCAGGCTGTGGAGAAATATGTGGAGACAAGGGATTTTGCCAAGGTAGATAAATTAAAGCGCAGAATACTCGAGTTATACCGCAGCGACATCTCAAAATATGCCAAAGGATATGACACAAAGGTGAAGAGCATCTTTGAGGAGATACCATCCCAACTGCAGAAGCACGAAAAGAAATTCCGGCTCTCTGCCCTGAAAGAAGGTGCAAGGGCAAGGGACTATGAGACGGCGTTCTTTTGGCTTGACGATGCCATGATAATAAACAGCTGTTATAACACGACAGAACCAAATGTAGGTCTGAACCTCAACAAGGACACCAATACCATGAAGTGCTATATGGCTGATACAGGATTGCTAATCAGCCATGCCTTCGATGCAAACGAAATAGTCAGCGAGGACTTATACAGGAAGATTTTGCTTGACAAACTGGAGATGAACAGCGGAATGATTGTCGAGAACATCGTGGCACAAATGCTGCGCACTGCGGGCCACAAACTGTTCTTCTATTCAAATGCGTCGATGACGGACAAGGATTCAAGAATGGAAATTGACTTTCTGATAGCCAAAAGCAAGATAACCACAAGGCACAACATCTCGCCGATTGAGGTGAAATCATCCGTGCGATATACCCTCACCTCGCTCAGGAAGTGTATTGCCAAATACGGTTCTTGTCTCTCGACGGCATACGTGATTCATCCTGCCGACCTGAAGGAAGAGGACAATATAGTATTTTTGCCTCTATACATGTGCCCTCTGCTTTAGGAAATAATGCTTCTAAATATAAAAAAGTGAATATTCTACTAAGAACAAGATAACAAATATGCAGATACTGATTGCAAACGCTAAGATAATGCACGACAGGACTGAAAGACTGCCGTGGACTGAACCACAATTCCAAAGCATCGCCAACCGGATAGCATTGGACATGGCGGGCATGGACATCGACAAACTGGAAAGCGAACTCGACTGCAGCCGCTCCTTGGCTGCCGAGAACTGGCAGCGATACCAGAACTTCTTCACTGCCAAGAAGATGCCGGCAATAATGGCATACAACGGACAGGCCTACAAGCATCTCAAGGCTCACACCCTCGACGACGCCGACCTCAAGTTCGCACAAGACCACCTGTGGATAACCTGTTTCCTTTATGGATTGCTCCGCCCGATGGACGGTGTTGTCCCCTATCGTATGGAACACTGCGTGCATCTTCCCTCAGCAGAAAACATTCCCGTCAACCGTTTCTGGCGCGACACCCTCACCGATGTGCTCATTGACAGCGTGAAGGCCGACGACGGCATCCTCCTTCATCTCTCCACCGAGGAATACGAGCATCTCTTCGACTGGAAGCGTGTCTGCCAGGAGGTCACCGTGGTGCATCCGCTGTTTTACGTGCGTCAGAATAACGGCAACCTCAAGATGCAGGCTGTATGGGCGAAATCATGCCGTGGCGCAATGTTGAGATACATCCTCACCAACCGCATCACTTCGCCCAATGGCCTTGGCGGCTTCTCATACGAGGGATTTGAATATGCGCCCCAACTCGGCGAACCGACATGGCCGCATTTTGTAAGGGAACTCATGTTTCTGAAGTAAAGAACTGTGCGGATGCCTCTGGGAGCGTGAATTGCCCACGGGCATTCTCACATACAGACGGATTGGTTCTCAAAAAACGCGGTTATTTTTGTGCTTTTTTGAATGGTTTAACCTGGACTGACTCTGAGGAATGGCCTTTGTCGATGTGCCATCCGTAGAAGAGGAGAGGGATATGGGAGTCGTAGGGATTCCATACGCCATGAAGTGAAATGGTGGCTCTCGCAGTGGCAAGTTTGGCGGCATTTGGAGCCGAACCATTGACATCAGTGACTGACAGGCTCTTTGTCTGCCCGTTGAGCGATACTGTCGCTCCGATTACCGGCTCACCATTCTGGTCGGTCACCCTACCCTTCACCGTGGTCTGTGCCATCAGTGTAGAGGCAGTGCCCATAAGCACCATTGCCGATAAGATTTTCTTCTTGCAAATCATCATTTTTATATGTTAAATTGAAATCTGCGGCAAAGGTACTCCCATCATTTTACATAGCCGTTACAACCCATTTGCAATCTGATTTTGAAACCATATTGTCATATATTCGCCCCGAAAGTTTCTCACTTCAATATTTTTTTGTATATTTGCACCCGTATAAGCAATATTATCAAGAAGACAATCTTATGAGAGAATACAATATACTCCTTTTGTCTGAAGATACAGGGGTGTCAGCTTCAGACATTGAAGGTAAGATAAAAGAACTGAGAAGTGATGACTCGGTGATTACATCGGATGACACCATTACAGTGCTGACATCATCTGATGCCGGTATCGGCATAGATGTCTTCGTGGGAATAGGAGACAAGGCGGAAGAAGCAAGACTTCAAGCACAAGCAGCAGGCAAACCGGCATTGCTGTGCGACATCGACTGCCCGCAGGCTGCCCTTGACGGCATAGATGCCACCATCCCATATATATGGGGATTGTTCGGCAAAAACAACAATGACAAGGAAATGGCTTTTCTTAGGCATTACAACTTGTCATTTGTCTATAATGCTGACAATGAGAAGATTGCAGATTATATCGCACCTCTTGTATTCCACATGCTTGAGGAATTCTCGTTTCACAGCAAGTACAACACGAACTTCGGATATAAGAAACAGGCGGAGTTCATCCACGAGTTTACTCAGTTCTATCTCGACAAGATGAAACAGTTGGTTGAAGCAGAGGGTTTCGTACGGGAAGACATCAAGGGCGATTTCAATCATATTATATATAGGTATAGGCCGAACGATGCGGAAAAGCCTTTCAAGTCTATTGACGGCAGGGACTATGATTTTGTTATTGAATACCACCGAGGCAAGCCTTCGGAGGGCATTTACTATGGCATTAAGGGAGAAGTGCGCCAAGGCGACTTGGAGGAGCAATGCAAGAAATTCCGCAAAGAGTGGCCCAATATCTTTATGATGGATAAGAGTAAACTTCAAAAGTTATATGATGATAGTAGAGGTAAAGACATTATTTTCTGGGGATATAATTTCCAGTTGGAACTGACGGAGATACTCAACAACACATTCCCATGGAAAGACTATCTAAAATGCTATAAACCCACTGATAACATGTGGGAAAAGAGATACTGGCTGTTCTGGGTCACGTTGAATGATGACGAGGACATCGTTAATGTTGCCGCTCGTGCAGTAAAACTTATGGCAAGAACGTTTAAAAGATGTATTGTGAATAATAACAAATATAAGAAACCAGATGCGAAAAAGAATGATACAAAGACTCCCAAGCTTCAAATGACATCATTTACAAACGAAGCCTTTGATGAATTGACAATAAAAATTGAAAAGGGAAAAAGAAGGATGACTATCAATGATTTTATAAAGAAATTAAAGGAAGATCAACTTATAGAAGAAGATGAACGATATGAATGTTGTTACATTTTAAAAAAAGGGAAAGACAACATTGTTTCATTCGCCCAAAAGGTTAAATCCATTATAAAGGAAGATGATCCTAAATCAAGTGTTCCATGGGGGATGGTAGATAGAGTGTTCTTGCCATATACACTAAATCCCTCAAAAGATAATTTCAAATCAGATTTAAATAATTTTAAGAGAAAAATCGAAGAAAAAAAGAAATAAACAAAGAATTGACCATTTTTAAATTTACGTGTAAAAATCATGTTTCTTTGCGCAACTGGGTATCGTGGAGGAATTAGGAAATGGTATGCGCACTATGTTCAAGTATGTACCTATGATTTCGGGAGGTTCTTATCCTATGATTAATGAAGAGGATGAGTTCACTGTAAGCATACCTTTCGTTAGTGACAAAACCACCCACAAACCACCAACAAACCACCCACAAACCACCCACAAAACCACCCACAAAACCACCCACAAACCACCCACAACAGATTGTTCTTGAATTGTTAGAAAGTGGGGGAAAGGGGATTTTTGAGTTGATGGAGGCATGTGGTTATAAAGACAAGAGAAGCTTTAGAAAATCTGTCATTAATGAGTTAATCAGCAATAAAATGATAGCGATGACTCATCCTGAGAATCCGAACCACAGGAATCAACGATACGTCAAGCTGTAGAAAGCATCTGAAGCCTTCTGTCGCAAGTGACGGACATTCGTAAAAGCAATATAGAATAATAATAAGGTGAAATAATATGGCGTTACCAATAAACATTGACGAGAAGGCTTACCTTGCCTCTATTGGGAAGGAACTGGATGAGGGTGGTAAGAAAGATGGCAAGCAAGGTAACGATTTCCTAAAAGATTGCACGAAAGATTGCACGAAAGAAATCACTGATAAACAGCGCATTACACTAAAGTTAATATCTAAAGATTGCACTATAACTTCGGAAAAGATTTCGGAAAAGAAACCGGTTACAGCGAGAACTATCGAGAAAGATATTGCCCAACTTAAACAATATGGCATACTCACTCGTGAAGGCGGTCGCAAGGATGGCCGATGGGTGATAACTCAATCTTGAAACCTCGGAATAAACAGCCGCTCGACATACTCTTTCTGCTTCTCGAATGGCATCTTGATGCCTCCATTTTCCATAATGACGGGATATTCCGTAAGCGTCTCCACGAAGACGTATTGCGTATATCAAAAAAACCGCTAAGAGGCGACTTAGCGGTTTTCCTTCCATTTGTCAGGCAGAAGCATCCTGTATTTTTCCAATGGCGTGTTTGGCGGCAATGCAGCCGCTTTGTTT
>JALFIX010000186.1 GCA_022775105.1 Prevotella sp. | reverse complement strand
CTGCAAAGGTACTTACTTTTTTTCAATCATGTATCGTTTAGCGACAGTTTTTAGGTTAGCATCCGTACATTCTCCCCACAGGGTTTGTCGGGTGCGCCAAACTGTGTTTTCATTATTGATGTCACACTGGCTCCCTTTGGCAGCTCTATGAACTTCTTGCCGCACAGCAATGTAAGCAACTGCTGAAGCACTGCGGAAGAACCTGTCCACTGAATGCCGCACTGATGTGGCTTGCCCTTGAAAAACAGTTGAAACGAGTCAACGTCAAATTCCTGAGTTATCCACTCATTAGCGGTCAGACCTCTCATAAAGGCATCAATTCTCCTTGCCTTGTCCGCACCGTCATACAGATATTTCAATGTATGGCAAACGGGAGTGTTGCCATCTGACTTATCATTTTCGTCCTTGTCTTTTGACGGTTTCCTTGGCGGTATAATCTCTATCGAGAAGATGTCCGACAAACTGCGCCTACCAAGAAATGTGGTGCAAAATGATGGTATGGAGTATATGTCCTCCTCACTTATTTCTTTTTCAAACCTGTTCTGCACCTCAAAGAAGCATCTCGCCAAAGAGACAATGACATAGTTGAAAATCAGGCATATTTCCTTCGCCTCCTTGTCTTCATTGTAGTCGGCATCATCGTCGAGCAGTTGTCTGCCTACGACACCGCTTTTAACGACTTCAACAAGTGAATCACGTATGAGGCCCGACGTACATTCCCTCGTCGTCTTCACCTTGTTCAGTTTCAGGTATGAATGGGGATAAATGTCTGTCTGTAAGAAAAGTTCATTCAGATATTCGTTCACCGCATTATCTATACGGAGCCTGTAATACCTGAGTTTTGCGTTGAACAGCAGATAGTCGTCAATATTAATCTTGACTGTAGGCTTGAAACTAAGATCGACGGTATCGGTCTCCCTGAGCTTGGTTTTCCAATACATGTCACTCTTGCCATTGTTTTCGGCGAGCCACGGGCGCAGCTCACCGAAAAGAATGGAATTAATCGTCGAGAGATGTGATTGTCCTATTTCTTTCATATCGCATTATCATTAAAGAAACCACAAGTTGTCTGCCTTCTCATACAATTGCTTGTTGTCGAAATGAGGCATTATCTCAGCTATCATAGAGGGATAGGAGATGGTGACAGGCACCCCCTGCTGCTTCACCGACTTATAGTATATCTTAGAGAACTGGTGAACCTGCTCCACCAGTTCGTGGATAACCGTCTCGTCTATATCGCCATCTGTGCCGCTATGGGCTATTGACAGTTTCACTGGGAATGGGAAACCGTCCATTGGATTGAATTTCTGATTGGCGTATCTCGTGTTGTTGCACAGCAGGAACTGTCGCCTTCCGTCCTTGGTCATACCGAGATTGACGTATGTACCGCTCAGTGGCATAAGGCATGGTTTCTCTTGCCCACTGAAATCACGGTATGAGCTTTGAGGGTCGAACACGACATAGTCGTCACTCAGCGTCTTGTTGATTGACACCACGTATATCGGGATGTCAAGATTAAGTTGATGGAGCATATCCTCTATTGGCTGCATCTCGTTCTTGCGGCTAATCTTCTTGTAATAATGAATGATAAGCCTCTTGGGGCTTTCGTTGACCTTGGTGTAGCCGATGATTGCCTCGAAAATAGAGCCTACGAGTTCGCGCAGCTCTGACTTAGAGAAGAATTGGTAGTTTCTGAATGCGCCCGTATTGTCGAAGGCAAATGTAGTGCCTACATACTGCATATTGTCCTCTGTCCTGAATGCGCCTACGCCCACTATCAGGTCGTCCTTTTTCTCCACATCCAGCAACCATGGCTTTCCACCGAGCTTTGCACATATAGCCACCGACATGTTCTGCATCGAGTAAACGAAATTCGTCTTTTTGCTCAGTTTGTCCTTGTTTATCGCCACCGACATCTTGTCAAACTCAATGCATTGGGATATGATGCCCATCTTCAGCAGCCTTTCCTTCACCTTATAATATACCTCCTTGCCCTGAGGGGAAGACGCATACTTGGCTATTGGCGATATGTATATGGCCACGTATGTGGAGTCGGTATTCATGTTGCGGAAAGTATCGTTATCAAGTGCCTTCATG
Organism: Prevotella sp.; assembly: GCA_022775105.1. Classification (GTDB taxonomy): domain Bacteria; phylum Bacteroidota; class Bacteroidia; order Bacteroidales; family Bacteroidaceae; genus Prevotella. Next base: position 423 of record JALFIX010000186.1, on the reverse strand, counting down.
ATTTCATCCATAGGATTATCATGATTCCTGTACATAATTTGCATTCCTCCTTCCGCATAACTAACAGGGCATCCCAAATAGTGCCCCATAACTTTTTGAGCAAAACCACCAGAATCCTTGGGCAATCCTATGATATCTGAATAATCACCATTCTTAAATGCCCTGATAATCAAGGAACATATTTCCTTGTCGCTTTCAGGATAGATACACAAGAGTTTAACCCCAGATTTTAGACATGCTTTTGCAGGTCCTGAATTGATACCGATTTGCGGTCGGAGGCTCTTTATGCCATTGGCAAACGACAATACCGATTTTGACTGGTCGATAATGCCTGTCTGCATAGGGTTGAGCGTAGCGAAGTCGCTCTCTATACTATTGAACACAGCTTTGATTGCCTCTCCGCTTAGATATTCATTCCTAAAT
>JALFIX010000169.1 GCA_022775105.1 Prevotella sp. | reverse complement strand
AGGAGGGTATAGACCGTATCCACAAAGCCATTGGCAACTTCTCGGAAATCATGTTCTCTTATCTTGAACACAGGGACACGAAACAGGATGTGGCGGAAAGGATGAGGGCAAAGGGTATTGACGAGCAGACCATCAAGGATTGTTTGCTTATTTGATAGTATGTTTGCTCATCACCTTAGTAATGCCGTAACAGGTGTAAGCGTTGCTGGGGTTTGTTATTTTGTGCACATTTTGGGAATTATTGGCGCAAAATCATATATTGAGGATAATGCGAAAACAAAAGAACTCGCTGAAAATCAGCGAGTTCTTTTTGAGACCTTTTGCTCATTGCGGAGAGAGAGGGATTCGAACCCCCGGTACCTCTCGGTACGGTAGTTTTCAAGACTACTGTAATCGACCACTCTACCATCTCTCCATTGCATTGGGGAAACCGTGGTTTCTTGATTGCGGGTGCAAAGGTACGGAGAAAAAATGAAACTACCAAATATTTTCGGGACTTTTTTCATAAAAAGGTGCATTTTTCTTGTTTTTCACCTCTACAGGTGCAATTTTCGGTGGTTTTTCTTTGTATTCTGACGATAATTGTGTACTTTTGCATCATGATTTATCCAAGTAATTTTGAATCCAAGATAGGATTCGACGATATACGACAGCTATTGAAGCAGCGATGCCTCTCACGATTGGGCAAGGAAGCTGTGGATGCAGTGGGATTCTCAAGCGATGCCACTCAGGTGAACCTGTGGCTGAAGCAGGTGAGGGAGTTCAGGCTGATGCTTGAGAAGGAGGACAACTTCCCGTTGACCTTCTTCTTCGACATGCGCGAGGCTGTAAGCCGGTTGAGACTGGAGGGTACGCATATCGAGGAGCAGGAACTGTTTGACCTCAGACGCTCGTTGGAAACCATCTGCGGAATTCTGTCGGTGTTCAACCGTGGCGAGGGCAATAACGAGGGGGGCATGGACTACGACTATCCCTCGCTGCACGACATGGCTGAGGGTGTGATGGGATTCCCTAACCTCGTAAGACGCATCGACCAGGTAATCGACAAGTTCGGAAAGGTGAAGGACACTGCTTCGCCCGCTCTTGCCGACATACGCCATAACCTCGCAAAGACGGAGGGAAGCATCTCGCGTACCTTATATAGTATATTACGCTCGGCGCAAAGTGAGGGACTCGTGGATAAGGACGTGACACCTACACTGAGAGACGGCCGACTGGTGATTCCCGTGGCGCCGACTCTGAAACGCAGGATAAAGGGTATAGTGCATGACGAGTCAGCCACCGGAAAGACCGTGTTCGTGGAACCGGCGGAGGTGGTTGAGGCCAACAACCGAGTGCGCGAGCTGGAGGCTGAGGAGCGCAGGGAGGTGATAAGAATCCTGACCGAACTGTCGGCAGAGATACGTCCATACGTGCCGCAGTTGCTTGAATCCTACGTGTTTCTCGGCAGTGTTGACTTGGTGAGGGCAAAGGTGGAGCTTGCGAAGACCATCGGAGGCATTGAGCCTAAGGTGAGGGATTATCCGCTTATCGACTGGATAAGGGCGATTCACCCGCTGCTGCAGATGTCACTGCAAAAGCATGGCAAGAAGGTGGTTCCGTTGGAGATACAGTTGACTCCCAAGAAGCGCATACTGCTGATTTCCGGTCCTAATGCGGGCGGTAAGTCGGTGTGCCTCAAGACGGTGGGTCTGTTGCAGTATATGCTGCAATGCGGATTGTCGATTCCCGTTGACGAGCGTTCGCAGACGGGAGTTTTCGACAATGTGATGATAGACATTGGTGACGAACAGAGCATCGAGGACGACCTTAGCACGTATTCCAGCCATCTGTTTAATATGAAGAACATGATGCGCCAGGCAAATGAGCGTACACTGTTGCTGATAGACGAGTTTGGCGGAGGAACGGAGCCGCAGATTGGCGGTGCCATTGCCGAGGCTGTGCTCAAGCAGTTCTGCGACAAGAAGACGTATGGCGTGATAACCACCCACTATCAGAACCTGAAGCATTTTGCCGATGACCATGAGGGAGTGGTCAACGGGGCCATGCTCTACGACCGCCACGAGATGCGCGCCCTGTTCCAGTTGGCAATAGGAAGGCCAGGCTCGTCGTTTGCCATTGAGATTGCGCGCAAGACGGGTATTCCCGAGGAGGTTATACGTGATGCCTCGGAGATTGTCGGTTCGGAGTATATACAGAGCGACAAGTATCTGCAGGACATCGTGCGCGACAAGCGGTATTGGGAAGGCAAGCGCCAGACCATCCACCAGCATGAGAAGCAGCTGGAGCAGAAGATTGCACGGATGGAGTCGGAGATTGCCGACATCGAGAAGCAGCGCAAGGACATACTGCGGCGTGCCAAGCAGCAGGCTGAGGAACTGCTGAGCGAGAGCAATAAGAAGATAGAAAACGCTATACGCGAGATACGCGAGAAACAGGCGGAGAAAGAAGAGACCAAGCGCATACGCGAGGAGCTGAACCTGTTTAAGCAGGAGGTGGACGATATTGACACCAAGGCTAACGACGAGGTTATCCAGCGCAAGATGGAGAAGATAAAAAGGAGGCAGGAGAGGAAGAAAAAGCAGCCACAGCCCCCCTCCAGCCTCCCCCTGGGGGGAGGCTTGCCTGCGGACGGAGGTTCTGCGGCATCTGGCGATGTGTCGCTTTCGCGTAAGGGCAATTCGGTGTTGGATATAAAGATTGACGAACTGTCTGTGGGTTCTACCGTCAGGATCAAGGGATTGTCGTCGGTTGGTCGTATTGAGCATATTGACGGCAAGATGGCAACTGTGATTTTCGGGGATATGAGGACGAAGATGAGGGTGGACAGGCTTGAGGGTGCGGCTCCCCCGCCCCCCGGTGGGGGGAGTGCTGGTGCGGCTGGGGAGCAGAAGTATGCTGAACTGGCAGTGCAGCAGTCGAGCCGCATGACGCGAGAGACCATTGACTCACATAAGGTGAACTTCCGTCAGGATATTGACGTGAGGGGAATGAGGGGCGACGAGGCCGTGAATGCAGTGATGCACTATATCGACGATGCCATTCTGATGGGAGCGTCGAGGGTGAGGATTCTTCACGGCACGGGCACGGGAGTCTTGAGGCAACTCATTCGCCAGTATCTCGGCACAATCCCCAATGTCACCTCATTCCGCGATGAGCATGTGCAGTTTGGGGGCGCGGGAATAACTGTAGTGGAACTGTAATGTTAAGACCACAGATTTACACAGATGAAGAATTTAAGTGGATTAACACAGATTTAATCAGTGGTAAAAGAAATCTGTGACAATCTTTTACTTAATTATTATCTGTGATAATCTGTGGAAAAAAAAGAAAAAGATATGGAACTGAAAGATGCATTGGAAATTTATCTCGATGAGATAGGCGGCAAGACGCTGCTGAGTGATGAAGACGAAAAGGCCTTGGCAAAGCGTATCGCCGACGGCGACGCCAAGGCTGTGGATAAACTGACAACCGCAAACCTGAAGTTTGTGGTGACGCTTGCCAAGCAGTATGTTGGCAAGGGCGTGGATATCGAAGACCTTATCAGTGAGGGTAATATCGCACTGTTCAAGGCTGCGTCGAAGTATCCGCGCCATACCAACAAGCGCTTTGTGGTGTATGCCGCCCCGTTCATCCGTGAGGCTATGGACAAGGCTGTTGGCGAGCAAAGCGACACCGCTGCCTCGCAGATTAAGCGCGAGGAGAGTTTGCAGGACAACACCGCCACCATCAACGAGGCGATGATTGACGAGATAGAACAGGCTCTCGATGTGCTCGACGAGCGCCAGCGCCATATCATCCGTCATGCATACGGCATCGGTGCCCATCACAAGACCCTCGCGGAGATAGGTGAGGAGATGGGACTGAAGCGCGAGCGTGTGCGCCAAATCCGCGACAAGGCGGTGCGAAAGCTGTGCAAGGAGCATAAGGCACTGAAGGAAATGTTGAGGAATTAATGTTTTTTTGAACACAGAGACACAAAGAAACGAAGTTTTTATTTAAACACTTTGTTTCTTCGTGTTTTTGTGTTTAATAATATGATTCAAGTTTCGGAAGTAATTTTGAACCACAGAGTTTAAGAGATTAAGAGTTTTATATTATGAAAGAGGTTGAATGCCAGGGTATTTGGAGTTCACAGAGGGCTGCGCATGATAATAGCAGCATGGAAACTCTGCGTTCTCCGTCGCTTGCGACCTACTCTATAAAACCAAAAATCTCTTTTACTCTTTATCTCTGTGGTTTAAATAAAGCCCTTATACATTGGGAATTACCACTTCCGAAAGTTGAGTAATATGATATAAGGTTTAAAAGAATTATGTTAGGAACGATTGTAAATACTTGCACGATAATAATCGGGCCGATAGTGGGGACGGTGCTGCATCGTGGCATCAAGGAGAAATACAAGCGCGTGCTGTATGACGGACTGGGGCTTGCGAGCCTCGCCATCGGACTTAATGCCACCATCACCCATCTGCCCAAAAGCCAATATCCCGTGCTCTTCATCATCTCGATGGCCCTCGGCGGCATCATCGGCACAAGGCTCGACATCAACGGCCGCTTACACCGCCTCGTGGAAAGAAAGAAGGGCGCGTCAGCCCCCTCATCCCCGAAGGATCCGTCAGCCCCCGTGCCTGAGGTGTCAGCCTCAGGACAAGAACGCCGTTCCTCCCTCGCCGACGGCCTATCAACCGCTATCCTGCTTTACTGCATAGGTCCGCTCTCGATGCTCGGTCCTGTAATCAGTGCCCTTCAGGGCGACAATACCTTCCTCTTCACCAATGCCACCCTCGACCTTGTGTCGTCGATAGTTTTCGCCTCCACCTACGGCATAGGCATGATACTTGCCGCCCCGGTGCTTTTCCTCTGGCAGGGGATGTTTTGGCTTGTAGCCCATCTGTCGAGTCAGGCAGTGAGCGACGAGCTGATGTCCGAGTTGCTCATCATCGGAGGCCTCATGATTACCGGCAGTGGTCTCGCCCTGCTCAACCTAAAGGACTGCAAGACATTGAATTTCCTTCCCGCCCTCCTCGTCCCCGTCCTTTGGTTCTTGGGGAAATATCTTTGGAGTCTTTATTTTTGAACACAGAGGCACGGAGTTACAGAGATTTTGTTTAACACAAAGACACAAAGAAACGAAGTTTTTAGTTTGATACAAAGACAACAAGCGACTTAAAAGTCGCCACTAAGCCTTGCGGATGGATTAAATTCAACACAGAGGCACAGAGGTCTTATTAGAAACTCAACTTTCTGAAGTAAAAAACTGTGCGGATGCATTGAAAAACAACAATTATTTGCACGCAGGCATTCTCATATACAGACAGATATGTTACTTCCGAAAGTTGAGTTAGAAATTAACACTCTGTGACTCTGTATCTCTGTGTTGAATAAAAAACTTTGTGGACTTTGTAAGCAGCTTTGCTGCTCTCTGTATCTTCCTTCAGGGAAAATGCTTTGTTTCTTCGTTTCTTTGTGTTTAAAAAAGAAAAAACTCCGTGACTCCGTGCCTCTGTGTTCCAATAAAAACCAATCGCAGAAAAGTTACATACCACAAATTAATACGAAAAACAGTTAAATGTTTGGTCGTTTCGGTTTTTATGAGTACTTTTGTGGCAAAAAACAGAGAAATGAAGCTGAAAATTGGATTTTTATACTTTAAAACAATATACTTATGAATATACTTCTAACTGGTGGAGCCGGATATATAGGCTCACACACTATCATTGAGTTGGACAAAGCGGGCCACAGTGTGGTCGTAGTGGATAACCTGGTGAACTCCAAGCCGGAGGCTCTCAACCGCGTAGCCAAGATCATTGGCAAGACGGTGCCCTTCGTTGAGGCTGACATCCGCGACAGACAGGCTATGGACAAGCTTTTTACCGACTACAAGATTGACGCCGTTATCAACTTTGCAGGACTTAAAGCCGTTGGCGAGTCTGTTGCCAAACCGCTTGAGTACTATGAGAACAACATGAACGGTCTGTTCGTGCTCGTTGACGTTATGCGCCAGCACAACTGCAAGAACATCATCTTCTCGTCGAGTGCCACCGTGTATGGCGATCCTGCCATCATCCCCATCACCGAGGAATGTCCCAAGGGACAGTGCACCAATCCTTACGGATGGACTAAGTCGATGCTTGAGCAGGTGCTCACCGACGTGCAGAAGGCCGACCCGGAATGGAATGTTGTGCTCCTGCGCTATTTCAATCCTATCGGTGCGCACGAGTCGGGACTTATCGGCGAGAACCCCAACGGTATTCCCAACAATCTTATGCCGTATATCACACAGACGGCTATCGGAATGAGAAAGGAACTTGGAGTGTTCGGCGATGACTACGACACACACGACGGAACAGGCGTGCGCGACTATATCCATGTGGTTGACCTTGCCAGCGGACATGTTTGCGCGCTGAAGGCTATCGAGGAGAAGAAGGGTCTCGCCATCTACAATCTCGGAACAGGCCACGGCTACAGTGTGCTCGACGTGGTGAAGGCATTCGAGAAGGTTAACGGCCTGAAGGTGCCTTACGTTATCAAGCCCCGCCGTCTGGGAGACATTGCAACCTGCTATTGCGACCCTGCCAAGGCCAAGGCCGAATTGGGTTGGGAGGCAAAGTTCGGTATCGAGGAAATGTGCCGCGACAGCTGGAACTTCCAGAAGAATAATCCTAATGGATATGAGGAGTGATTTCTTTCTGAAAAAGGGAAGTTAAAGGAGTTAAAGGAGTTAAAGAAGTTAAGGACGAATGTTCGAGCCTCATATTCATATAGGCCGATTCGAAAAAACTATTGTCTTTAACTCCCTTAACTCCCTTAACTCCCTTAACTCCCTTATCTTATAAACAACATCTCGCGATATTTCGGGAGAGTCCACAGACCGTCCTCCACGATCATCTCGAGATTGTCAATCTCATTTCTTATGGCATCCATCTTCGGGTTCACCTCGTCGTGATAGGCGATGGCGCGCTGATGAATGTCCTCTATGCGGTTTGCCACCCGGCGACAAGCCACAAGCTCATCCACGTAGGTCTCTATGCGCTCCGTGCGCTCGGCAATCTCCTCAATTAGCTTCAGGTTGCGGCTGCTGAGACGTTCCGCCTTCTCGGTTGAGAAGATGGATTTCATGGCCTGCACATTGCGTATGAGCTGGCTCTGATAATGGGTGGAGACGGGGATGATATGGTTCATCGACAGGTCGCCAAGCACTCGCGCCTCTATCTGTACACGCTTCACGTATGTCTCCCATTTCACCTCGTTGCGGGCCTCTAGCTCCTTCTTGGTCATGACCTTGGTGGATTCAAACAGTTCCACACTTGAGGGGTCGAGATAACGCTCGAACACCACGGGGCAGCTGCGCTCGGTGTCGAGTCCGCGGTGGCGTGCCTCTTCCACCCATTCCTCGCTGTATCCGTTGCCGTCGAAGCGGATGGGCTTGCAGGTCTTGATATCCTCGCGCAGAACGTCGATGATTGCGCTCACCTTGCTCTCACCCTTTGCCATGAGAGCGTCAACACGCTGCTTGAAGTTTACGAGAGCCTCAGCCATGGCGGCATTGAGGGCTATCATTGCCGAGGCGCAGTTGGCCTCGCTACCGATGGCGCGGAACTCAAAGCGGTTGCCGGTGAAGGCAAACGGCGAGGTGCGGTTGCGGTCGGTGTTGTCGATGATGAGGTCGGGAATCTGCGGTATGTCGATTTCCATTCCCTGCTTGCCCTTGATGTTGAACAGGTCGTCCTTGTCCGACTGCTCGATGTGGTCGAGCACCTCGTTGAGCTGTTGCCCGAGGAACGACGATATGATGGCAGGAGGAGCCTCGTTGCCACCCAGGCGGTGGGCATTTGTTGCAGACATGATGGATGCCTTTAGCAATCCGTTGTGGCGATACACTGCCATGAGGGTCTCGACGATGAACGTGACGAAGCGCAGGTTCTCCTCGGGTGTCTTGCCCGGGGCATGGAGCAGCACGCCATTGTCGGCACAGAGGCTCCAGTTGTTGTGCTTGCCCGAACCGTTGATGCCGTCGAAGGGCTTTTCGTGCAGCAAGATACGGAATCCGTGCTTGCGTGCCACCTTCTTCATCAGCGACATCAGGAGCATGTTGTGATCTACGGCGAGATTACATTCCTCGTATATCGGAGCCAACTCAAACTGGTTGGGAGCCACCTCGTTGTGGCGAGTCTTGCAGGGGATAGCAAGCTCAAGAGCCTGTATCTCAAGGTCTTTCATGAAGGCCTGCACACGATCGGGGATTGTGCCGAAGTAGTGGTCGTCCATCTGTTGGTTCTTTGCGCTCTCGTGTCCCATGAGCGTGCGGCCCGTGAGCATGAGGTCGGGGCGGGCAGAGTAGAGTCCCTCGTCCACGAGGAAATACTCCTGTTCCCAACCGAGGTTGCACGTCACCTTCTGCACGTTGTCGTAGAAGAGCTGGCACACGTCGGTGGCGGCACGGTCAACGGCATGCAGTGCGCGCAAGAGCGGGGACTTGTAGTCGAGAGCCTCGCCGGTGTATGAAATGAATATGGTTGGGATACACAGTGTGTCGTCGATGATGAACACTGGCGACGTCGGGTCCCATGCTGAATATCCGCGTGCCTCGAAGGTGTTGCGGATGCCGCCGTTGGGGAATGACGATGCGTCAGGCTCCTGCTGCACGAGCAGTTTGCCGCTGAAGTTCTCCACCATACCGCCCTTGCCGTCGTGCTCCACGAAGGCGTCGTGCTTCTCGGCGGTGCCTTCGGTGAGGGGCTGGAACCAGTGGGTGTAGTGTGTCACTCCGTGTTCCATGGCCCAGCGTTTCATGCCTTCAGCCACGGCATCGGCTATGGAGCGGTCGAGTCGTGCCCCGTTGTCGATTACGTCGATGAGTTTCTCATATACGTCTGCAGGCAGGTATTTATACATTTTCTGCCTTGTAAAGACATATTTCCCGAAGTATTCCGATGGTCTTTCCTCGGGTGTGGGGACATCCACAGCCTTCTTCTTGAAGGCTTCTTCCACCACTTGAAATCTTAAGTTCTCAGACATTTCCTATTTCTTTTTTTAGTTGTTTGAAGTTTGCTTGTTTTATCCACGTTTTTTTATCCACAGATTTCCAAAGATAATAATTATATATCGATTATCACAGATTTCCTTTTATCTACAGATAAAAATCTGTGTTAATCCACTTTAAATTTCTCATCTGTGTTAATCTTTGGAAAAAAATCAGTCGATGAATCGGCGGGTGATGCCGCCGTATTCCTCTATGCGCCTGTCGCGCAGGAAGGGCCACCAGCGGCGCACATCCTCGCTGTGGTCTATATCCACACCCACAATGATGCTTTCCTCTTCTACATTTGACGCCTCATAGTATATTTCTCCTTGGGGACCCGCCACGAACGAGGTGCCCCAGAACTGTATGCCCTTGGTGCGACCCGAAGGGTCAGGCTCATAGCCCACACGGTTTACCGCGACCACAGGCAGGCCGTTTGCCACGGCATGACCGCGCTGAACCGTCTGCCATGCCCTGCGCTGGCGTTCCTGCTCCTCTATGCTGTCGCTCGACTCATAGCCGATGGCAGTGGGATAGATGAGCATTTCGGCTCCCTGAAGAGCCATCAGGCGTGCTGCCTCGGGATACCATTGGTCCCAACAAACCATCACTCCAAGACGGCCCACGGAGGTGTCGATGGGGTGGAATCCCAAGTCGCCCGGCGTGAAGTAGAATTTCTCGTAGTAGGCAGGGTCGTCGGGGATGTGCATCTTGCGGTATTTGCCGGCGATGCTTCCGTCCTTTTCTATCACCACGGCAGTGTTGTGATACAGGCCTGCGGCACGACGCTCGAAGAGCGATGTCACGATTACTATCCCGCACTGCTTGGCTATCTCACCGAACATCTGTGTGGATGGGCCGGGGATAGGTTCGGCGAGGTCGAAGTTGTCAACATTCTCTTCCTGACAGAAGTAGAGTGAGTTGTGCAGTTCCTGCAGCACGACGAGTTCTGCGCCGCGCTTGGCGAGGTCGGCTATTCCTTCTGCTAACCTCAGAATATTTGTCCTCCTGTCAGCCACATTGTGCTGCTGGAGGAATCCTATTTTAATCTTTCTCATATTTCATTTTTTATCCACAGATTATCACAGATAATAATTATATATAGATTATCACATATCAAATCTGTGGGAATCCATTTAAAATTCTCATCTGTGTGAATCTGTGGATAACGCCTTCACCACAACTCCCGCGGGAAACTGCATGGTACAGCAGTGGAGAGAGCCGTGCTGTATAATCAGCGGACGGCAGTCAATGCCAATAACCTCGCGGTCGGGGAACGCATCGGCAATCACTGCGGCAGCCTCTGCGTCGAGGTCCGGCTGGGCGTATGTGGGATAGAGCACAGCCCCGTTGATGACGAGGAAGTTGGCGTATGTGGCAGGCAGACGCTCGGCTCCCTCTTCCGGATGGTCGAGGAAATCATTGCCATTGTAGTATATCGGTCGGGGAGAGGGCAGGCATAGCAGACGGTAGCCTCGACCGCTCTTCGTCTGAAGCATGCGCAGGTCTTCCGCCATCTTGTGCAGCTGACCGTATTGCTCGTCGTTCTCGTCGTCGCAACCCATATATAATAAGGTGTCGGCAGGAGCCACTCTCACTAACGTGTCGATATGCCCGTCGGTGTCATCGCCCACAAGGTTTCCGTGGTCAATCCACAGCACACGGTCGGCGCCGAGGCGTTCCTTCAGTTCCGCCTCAATCTGGTCCTGGGTCAGCGGTTGGTTGCGGTTGGGCGCCATCAGGCATCCCGTGGTAGTGAATATCGTACCCTCGCCGTCGCTCTCTATAGAACCGCCTTCGAGCACGAAGTCGTTGCAGTCGATATATTCGCCGTTCACCACCCCCGAGTCGAAGAGGTTGCGGTTGATGGCATTGTCGAGCTGCGCCTCAAACTTCTCGCCCCATCCGTTGAAACGGAAGTCGAGCAGCTGATGTCCGGCAAACGGGTTCTGCTGGTCGCGGTTTACGAGAGTGATGAAGCCGTGGTCGCGCGCCCATGTGTCGTTGGTGTCGCATTTCACGTAAGTGATGCGTGGCGAGTGGGGCACGAGCTGCCTCACCTTGTTGGGTTCGGGAGTCACGATTACGAGTCGTTCGCGCTTGGCTATTTCCCTTGCCATCCTGACGTAGGTGTCGGTGACTTGTGGCAGGATTGGCTGCCAATCCGTGTTGGAGTGAGGCCATGTGAGCATCACTGCACTCTGCGGTGCCCATTCTGCCGGAAGCACCTTCTTGGTCTTGTCCTTTAGTTCCATATCTTGATATATCAGATAAATATGGTGCAAAATTACACATTTTTTTCCGTTTTCAAGCAGTTTCAGCCCAAATTGTTTGCATAAATGGAATTAAAATGATAAATTTGCGCCCCGAAACGTATATGAAAGACGAAAAATTATGTTGGAAATAAAAAATGCAACGATAAAAATGGGCGAACAGACGCTGCTCGGCGGACTCTCCCTTCGCGCCGACGACGGACAGGTGGTGTGCATCACCGGAGAGTCGGGATGCGGCAAGACTTCGCTCCTCAGGGCTATCCTCGGACTTGTGCCGTTAGCCGAGGGACATATCAGTATCGACGGCGAACTGCTCACTCCCGCTGCCGCTGGCGAGTTCAGAAAATACATTGCATACGTGCCGCAGGACCTTGCCTTACCGTCGGAGTGGGTGAGGGATATGGTGAAGATGCTTTTTGAGCTGAAAGCTAACGCCGTCACGCCTTTCTCAAAGGAGAGGCTGATGGAGGAATGGATAAAACTCGACCTCGCCCCCGAACTATACGACAAGAAGGTGAGCGAACTCAGCGGAGGTCAGCGGCAGAGAATCATCATCTCCTGCGTGGGACTATTGCAGAAGTCGATAGTGCTTGCCGACGAGCCTACCGCCGCCCTCGACCCCCACGCCACGTCGCTCGTTCTTGCATATTTCAAGGCCTTGGCGGCAAAGGGAGCCACGGTGATAACCGTAAGCCACGACTCCGCCTTCGCCGACGGTTGCGACAAGATAGTTATCACAGCGTAGCCCAGAGGCTCCGCAATAGTGTTCCTCTGAAAAAACATTTATTTAATTCTTATAATAAGATGACAATCGACATTTCATGGTTCAGCATGGCAGTGGGACTGCTGCTGATGGGAATACCCCTTTATATCTTCTGGCGTTTCGGCGTCAAGCTGGTCAATTCCACCTTGGTGGCAACGCTGAGGATGGTGGTGCAACTGTTTCTCATAGGCTTGTATCTCAAGTATCTTTTTATATGGAACAGCGCGTGGATAAACCTCCTCTGGGTGTTGGTGATGGTGGTTGTGGCATCATTCACCGCCACCAACCGCACTCGCCTCAAGAAGCGCATCTTCCTTGCCCCCATAGCGGCAGGCTTCTTCGGTTCCGCATTGGTGGTGGGCTTGTATTTCCTCGCGTTTGTGTTGCATCTCTCGCATCCTTTCGACGCCCGCTATTTCATCCCCATCATGGGCATATTGATGGGTAATATGCTCAGTGTGTCGGTCATAGCCCTCAACAGCTATTTCGACGGCTTGCAGCGTGAGCACCAGCTCTATCAGTATCTTCTCGGCAATGGAGCCACCCATATCGAGGCCATCACTCCCTTCATCCGCAAGGCGGTGGAGAAGTCCTTTGCCCCATGTATAGCCAACATGGCGGTGATGGGCATAGTCTCTCTTCCCGGCACGATGATAGGCCAGCTGCTTGGAGGCTCGCTCCCCGGCGTAGCCATCAAGTATCAGATGATGATAATCATCATCACCTTCGCCGCCTCGATGCTTTCGCTCGCCATCACCCTCTATCTCGCCGACCGCCGCTCCTTCGACAAATACGGCAATCTCCGCGAGATATTCTTCCCCTGCCCCAAATCATAACCCCCGCCCCCAAATAAATCCCCAAAAGAAAGAGCCACCGTTCCCCGCAGTTTTGCTGCGGGGCCCCGTTCCCTTCGCCCTGCCCCTCCCTCTATGGGGCTAAACTCCCTCCCTTCTCCTAATCCATACCTTATGCGACCCTCTCCCCGAGCCGCAGATAGGACTATCAGCCATGCAGCATATCTTCTTCAGCTCCACCGATGCCGACGAGCGGCAGATATGGTTGGCTATCACATAGTCGCTGAGCGTCATAAATCCGTTGCGGTCAATCAGCCGCAGGGCATTGCTGATGCGCTCTTCGAGTGAGAGCGCATTATTGTTTTGCCTGTTCACTCCAGCCTCCGCCCTTTGGCACTCCGTCTTCTGGCGCAGTTTCTTCAGCGTGTCGGGGTCTGTTTTCAGTGTCCAGTTTTTCACCCTCACCTTCTTGTATTTCATCCTGTCCTTCTCGTCCTTCATTTCCGTGGACTTGTCATCGCTGAACTCAAGCGACAGCGAGAACACGCCAAGTCCGTCGATTTTCACAGAATGACCCTCTGACAGATAGGTGAGTATATGTTCCACCACGCTGCTCACCACTGAATGCACCAATGGCTCGCTGCAATGGGGGGAATAGATTCTCAGCGACTAGAGAAACGACTCGTAGTTAATATTCTCGGCCCACTGGCTACGCAGTAGTCTCGCCTGCGGCTGTCTCTGCGGATGCCTCTGGGAGCGTGGGCGTCTCGCCCGCGGCCCGCCGCGAATACAAATCAAAAAAATGTTATAGAAAAGAGATATGCTTTTTAGTCAGGCCGCGGGTGGGACGCCCAAGCTCCCAGAGGCTGCGCTTACCAACCGTACAGGTTGAATTTGTTTTGACCACAGATTGGAGAATTAATCTGTGCCAATCTGTGGTCAAAATTCTTATTTCTCGGTCAAGTTCTCCACATGGTTCTTCACAAGGCGGTCGCCCTGGGTGTTGACAATCTTCACGTTGTCAAAGAGGATGTTCTTGGCATATTGCAGCTCTGCGCCTTTCTCGCAGACGAACAGGGAGTTCCTCAATTGCAGATTGTCGAGAGGCATCTCGGGCAGACCGTTGAAATAGATGGCACGCTTGGCTCCTTGGCATGTGATATTCGAGATGTAAAGGTTGCGGAAGCATGGGGTCTCCTCTGTCACTGGAGGCACTGCGTCAGCCTCCGATGTAGTGTTGTCCGCCTTGCCAGCCACGGGCTTGTTTGCGTAATACAAGTCGAAGGTGAAGGCATCGCCTTTTATACCCACCATATTGATATTCTCCACATAGATGTTCTCAACTATTCCTCCCCTGCCTCTCGTGGATTTCAGACGAAGTCCTGTGTCAGTGCCGTTGAAGAGGCAGTTGTTGACGTATATGTTCCTTGCACCGCTCGACATCTCTGAGCCGATGACGAAACCGCCGTGTCCGTGCAGTACGGTGCATCCCTCAATCAGCACGTTCTGACATGGCATTTTCCAGTCGCGTCCTTCCTTGTTCTTGCCGCTTTTAATGCAGATGGCATCATCGCCCACGTCAAACGTTGAGTTCTTGATTATCACACGGTTGCAGGATTCCAAGTCCAACCCGTCGCCGTTCTGTGCATACCATGGGTTGCGTATTGTCACATGGTCTATCGTGACATCCTCGCACTTCAGCGGATGGGTGTTCCATGCGGGGGAGTTGCTGAATGTGGCGTCCTTCAGCAGCACTCGCTGGCAAGATGTGAACTCCAACAGCACGGGACGTTGTGTCACCCTTCGCATATCAGGTTTCCCAGGCTTGCCTGCAAGTTCGTCGTCCTTGGCGTCGGGATACCATACGTTTTTCATCTCGATGCCCTTGCCCGAAGTAAGCTCCTTCCACTGTGATTCGGTGAACTTGCCTTTCTTCGACGGTCTCCAAGCCTGTCCCTGTGCGTCAAAAGCCCCAGTGCCGGTTATCGCCACGTCATGCTTCTCATACGCCCACAGTGGAGCCATCTTCTTTTGTGCGGTATTGCCCTCATATACAGAAGTGACAACAGGATAAGCGTCAAAGTCGGTGGTGAAGAGCACCAGCGCTCCCTGCTCAACATGCAGTTCGGTGCAGTTCTCAAACTGTATGGGACCCGTAAGCCATATTCCCGCAGGCACTATGAGTTTGCCTCCGCCTTTCTTGGCAAGGTATTTCATCGCATTGGCGAAAGATTCGGTGTTCAGGGTTCCGCCGTCGCCCACGCCGCCGAAGTCCAGGATACTGACGGTATAGTCGGGTATCACGGGCTGTTTCACGTCGGGCATGTTGAATGGACATGAACCTTTGGCATTTAGATACAGTGTGCCACAAAAGCACATAACTAATAATAGGATAAAATGAATTAAATTAGTTTTCTTCATAATTTGTCGCAATTTTGAGGGCAAAGATAATAATTAATTATATAATGTGCAACATTTTCCTCCCGTTTTTTGCATTTTTAACGGAATGTTAAGCCATTGTAACTATTCTGCGCATATAATTCTTAACACAAAGACCCGAAGTTTTTTTATTCAACACAGAGATACAGAGTCACAGAGTTTTCTCTCTGTATCTTCACTTATAATATAAACTCTGTATCTCTGTGTCTCTGTGTTCAAATAAATCGATTCACATTGACCAATGTCAACGACAGTAGGTGTGGAATGACGAATGTCAACAATTGGGGCTTTTATGGCAAAAAGAGGGCGAAAAGTATTGCGGGAATGAAAAAATAGTCGTACCTTTGCACCGTCAAAAGACAAAAAGACATCAGGATAACAACAGAAAGTAATTTGAAAAGGGCGAATAAAGGAACGCCCAGAAGAGAAGAAAAAGATTGTTTAATTAAATTTAGAAAGGGTAACATTATGAGACGTATGATTAACAAACTCGCAGAGAACAAGAAGTTCAACAAGTATTGCGTCAACGTACTGAAAATGTACAACTACGGTAGAGTGAACATGCCGGTATAACAAAGACAACGGCATAGAACATAAGTAATTAGAGAGAGAGGCTGACGGCAGCAGCAATGCTACGTCGGTCTCTCTTTTTCACGTTGAATAATGACTTTATTTCATTGAATTATGAAAAGAAAATTTATATATGCACTAATTGCGCTGTGCGTTATGGCAGCGGCGGCAGTCAAAGGACTGTCGGAAGAGAACAAGGATGGGCAGAAAGGCTCTTCTGTTGGCAATGTGGAGGCTTCGGAAAACAAGGCCGGACATTCTGGTCCTATGTCCGGGACTTCCAAGGAAACCTGTGTCTCAGTGTTGGCGCAACTCGCTGATGCTGAGAGTGAAATCATGCTCGTTAGGGTAGGATATACCACTTCGTATAATCCTCAGACGAAGCAGCCTAACTGGGTGGGATGGCGACTTACCGCCGACCATGTGGATGGGGAATTCCAACGCAAGGGTATAAAATTCCATGAGGATGAGGATGTGCCTGAACCGAGGGCTAAGGACGAGGACTACCGCGGGTCGGGGTATGACCGTGGACACATGTGTCCGTCGGGTGACAACAAATGGAGCCAGGAGGCTCAGGAGCAGTCGTTCCTCTTCACTAATATCTGTCCGCAGAATCACGGATTGAATGCCGGCGACTGGAACGAGATGGAGCAGCAATGCCGCAAGTGGGCGGAGAAGGAAGGGGAAATCTATATCGTCAGCGGTCCCATATTCTATGGCAATTCGAGACACAAGAAAATCGGCAAGAACAAGATTCCCGTGCCCGAAGCGTTCTTCAAGGTGGTACTGTCGATGAAAGGCACTCCTAAAGCCATTGGTTTCATCTACAAAAATCAGTCGGGCAACAGGCCCAAGGGTGATTATGTCAACACCGTGGATGAGGTGGAGCGCATCACAGGAATAGACTTTTTCCCGTCGCTGCCTGATGACGTGGAAAACAGGGTGGAGGCAGAGGCAAACATCGACGATTGGATGTGAAAAATATAAAATAAGCTAAAAAAACGACGTGTTTCTTTGCGGTTTCACGAAAAAAACGTATCTTTGCAAGCTGAAAACGGCATATTGTATGCCGAGGACAATAACAAAAGCGTAGAAAAACGTGAAAATAAAGGAAGTGTTGAGCGCCCTTGAACGATTCGCGCCTCTGCCTTTGCAGGAAGACTGGGACAATGCCGGCCTGCAAATCGGATTAACAGAGGCGGAAGCATCAGGGGCTTTATTGTGCCTTGACGTCAACGAGCAGATTGTTGACGAGGCCATTGCGAAGGGATGCAATATCATCGTTTCGCATCATCCGCTGTTGTTCCGCGGATTGAAGCGCATCAGTGGTGACGATTATGTGCAACGGGTTGTCATCAAGGCGATTAAGCATGATATATGTATCGTGTCGATGCACACCAATATGGACAATGCGCGAGGTGGGGTGAACTTCAAGATGGCTGAGAAATTGGGTCTCGCCAACGTGGGGTTCTTCGCCGAAAAACCAGGTGCGGATGCCGGAAGCGGAGTGGTGGGCGAGTTGCCCGAAGCCGTGTCGGCGGAAGATTTCGTGGCTGCCGTGAAGAAGGCGTTTGGAGTGGAATGTGCAATGTGTAATGAACTCCTGAAGCGTCCGGTCAAAACAGTGGCTATATGCGGAGGGGCGGGGGATTTCCTCCTGCCGCAGGCGATAGCATTAGGAGCGGATGCGTTCATCACGGGCGAGATGCACTATCACGTCTATTTCGGACAGGAACAGAAGATTCAGATATGCGTGATAGGGCATTATCAGAGCGAACAATACACATCGGAAATATTTAAATCAATAATCAGTGAGGCGTGCGAGGAACTGCCTGTATATCAGGCGGAGACAAGCACAAATCCAATAATTTATCTGTAAAAAGAACATGGCAAAGAAAGATCCAATGGATTTGTCGGTGGAAGACAAGCTGAAGACACTCTATCAGCTGCAAACCACCCTGTCGGCTATCGACGAGAAAAGGGCACTCAGAGGTGAGCTGCCTCTGGAAGTGGAAGACCTGGAAGACGAGATTGAAGGTCTCACAACACGTATTGACAAGATTCAGAACGAGATTGACGAGTTTCAGCACGCTGTGGTGACCAAGAAGGGTGAAATCCTTGAGGCACAGACAAGTCTGGCCCGCTACAAGGCTCAGTTGGACGAGGTGAAGAACAACCGCGAGTATGACACCCTGAGCAAGGAAATCGAGTTTCAGTCGCTCGAAATAGAGCTTTGCAACAAGAAAATCCGCGAGGCCCAGAACCGCATCAACGAGAAGAATCTCGAAAAGAACCAGAACATGGAGCAGCTTGAAGACCGTCAGAAAGAGCTTGAACTGAAGAAGAGCGAGCTTGACGACATCATGGCTGAGACACGTGCTGAAGAGGAGCGCCTGAAGCTGAAAACACTCGAGTTGGAGGCAAAGATTGAGCCGCGTCTGCTGCTCTCGTTCCAGCGCATCCGCAAGAATGCCCGCAACGGTTTGGGTATTGTTTACGTGCAGCGTGATGCCTGCGGAGGATGCTTCAACAAGATTCCGCCACAGCGTCAGCTTGACATCAAGATGCACAAGAAAATCATCGTCTGCGAGTATTGCGGACGCATCATGATTGACCCGGAGTTGGCTGGTGTGAAGATTGACAAGCCGGGAGTGGAGGAGAAGAAGCCGCGCAAGCGCGCTATCCGCCGCAAGAAGGCTGAGGATGAGGAATAAAAAGGGGCGGGTTTCCGCCCCTTTTTATGTAAGGATATTTTGGTAGTCGGGAATATCCTCAAGGAATAAATATTTTTGGTTGTCATAATCCATGCGGCAGCAGTAGTGCCTGATGCCGTTGCTCACCACAAGATAATCCACGTGAAGAAGCATATTATAGACGGTTATCTGGTCGAAAACCTTCTGTGTTATGTTTACCGTGGGAGCCTTGTATTCAACGATCATACGCGGTTTTAGCGAGCGGTCATAAATCACACTGTCGCACCTGAGCTTCTTGTTGCCCACGCTGAGCTGGATCTCGTTGGCCATGAGAGCCTGAGGGTAGCCCTTGTGGTCAATAAGATAATGTATGAAATGCTGTCGCACCCATTCCTCGGGTGTGAGTCTCACGAATTTGCGCCTGAGAATGTCGAAAATCGCCGTGTTGCCATCGACATTCTTTATTTTTATGCCATATTTTGGCAGGTTTAGTTCATACATATATATAATAAGGTGTAAATAATGTATTTCAACTTGATTTTTCTGCTTTTTTATTTTGATAATTCGTCCGTTTTAGCTAACTTTGCACGGAAATGACGGGCGGAAGCTGCCTGACGGCTCATTTTTCGCCTGCAAAATTAATAAAATAATCTCAGAAAAAGCAATGGCAGAGACAAAAAATGCTACTTTTGACAGTATAATGCACGATTTGAAGCAGCGAAACTACTTGCCCATCTACTATCTGATGGGCGAGGAGTCGTTCTATATCGACAAGATTTCGGACTATATTGCCGAAAATGTGCTCACTCCCGAGGAACGCGACTTCAACATGACGGTGATGTATGGTGCCGACGTGACCGGCAAGGATGTTGTCGAGGTGGCGAGGAGATACCCGATGATGTCGGAGCATCAGGTGGTGATTGTCAAGGAGGCCCAAAAACTGAAAGGTTTGGAGCCTCTTGAGAAATATGTCGAAAAACCGTTGGCATCGACCATTCTTGTCTTCTGCCACAAATACGGTGTCGCCGACAGACGAAAGAAGGTGTATTCGGAAATGGCTAAGGTGGGAGTGGTGTTCGAGAGCAAGAAACTCCGCGACCGTGACCTCATACCGTTTATCGGGAAATACCTTCAGGCGAGGGGAGCGAGCATCGACCCGAAGTCGGAGCAAATCATCGCCGACTCGATAGGTCCCGACCTCAACCGACTGACCAGCGAACTCGACAAGGTGCTCATTGCGTTGCCCGCCGATGACAAGCGGGTGACTCCCGAAGTGGTGGAAAGGCAAATAGGGGTGAGCAAGGATTTCAACACCTTCGAGCTGCGTGACGCCATAGTAAACCGCAATGTCTATAAGGCAAATCAGATAGCAAATTATTTTGACATAAATCCGAAGGCCGGCAGTTTCTACCAAATTCTCCCGTTGCTCTTTAATTACTTCCAGAATCTGATGATCGCTTTTTATTGCCCTCAAAGAGCCAGTCAGGAAGCTGTTGCAAAATGGCTGGATTTGAAATCTCCATGGGCGGCGAAGGATTATATGACTGGCATGAGAAATTACTCGGGAATGAAAGTGATGCAGATAATTTCCAAAATTAGGGAAATAGATGCCAAAAGTAAGGGCATCGACAACCCAAATACACCCTCGGGAGAGTTGATGAAAGAGCTAATTTTCTTTATTTTTCACTGAAAAAAAGGTCTTTTTGAGGCTGTTTTTAGCTAAAAGGAGTGCTCGGCAAGAGCACTTTTTTTGTGCCCTTTTCTGTCATTATCAGTGCGTTATATATGATTTATCCCCTTCAAAACTCGCGTATTTTCAGCTTTTCGGAGGCTCGTTCAGAATATTCGAAAAACGCATTTTTGTGATGTTTTTGACTTTGTTTCCGAAGGGTGAAATTTAGAGTTAAGGATTGTTTGCATTTTGTTTTCTGAATTTAGGTTTGCAAATCCAAACCGAGTGACAGATGGGTTTAGATTTTAAAACGTAAAGCTACAAACGTAAAGATGTGATTTGTATTTAGAAATATGAATTTTAAAATCTGAATATTAGGATTTTAAAAGGTGAATGAATTATTATGCACGAACATAAATATCCCATATATACCTAAAAACCAATGGTTTAATTATATATTCATCTAAAAATCCCTTCTGATAAACGCTTTTTTCGATGTTTTTAGTGAATATCAGTTGTGTAATCGCAAAACATTATTAGTTTATTGTATTAAAAGCCAATTACTTATATAGAAATATAAAAGTGATGGTTTGTAATGTATTTGGATAAATGATTTAGATTTGTAAATGCAAATATGGGTAAACAGTGATAATTGATTTAGAATTTTAAAATTTAAATTCTTAAATCAAAAGTTTAATTTTCTAAATTATTCTCTCAATATTTGTATATTCCAAATTTTCTCTTTAACTTTGCAAATTGAATAGAAAACCAGGGTTTTATACCCTATTAACATAACATAGCAGCAATGAAAGACAGAATCAAGCAGATTATGGACGCTCAGCAGATGAGCCAACAGGCGTTCGCCGCCTTCATAGACATCTCAGCCGCTACGCTCAGTAGCATCTTCAACGGAAGGACCAAACCGACGTTGACAATCGTAGAGGCCATCAAAACGAAAATTCCCAACATCAATACCGACTGGCTGATGTTTGGCTCCGGGACAATGTTTAAAAGCCCGACAGAGACACCCGCAGTGTCTCCCTCCCCTACAAGCTCAAAATATGAGCCGATGCTCGACTTCGGGTTGGACGACGGTTTCTCTCAGGAAAATGAAGTCAAGACAGAGCCTCAGACGAAGCCTGAAATAAAGAGTGTAAACAGTACACCTCGCGAAATGCCAAAAACGGAAATAAAATTTGTTGACAAACCTCAGAGGCATGTAGTGGAGATAAAGGTGTATTATGACGACTATACATACGAGAGTTTCTATCCTGCCTCAAAGAAATAATTTTGGGCTAAAAGTGATAAAAAGTAGCAATTCGTTTGGTAGTGTCTGTAATTTAGATTAACTTTGCAGCAAAATTGCGAAAGCATGCTTTGAATTAAGAATTAAAAGTTAAGAATTAAGAGTTAAGAATTAAAAATTAAGAATTACGGAATGAAGAAATACGTCCTCGACTTGGAAGTGAGAAGTGTGGAGCGCATCAACGAGAAGTACTCGCTTTTGCGCCTGACTCACGAAGAAACATTGCCGGAGATGGTGCCTGGACAGTTTGTGGAGGTGAGGGTGGATGGCTCTCAAAACACATTCCTGCGCCGCCCGATTTCGATAAACTTTGTGGATAGGGAAGCCAACGAGCTTTGGCTTTTAGTGGCCGCTATTGGCGACGGAACACGCCATATCGTTAGCGTAAGCCCAGGTGAAAGGCTTAACTGCGTGCTGCCTTTAGGACGCGGTTTCACTATGCCAGAGTCAAAATCAGCCAAGGTTCTGCTCGTAGGAGGCGGCGTTGGCGTGGCTCCCCTGCTCTATATGGGTGCGGAACTGAAGCGCCAGGGTATTGAACCGACATTCTTGTTGGGAGCCAGAAAAGCAGCCGATTTGCTCGAAATGGAATTATTTAATAAGTACGGGCGCGTATGCGTTACGACGGAAGACGGTTCTGAAGGCGAGAAAGGCTTTGTAACCAATCACTCTGTGCTTGGCGAGCATTTCGACATGATAGCCACCTGCGGTCCTAAGCCGATGATGGTGAACGTGGCAAAATATGCCGCAAAGGCTGGAGTGGAATGTGAGGCGTCGCTTGAGAATATGATGGCTTGTGGCGTGGGAGCCTGCCTGTGCTGTGTGGAGAAGACTACCGAGGGCAATCTGTGTGTATGTAAGGAAGGATCGGTGTTTAATATTAAGAAACTGTTATGGCATCTCTAAATGTAAATATAAAGGAACTGAAACTGAAGAATCCGGTGATGACAGCATCGGGTACATTCGGATATGGTTTGGAATTTGCCGATTTCGTTCCATTGGACGGTATCGGAGGTATCATAGTGAAGGGCACGACCCTGAAACCGCGTGAGGGCAACGACTATCCGCGCATGGCTGAGACACCGATGGGTATGCTCAACTGCGTGGGATTGCAGAACAAGGGGGTGGATTATTTCTGTGAGCATATTTATCCGCAGATAAAGGATATTGACACCAATATGATTGTGAATGTCAGCGGTTCGTCGCCTGAGGATTATGCCGAGTGTGCGGCACGCATCGATGCACTTGACAAGATTCCCGCCATTGAGCTTAACATCTCTTGTCCGAACGTAAGGGACGGCGGTATGGCCTTTGGTGTGACGTGTGCCGGAGCGGCAAGTGTTGTAAAGGCCGTGCGCGAGCGTTATCACAAGACACTTATCGTGAAGCTTTCCCCAAACGTTACTGACATCACAGAGATTGCCAAGGCGGTTGAGGCAGAGGGTGCCGACAGTGTCTCGCTGATAAACACGCTGATGGGAACATCCATCGACATCGAGAAGCGTCGTCGCAGGTTGAGCATCGGAACGGGAGGCCTTAGCGGTCCTGCCGTAAAACCGGTGGCGGTGAGAATGGTTTGGCAGGTGGCAAGGGCGGTTAAAATCCCTGTTGTAGGTCTTGGCGGAATCATGACCGCCGAGGATGCCATCGAGTTTATCATGGCGGGAGCCACGGCAATAGAGATTGGCACTGCCAACTTCATCGACCCTACTGTGACAATCAAGGTGAGAGACGGAATCAATTCTTGGCTCGACAACCATGGATGCAAGTCGGTGGAGGAAATCATTGGAGTGGCGGAGTGATTTTCTTAAATGAAGAATGAAGAGTGAAGAATGAGCGCTGCAACGCTGCAACGCGGATTATTAAATAAGAATATAAAAACATTATATATAAATATTATGAGCAACAAGTACATCGCCGTGAGCTATAAGCTCTATACGGTGGAGAATGGAGAGAGAGAATTTGTGGAAGAGGCAACGGCAGAGCGTCCTTTTCAGTTTTTAAGTGGTTTCGGGGTTACTCTCGAAGAGTTTGAGAAGCAGATTGCCGACCTTGAGGCAGGAGCAGACTTCGAGTTTGAACTTGACAAGGACAAGGCATACGGTGACCGTGAGGAGTCGCGCATACTCGACCTCGACCGGGATATGTTCTGCATTAATGGACATTTCGACCATGAGAATATATTCGTGGATGCCATAGTGCCATTGCAGAACGAGGATGGCAACAGGTTCTATGGTCGTGTCCTGGAAATCACCGACGACAAGGTGAAGATGGACCTCAATCACCCGCTTTCAGGCAAGACACTGTGCTTCTCCGGCAAGGTTATCGAGAGCCGCGAGGCAACAAAGGATGAGATTCAGGGTTTCATCAATCGCCTGAGCGGTGAGGGTTGCGGTTGCGGATGTGGCGACTGCGGAGGAGGATGTGACTGCGGTGATGATCATTGCGACTGCGGTGGCGACCATCATCATCATTGCGACTGCGGATGCCACTGATGAAGAATTAAAATATTAAAAGATTAAAAAATTAAAGAATTGAAGAATTGAAGGAGTATTATGCGTAATATTTACGGTAATATCTTTACGCTTACGTCGTTCGGCGAGAGTCATGGCGAGGCCGTGGGTGGAGTGGTGGACGGTATGCCGGCTGGCATTGACATCGACCTTGACTTCATCCAGGCGGAGCTTGACCGTCGTCGCCCAGGTCAAAGTGCTATAACCACAAGCCGCAAGGAGGCTGACAAGGTTGAGCTGCTCAGTGGCGTGTTCGAAGGCAAATCGACAGGTTGCCCTATCGGATTCGTTGTGCGCAACACCAACCAGCACTCCCAAGACTATGAGAATATGCGCAACGTGTTCCGCCCCTCCCATGCCGACTATACATATACGACCAAGTACGGCGAGCGTGATCATCGTGGCGGCGGACGCTCGTCGGCGCGCATCACGATATCGCGCTGCGTGGCGGGAGCACTCGCAAAAATGGCTCTTATGCAGATTGGCGTTAGCGTTACGGCATATACGTCGCAGGTGGGAGACATTGCCATAGACCCCGACTATCGCAATCATGACTTCTCAAAGATAGAAACCAATGCCGTGCGTTGTCCCGACCTTGAGGCTGCTGCACGCATGGAAAGTCTGATAGCAGAGGTGAAGGGTCAGGGAGACACCATCGGTGGCATCATCACCTGTGTGGTGAAGGGCTGTCCCGTAGGTCTCGGAGAACCGGAGTTCGGCAAGCTGCATGCCGCCCTTGGTGCGGCAATGCTCGGCATCAATGCCGTCAAGGGCTTTGAGTATGGAGCTGGATTCTCGTGCGTAAACAAACGAGGCTCTGAGCTAAATGATATTTTCACCCAGGGCTATCATACCGCCACCAACAACAGTGGAGGCATACAAGGCGGAATAAGCAACGGTGAGGATATGTACTTCCGTGTGGCGTTCAAGCCGGTAGCCACACTGCTGATGGAACAACAGACGATAGACAAGGACGGCAATCCCACGAGACTCACCGCCCGCGGACGCCACGACCCCTGCGTCCTGCCACGTGCGGTGCCCATTGTCGAGGCCATGGCTGCAATGACAGTATTGGATTATTATCTGCTGTCAAAAACGGTAAGAATGTGATTTTGAAGGCAAAGATGTATAAAAATATTTTAAATGGCATTCTTTATTCTTAAAATTTACATAAATTAAGAATAAATTTTTGCAAACCTTTGGCACATTGTAAAAATGTTGCTACCTTTGCATCGTATTAAGCTATCAATGGGGCTTGTGAAAGTCCCAAATTTTAGTTAAGTCTAGTTTAGTTTTTGTGTTGGTTAGGGGCGGTCGTTTGGCCGTCCCTATTTTATTTCTTTAGATAACAAATGAGTATGATGAAAAGACTGGTATTTATTTTTTTGGTATTATGTGGCATATTGCCTTCTATGGCAGATGATTTCAGTGACACCTTCGTGGGAGGCAGAACCGACTTCCGCGATGAGAGTATATACTTTGTTATTACTACTCGTTTTTACGATGGCGACCCAAGCAACAACTGGCAGTGTTGGGACAACCAGGAAGCCAATGAGGGAGATCCGGCATGGCGTGGTGATTTCAAGGGGTTGATTGACAAACTTGACTATATCAAGGCCCTTGGATTTACGGCTGTATGGATAACTCCTGTTGTGCAAAACGCCTCAGGTTATGACTACCATGGCTATCATGCCATGGATATGTCACGTGTGGATGACCGGCTTTTGTCTCATCCCGGCGAGGAAAATGACATTTCCGGGGACGTGGATTTTCAGACTCTCATCGATGAGGCACATGCAAGGGGGATGAAGATAATACTCGACATAGTGCTCAATCACACTGGCAACTTCGGCGAGAATCGTCTTTGCCAGCTGTTTCGTCGTGACATCGAGGCTAATCAGGCAACTATCGACAAATGTATGATTCCCGTGACCACCGGGATGGAGGATGATTGGGGAAATGCGGGTAAGTTGCCCACTGATTATCTGCAACTTTCAGGCAGTGAGCAATATCAGGCGCGACTGCATGAGATGAAGAACAACGACGGGGTTAATCACGACAGTCATAACTATTGGCATCACAAAGCCGACTTCAATTGGGATGACGACACAAGATGGTGGGGACAGATTGCCGGTGACTGCGTTGACCTGAACACCGAGAACCCCGTAGTATATAAATATGTACGCGAGTGTTATGGCAATTTCATCAAGATGGGCGTTGACGGTTTCCGTATCGACACATCCAGTCATATCGCCCGCTCCACCTTCAACAAGGTGTTTATTCCATATTTTTTGGCTCTTGGCGACGAATATCGTCACAAGCGCCTCAATGCCTGTCCGTTCTTCATCTTTGGTGAGGTATGCGCCCGTTTCCAAGGTTCGGTCACCTACCGTGGTCTTCCGCCGCTCTCCCCGTATTTCTATACATGGCAGTCGGATGAGTCATTGCTCGCCAAGTGGAATGACGATCCTTCGTATTGGGACACTGTTGTGATAGGGGCGCAGACCTCAGCCTCGGAGATTGACAACCAGAAACTCGCCGAAGAGGAATATGCCGCCAACAAGAGTGAGACTTCGCAGCCGAAATCATCGAATACGTGGCTTAACGGAAATGATTATCACACTCCCGATCACTCTCTTTCATCGGGATTCAATGTGATAGATTTCCCGGTGCATTACAGTTTCAACTCGGTGGGCAGTGTATGGGGACTTTTCGATAGCGATGATTTCTATAATGATGCCACTTATAATGTGGTGTATGTTGATTCGCACGATTATTCGCCAGGGCCAAATGATGGCATACGATTCAATGGTGGCACAGATCAATGGGCGGAAAATCTCGACCTTATGTTCACCTTCCGTGGCATTCCTTGCCTGTTCTACGGCAGTGAGGTGGAGTTCCGCAAGGGAGTGAAGATTGACAATGGAGCCAACGGACTACAGAAAGATACAGGTAGGGCATATTTTGGAGGCTATATCAAGGGCAGTGTCACTCCTGTGGGATTCGGACAATATACTGATGCAACAGGCAATATCGAGGCAACGCTTAGTCGTCCTCTTGCGCGTCATATTGGTCGCCTGTCTCAGATACGCCAGCAGATTCCTGCATTGCGCAAGGGGCAATACAGCAAGCAAGGCTGCTCTTCTCAAGGAGGTTATGCCTTCAAGCGCCGCTACGTAGCCGAAGGTATCGACAGTTATGCACTTGTAACCATCTCCGCGGGAGCCACCTTCACAGGTGTTCTCAATGGCAGATATTTGGATGTCGTAAGTGGTGACGTTAAGGAAGTGACTGACGGCCGTCTTGTCACGCGCCCGTTTTCCGGCAAGGGCCAGATGGCAGTGTATGTGCTCAACGGCACAGGCCAGATAGGTACCGACGGTCCTTATCTCTTTGATACCACTCCAGCCCCATTGCCCACACTTGCATACGATGGTACTCAGGAAGAGAAGTCATCCAACAACGGTTCTGCCGAAGGCACAACACCGCCAGTGGGTATTGACGACCTCGAAGTGTATGTTCCGTCCATCTCTTCAGTTGATGAGCGCAGTATATTCTACGAGGCATCCGCCGAATGTACAGGAGTGAGGATTTGGGTGTGGAACAGTTCTTTCGGTTTTACTGGCAGCAGTTGGGATGCCCGTCCTTCAATGAAGTTGATGGGCAAGACAACCGACGGAACACGCAAGATATTCAAGTGGACATACGAGGGTGGGGAAGCGTCGATGCCCACAGGCCTGATATTCCATGAGTATGGAGGCAGCCAGACCGCCGACCTCGTCTATGTCAACAATGGATATTACATAGGCAGCAGTTATGACCACACGGTTGACAACGTGTCGTCCATCTCTGACGTTAGGATAGACGCCAAGTTGCCATCGGCATATTATACAATTGGCGGCAGGAAGGTCACTTCTTACAACAGTCGTGGCATATATTGTGGAAAAGGATTTAAAATCATAAAATAAAGAAGGTAATTATTATGGAAAGATTATTAGGAAGAATAAAGGCTCATTTCGTCATCATGCAGGACATGGAGGACGAACAGGAAATAGTGAAGCAGATCACGAGTGGAGTGAGTTTCAGGGGCGCCAACCTTTGGGTGCTTATCTTTGCTATTTTCATTGCTTCACTTGGGTTGAATGTCAACTCCACTGCGGTAATTATCGGAGCGATGCTCATATCGCCGCTTATGGGTCCTATCATCGGTATGGGATTGGCTATGGGTATCAATGACCTCAACCTTATGCGCCGTGCAGTGAAGAATTTCGGTGTGGCAACACTCATAAGTGTGCTCACGGCGATGGTGTATTTCCTTATCACCCCGTTGGGTGAGGCACAGTCGGAGCTTCTTGCCCGCACTTCTCCTACTATTTACGATGTGCTCATAGCCACCTTCGGTGGTGCAGCCGGTATTCTTGCTCTCTGCACCAAGGGCAAGGGAAATGTCATCCCCGGAGTTGCGATAGCCACGGCATTGATGCCGCCATTGTGTACTGCCGGTTATGGTCTTGCCACGGGGCATTTCCTGTATTTCCTCGGAGCGTTTTATCTCTTCTTCATCAATACCGTGTTCATCAGCCTTGCCACATACGTTGGTGTACGTCTTATGCGTTTCCATCGTCTTGAATTCCAGAATCCGGCACTTGCAAAGAAGGCTCAGCGCATGGTTATGGGTATCGCTATCGTGACGATGATTCCCGCAACTTTTTTGACTATTGGAATTGTTAGGCGCAGTATCTTCGACAACAAGGTCAACTCGTTCGTCAAGGTGGAACTCTCGCAACCGGGAACGCAGGTGCTATCGAGCAACATTGATGAGGACAATCAAGTCTTGAATATCGTGGCGGTAGGGAAGGAAATAAACAATGCTACGGAGGAGGTTGCCAAAAAGCGTATGGAGCAATATGGTTTGGGTAAATATAC
>JALFIX010000158.1 GCA_022775105.1 Prevotella sp. | reverse complement strand
GTTGAGAAGCGCGAGATAACTGTTCCACGTCTCCTCATAACGTTCTTCTGCTGTTCTCATTGTTACCTTTTATTAAAAACGCGGCAAAGGTAAACAATTAATTTGGACGGTGCAATACGCCTTCGTGGAGACGCTTACGATATTCCTTGGATTTCCTGGCAAAAGTAGCCCTGAAAGGAGTGCCATTAAGCTCGGCTTCAAGACGCATGGCTCCATTGCCCATTTCTGTCCAATGCAAGTTATTTACCGTGATACCCTTTTCTTCAATGAAGTAATTGAACGACAGAGGCTTGTAGCCACTGAGCATGGAAAGTATCTTTGGAGACATCTCGGCTAAATGTTCCTCTATTTTGTCAATCCAATAGCCTTCCACTCCAATGTCGCCGGCAACAGAACGGAATTTGGCGACACAGTCGGCAGTCCTCTGAATAATCTCGTTGGGATTGGCTATGCTGAACCTTCTGCCAAATTCCATCAGGTCTTCATATCCTATGTCAACAGTCTTCCCCCCAATTCTCAAATAATGGGCAGGATCAAACTTGTTTCCGGGATTGAAGCATGAGAATGTCAAGTCGTATGCCGGGGTTATGTGCCAATCCCCACCCTCTTCCATCATGAAAGAGAAGTTGCGGATATGCGCGTCAACATTCGTGGCAAGAATGTTGAACACGGTGCGGCGAAAGGTCTCCTCCTTTTCCTTGTAAGGAATGTTGAGTCTTTCCACTATTGTCATCAAGTCCTCATAGTTTCTCGCATTTGGATTCATGGCTGCAAGTGTCTGTGTATGAATCTTCTTGCCGTCCTTCCTGTCATATCGTTGAGTGAGAGTAACCTTAACGTTGTTGTTCATGTCTTACTCTTTTTGGTTTATTTGCATCTTGTCTTGCCAATGCATACGGCGAGACTGGTATCTCTGGAAGAATGTCGGCTACGCCTTCGGCAAAGTCAATGGCCTTCAGAAGGGCTATAAGATTGCCCAACTTGATGTCATACGAATACCCCTGCTCAAACCTTCTGATGGTGAGCATACTTATCCCGGACTGCTCGGCTACCTCTTTTTGGGTCATTCTCGCAGCAATCCGATATTCCCTGAACCTCTTGCCCAATGCCTGGATAATCTGCACCGTGGGCATAGCCTTAACATCCATAGTTTCTATCATTTCGCTGCAAAGGTACATAAACTTTCGCTAAAGACCAAATATTTGGGATAAAAATTAGTTTATGAACGCTTATTTTAGTATTTTTTGTATCTTTCGAGACTCTTATAATGGCCCTCACACCGCTTCGCGCGGTATGAGGGCATATACATTGCCATTGGATGTGCGCCTTGAAGCGAAACCGAGTAGCTTCAGGGCGGCACCTATATGGATTTTCATCGAGTGCGACTTCATGACTGGGGGATACTTCTTGTGAAGACGGTTGCATAGCTCGGTGGTGGACATCCATATCGGCTGCTCGCCTTCATTTGGTTTGCGGAAGCACGACGTGAGCATGTCGTTCATGTCCTCAGATTTGTAAAAAGGCATGTTCTGCTCCTGAATGCGCTCCACTTGGGCATTGTCAAACCAATAGGGAAGTTCCTCAGCCTTCAATTGATGGAGCACTTGGGCATAGAGCTGGTCGTAAGCGATGGGAGTGTCGTTGTCGATATACGCTTCCTCGGGGATGAGGATGCAGATATAGCGGCGACTGCCAGTAGGGTCGCTGAGAGGTGTCTCATCGTTGGTGGTGGCTATGAACGAGGCATAGCGAGGACGGTCGGCCTGAACACGACCGAAAATTGGGCGACCGTTCACCTTCACCTTCGACAACACCTGCTTCAACTTGGTTTGCTGCCTCAAGGTCATCACGTTAAACTCATCGAGATTGACGAAAAGATTATTGGTGAGGGCCATTTCCATATCAAACTTGTTGGAGAAGTTAATATGGTCGAGATAATAGCATCGCAACTCAGGCGGCAGCAGTCGGACGGCAAAGGTGGATTTGCCTATACCCTGTCCACCAATCAACACCGGCACACACTCGTTGCCATGAAGCATGTCAAGATGCAACCAATGTGCTGCCGACGAGCGAAGCCAGATGGCAAGAAAACCAACCATCTCATCCGTCACTTCAGGCAAACGTCGGAACAATGCTCCCACATGGTCGTTGCCGTCCCACTCGGGCAGTGAATCAAGATATGACTTCACAGGGTCATACGTCTCAACAGCCATCGAGTTGATGTATTCAACTATGTCCTGCCTCGGCGACTTGTTATCGCCAATGCCCGCCTTCTTTGCCTCGCGCACTATGGTGTTGACGACAATCTCCGTGACATCCTTCCACTCGCCTGCCTATTTGCCATTAGCACGCATTTCACACTTGCCGCTCATCACGTTGCGGCGAAACTGATAATTCTCTTCAAGGAACGACTCTACCTCGTAGATCATTCCACCTTCAAATAATACGTTTTCCATGCCCTATTAAGCATTAAAACGATATTTTTCCCTATACCCTATGACTTCCCTCTACATTACCTAACCCCGAAAGGACTTGGCATCCGCATCTGCCGCGGGCGAGACGCCCACGCTCCCAGAGGCATCCGCATTGACTATTGGCAATATTTATTACAAAATCTTTTATCTATAATATTCTTCCTTTTTTCTTGCTCCAATGCTACAATAATCATCATTCGTTAATTTATGTATATATATTCGAAGGATGAACGAAGGATGAACGAAGGATGAACGGAGGATGAACGGAGGATGAACGGAGGATGAACGGAGGAAAATCGACAAGAAATCGGGAAACTGTTAATTTTAAACGCATAAAATTAACTAAAACAATAATTATTTGCCCTATTTGTTAATTCCGTTTAAGATTTGGTATAAAGAGTCATAGCCATACTCTCTTATTTTGAGAAACACTGCATTTTTAATGATAACTAATTAACAAACAGACATTTAACCCTAAACAACACTACATCAACACTGCACTAACACTACACATACACTGCATAGGTATTTGTCGCAACAATAATTTACATAATCCCCAAAAAATCCCTATGTAGTGGTAGTGCAGTGTTTATGTAGTGTTAGTGTAGTGTTGATTCCCCTTATTCCATTGATGCACAAGGCATTAAACCATAAAATGCAGTATTTTACAAGAAAAAGAGTACGACAGTGGAAATCGCCATAAGAAGGCGATTCCTCTGACTTTTTACATTTTTATTGTGAAATAGTTGTGGGAATGGCTGAAAATGTGTAACTTTGCAGCCGAAATAACATAATACATATTCCTCGACAGCGGGCTCCTGCTTCGTATATGCGACCTGTATCTTGGCGGAGCCAAAAAGCAGATGTCAACCATCATGCTTGGCACTGCCGAAGAACTTGTGAACAAGGTAGGACTGACGGAAATGGTGGCAGGATGGGAGATGATCAAATATTCAAGTCCCCGCGTGCGCCACGACCTATACTATTGGGAGAACCCTGAAAGAGGCACGACATCTGAGGTTGATTATATAATAATGAACGAAGGAAAGGTTATGCCTATTGAGGTGAAGTCCGGTGTCAGCGGCAAGATGAAGAGCCTGCGGCTGTTTATGCAGAAGAAGAACATCACCAATGCCATACGCACATCGCTCGAGAACTTCGGCAAAATTGCGATCAAGGATGATGTAAACGGTGAGGAGCGTCAGATACGCATACTTCCCCTGTATGCTTTGTCCAATTTGCAGAATTAGAGAAAAAATAAGAAAGAAAATTCAGTGAAAATGACAAGGATTAAAGTAACTTTGCAGCAGAAATAATAAATATATTTTATTAACATAAGTGTTAAATAGTGTCAAATATATCGATTATTTTGCAGAAAAGCAAAGAAGTTCAAAATGTAAATTATAACTTTGCGGCAAAAATTCAAAATAACAATTTGAAGAGGGACGATATATGATTACGAAAGATGAAATAAAACAGATTCTCGCATCCAACCAAAAGGATGTGGAAAATTTCAAGATAATCCCCCGCACACTACC